>NZ_JASTTF010000015.1:0-71413 GCF_055700955.1 Corynebacterium sp. 1103A
CAGCCAAGCCCCACGACTGCCTCAACACGCGAAAAGGCGCCACGGAAACCACTCCGTAGCGCCTACTCGGCGTGCCTAAATACCTACATAGACGAA
Organism: Corynebacterium sp. 1103A; assembly: GCF_055700955.1. Taxonomy (NCBI): domain Bacteria; kingdom Bacillati; phylum Actinomycetota; class Actinomycetes; order Mycobacteriales; family Corynebacteriaceae; genus Corynebacterium; species Corynebacterium sp. 1103A. The sequence goes on from NZ_JASTTF010000015.1 coordinate 97, forward strand.
TTCTCGACCGCGGCCAACAACTCGCGCGTGTAGTCGTGCTGCGGGTTCTCCCACACCTCGGCTGTCGGCCCGGCTTCCACGACGCGGCCGTCGCGCATGACCACCACGGTGGGGCAGAGGTAGCGAATCACCGACAAGTCGTGGGAGATGAATACGACGGTGAGATCGTAGGCATCGATGAGCGAGTCGAACAGATCCAGCACCTGCCGGCGCACGGACACGTCCAGCGCGGAGACGGCCTCGTCGGCGAGCACGATATCGGGCCGGCCCACCACGGCGCGCGCAATCGAGATGCGCTGGCGCTGCCCGCCGGAGAATTCGTGGGGGTAGCGGGAGGTATCGCTTGCTTTCAACCCCACCTGCTCCAGTACGCGGGCGACCTCTTCGGGTCCGGCGCCGCCCTCGGCGATGGATCGCCCCACCGTCAGGCGGGGGTTGAGCGAGCCCTGCGGATCCTGGAAGACCATCTGCACGCGCCCGTCCACACGAACGGACCCGCTGTCGGGGCGCTCCAGCCCCGCAATCAGCTTGAGCACCGTCGTCTTGCCGGACCCGGAGCCGCCGACCACCCCGACGCGTCCGCCCCGCGGCACCGCCAGGTCCACGCCTTCTACCGCCGCCGCGTCGCCGAAGCTCTTGGTGACCGACTCCAGCGCGATGACGGGGTCCTGGCGGGTGGGGACGGCATCGCCGGCCGGCAGCCGGGAGGCGCCCACCAGATGCTGGGTGTACGGGTGCTGCGGGTTGTCCAACACGTGCTCGCCGGCCTCGACGATGGCCCCGTCGCGCAGCACCGCGATCTGCGAGCACATTCGTTGCGCAACGCGCAGGTCGTGGGTGATAAACAACACGGCTGTGCCGTGCTCGGCGGCCAGGGCGTCGATGAGGTCGAGGACCTCGGCCTGCGTGGTCGCGTCCAGGGCGGTAGTCGGCTCGTCGCAGATGAGCAGGTCAGGGGTGCGCGCCATCGCCATGGCAATGAGCACGCGCTGGCGCTGCCCGCCGGACAGCTCGAATGGGTAGCGTCGCGCCGCCGATGCCGGCAGCAGCACTTTTTCCAGCATCTCCGGGCTGCCCCCGGCCAGGCGCAGCTGCCGCCCGACGGTCATCAACGGGTCCAGCGCGCTCATGGGCTCCTGGAAAACCATCGCCATCCGCTCGCCGCGCAGCCGCCGATGCCGCTTATCCGCCAGCCCCACCAACTCCTGGCTATCGAAGCGGATACTGCCGGCGACGGGCAGGTCGTGCAGCCCCATCACCGACAGGGCGGTTAAAGACTTGCCGGATCCGGACTCGCCGATAAGGCCGAGGCGCTGGCCGCGGTCCAGGTGCAGGGAGACGTCGTCGACGAGCCCGTCGCCCACGCGCAGGCCCTCGATGGCAAGCAAAGTCATGCGTCCTCCTTCGGATCCCAGGCGTCGCGAAGCCCGTCGCCCAGCAGGTTAAAGCCCAGCACCGTCACGGCGATGGCCGCCCCCGGCGCCCACACCAGCCACGGGGCGGTGCTCATCAGCGTCTGCGAGTCCTGCAGCATCCGCCCCCAGGACGCGGCCGGGGGAGCAGTGCCCAGCCCCAGGTAGGACAGGGCGGCCTCGGCCAGCACGGCCAGGGCGAAGTAGACGGAGGCCTGGACGATGATGAGCCCGCGGATATTCGGCAGCACGTGGCGCAGCGCAATCCGCGGCGCGGACACGCCGGAGACCCGGGCGGAGGAAATATAGTCCTGGTGGATGACCTGCAGCGTGCCGGAGCGGGCCACGCGCGCGAACGCCGGGATGCCCGCGATGCCGATGGCCACCATCGCCGTTACCGTCGACGGGCCCCACACCGCGCCGGCGACAATCGCCAGCAGCAGTGCCGGGAAGGCGAGCACCAGGTCGGAGCCGCGCATGATGAGCCAGTCGCCGTAGCCCATGCCGGCCATCACCCCCAGCGGCACGCCGACGGCTGCCGCGATCCCGACCGCGAGCACGCCGACCAGCAGCGTGACCTGGGAGCCCACCATGATGCGCGCGGCCACGTCGCGCCCAAACCGGTCGGTGCCCAGCAGGTGTTCGGCGCCGGGGCCGACCAGCCGGGCGGCGGTATCTGCTAGGTCCGGTGGGTAGGGCGTCCACACCAGGGACACCAGCGCCAAGATGACGGGGATGGCCACCAGGACGGCGCCTAGGTACTTCTGCATTACGCGGCCTCCTTAACACTGGGGCGGGCGCCCGCGCGGCCGCCCGCCAGGCGCGGGTCAATTAGGCGGTAGGTCACGTCGACGAGCAGGTTGACCGTCAGGGTGAACGCCACCAGGAGCATGACCAGCGTCTGGACGGTGGTGAGATCGCGGTTGGCGACGGCATCGAGAAGCATGCTGCCCAGGCCTGGGACCACGAAGACGGATTCAATGACCACGGCGCCGATGACCAGCGTGGTCAGCTGCACCCCGGCGACGGTCAGCACGGGCAGGGCCGCGTTGCGCAGGCCGTGGCGGATAAGTGCCCGGGTGGGCGAGGCCCCCAGCGCTCGGGCGGTGCGGATATAGTCCTGCCCCATGACCTCGCGGACGGCGGCGCGCACGTACCGGGTCAGCATGGCCGCCTGCACCAGTGCTAACGAGATCACCGGTAGGATAAGGTGCGCCACGAAATCGCCGAAGCCCTGGTTGGGCGGCACCCACCCGCCGGTGGGCAGCCAGCGCCCGAAGGCGTTAATAAGCAGCAGGCCGACCAGGAAGTTCGGCAGTGCGATGCCCAGCTGGCTCAGCACCGACAGCCCCGGGTAGCGGGCGCTGGCAATCCCCAGCGGCACCGCGATGACCAGCGCCAGCAGCAGCGCCAGGCCGACCAGGATGAGCGAGACCTGGGCGCGGTCGAGCACCTGGCCGGTAATGGAGGTCTGCGAGGCCAGCGAGACGCCGAAATCGCCGCGCAGCAACCCGCCCATCCAGTCCGCGTACTGGGTGATAAGGGGCTGGTCGAGGCCCAGGGTGGCGCTGAGCGCGGCGACGGCGTCGTCGGTGGCGTTGATACCCAGCGCCACTCGGGCCGGGTTGCCCGGCACCGCCCGCATCATGGCGAAGATGACCACGCTGGCCACCGCCAGTACGAAGACGTAGCGGCCCACCAGCTTCAGGGTGCCGACTGCCCTCACCGCGCGCTCACCTCCGTGAGATCGACGGAGTCGGTGACCATGTCGGGGCGCAGCCCGGTCACGCCGGGGCGGCTGAGCACGATATTGGGCATGTTCATCAGTGTTACGGCGCCGGCCTCGGCCATGATCTGGTCGACGGCCTGGGAGGTCAGCGCGCGGAATCCTTCGGGGGTCGCGGCGGTATCGGCGGCGGCGAAAAGCGCGCGCACGCGCGGAGAATCGTAGCCTAGGTAGTAGTCTGGGCTGCCGAACAGGGTGGTAAGATCGCGCGGCTCGACGTGGGAGACCAGCGAGACCTGGTAGTCGTGGGCGCCCATGACCTGGCCCAGCCACACCGCGGGGAATTCCGCGGACTCTAGCCGCACGTCGAAGCCGACCTCCGTGAGCTGCGAGTAGATCAGCTCGGCGGCGGTCTGGGCGTACGGCAGGGTGGGCACGGTGATGGTGATGGGGGCGCCGACGGCTCCGGCATCGTGGAGCAGCTGGCGCGCCCGCTGCGGGTCGAAGGGGTAGTAGTCCTCGCCGGTGAACCAGGGGTCTGTGGGCGCCACTGGGGCGGCGCCGGTGTCGGTGGCCAGCCCGCCGAAGAGGATCTCGCTAGCGGCCTGACGGTCAACGGCATAGGCCACGGCCTGGCGCACCCGCGGGTCGTCGAAGGGGGCGGCCTGGTTGTTCAGCGACAGCAGTACCTCGCCGTTGGAGGTGCCGACGTGCTTTTCGGTGCCGTCCGGCAAATCGTCGAGTAGCTCCGGCGACTGGACGGCCCAGACCACGTCCGCCCCGCCGGAGCGCAGCGCGTTGAGGGCGGTCAGCGAATCCGGGAAGTAGCTGATGGTGACCGGTTGGGCGGCCGGGGTGCCCCAGTAGTCGTCGCGGGCGTCGAGCGCCACGAACTCGTTGGGGCTGAACTTGCTCACGGCGTAGGGGCCGGTGCCGACGGGGCGGCTGGCGAGCTGGTCCACGCCGTTAGGCGTCATCATCGCGCCGACGGTGGTGCCCAGCTGCCACAGCCAGCTGTTGGAGCGCTGGTGCAGATCGACGGTGAGCTCGTGCTCGCCGGTCGCGCGGGCGCTTTTGACCACGTCCATCTGGGAGGACAGGGCGTTCGACCAGTGGTTTTTGACGTAGTCTAGGCTGAAGGCTGCGGTCTTCGCGTCGAAGGGGGAGCCGTTGGAAAAGTGCACGTCGCGGCGCAGCTGGAAGACGTAGTGGGTGCCGTCGGCGGAGACCTCCCAGTCGGTGGCGAGCTGGGGCACGACCTCGCCGGTCTTGGAATCGATGGCTACCAGGGTCTCGTAGACGTTGTTCATCAGGGCGGCGGGGATGGCCGCGCCGCCGACGGTGGTGAAGTCCAGGGACGTGGCGGGGGAGGTGGTGGCGACGGTTAGAGCATCGCCGGCCTGGCCGGTGGGGGCCGGGTCGACGACGGCGGTATGACCGGCCGCGCACCCGGATAGCAGGGTAGCGGCGAGTACCAGCGACGCGCTGCGTCGGCCTCGGAAAGTCATATCGAAAGGGTAGTGCATCCCGTCACTATTTGGCGAAATTGCCACGCACTAGCTGCCGCTAGACCCCCGGGAAGACCTCCAACGGCGAGGCTCCGCCGCGCACGGAGGACAGGTTCACCGACAGGGCGTCGGCACGGTAGCAGTAGACCGCCAGCTCGACGGGGCGGCCCTGGTGGTTAGAAATAAGCATCTCCACGGTCCAGATGGGGGAGCCGGGCTCGATGTCCAGGGCCTCGGCATCGTCGGCAGTGGCGGTGCCAATGTGGATGCGGCGGTTGACGTTGTCGAAGTCGACGCCGGCGGCGCGCAGGTGGGTGTGCAGCGAGCCGGAGTCGGCGTCGAAGTTGAGGATTTCCTGCCCGACGTCGATGGGGAAGTAGAGCCTTTCGATCACCATCGGGCGGTCGTTGCAGCTGCGCAGGCGGTGGACGTAGACCACCTGCTCGTCGGAGCCGACCCCCAGGCGCTGGGCGACGTCCTCCGGGGCGGGGCGGCGGGCCAGCCAGAAAGTCTTCTGCTGCGGGGTGTAGCCGTGCTGCCTGAGCCAGGAGCTCACGGAGATGACGGAGTCGAAGGTCTCGGCGTTGAAGTTGCCGAGCACGACGGAGCGCCGGCCGCGGCCGGAGGAGATGGCGCCCTCGGTGCGCAGGGCGGCCATCGCCTGGCGGACGGGGCCGCGCGACGTGTTGAACTGCGCGCACAGTTCGGCCTCGCTGGGCAGTTGATCTCCCGGTTGGAGTTCGCTGCTGCGGATCTGCTCCTTGAGGTAGTCGCAGATCTTGAGGTGCTGCTGCGGTTCTCGGCGCTGCCTCACTAGTTGTTCAGTGCTCCCTTCAATCCAGGCAGGCTGGAAAACGCCGACGCTTCCGCGACCTGGGGTGGCAGGCGCCGGCCGCCCGCGAGCTGGGGAGAACGCGGACCCAATTAACGGTTTGTCTCAGTTGTGTCAAGTGTAGCGAATAACGGTTTTATAAGAAACGACATACAAGTAATTATTTGGATGTAGACATGTTTTGTTTAGGTCGCGGAGATGGGTTGGCGACCATCTGGAAAAGCTGGTCGCCGGCGCGCTTTTCGGCTCCTAGCTAGCGCGATTATAGGGTTGCCGGGGCGTGTAGCCAAGGCGCAGGGACGCCGCGCAAAGCTAAGAGAAAACTCAGGAAGGTAGATAAGTCACACAACCGGCGGGGTGTCACGGGGGGAGTGTATACAAATCCGCGTCCGCGCCGTTCGCATGTGGCATAGCTGTGCCGCTTTGATCTGCGTATATGTCTACATCTGTTGATCTTTTGCTTCCGTCGGTGGTCAATCGGGCGGGGTTGATTATTAATTCTCAGTTTCGTCGATTCGGGCAGTGGCGTCCGCTACTCTGGTGATGGCATATTTCGTCCAAAGATTGGATCATTCCTTATGTCTTCTGATCAGCCCAAGAGGTTTCTTGGGCTCAAGACCGACCCCTTTGTCTTTCTGGTCGCCGCCGGCTTCATCGTGGTTTTCGTGGCCGGCACCCTGTTCTTCGGGGCCCAGGCCCGCGATCTCTACGCGGTGGCCTCCAATTCCTTGCTCACCAACCTGGGCTGGCTGTACATCGGTGGCTTCTCGGTTATTTTCGTCTTCTTGATTGGCATCTTCGTCTCTCGTTATGGCAACCTGCGCCTAGGCGACGACGATGACGAACCCGAGTACTCCCTGCCGGTATGGTTCTCCATGCTCTTTGCCGCCGGCCTGGGCGCGACCCTGCTGTTCTGGGGCGCGGCCGAGCCGCTCCACCACTCCTTCAACCCGCCCCGCGGGGGACTGGAGCCGATGAGCCAGGCGGCCATCGACCAGGCCTTCAGCTTCACCTACTACCACTTCGCGGTCCACATGTGGGTCCCGTTCGCTCTGCCGGGCCTGGCGATGGGCTACTTCGTCTACAAGCGCAAGATGCCCGCCCGCATGTCCTCGGTATTCTCCCCGCTGCTCGGCAAGCGCGTCTACCGCTGGCCCGGCAAGCTCATCGATGCCCTCTCCATCATCGGCACCGTCTTCGGCCTCGCCGTCTCGGTGGGCCTGGGCGTGCTGCAGATCAACGCCGGCCTGAACATCATGTTCGGCGTGCCGCTGGTCGGCTGGGTCGAGGTGCTCATCATCGTGGCGGTCACCGCGATTGCCTCCATCTCCGTCGCCTCCGGCCTGGACCGGGGCGTGAAGATCTTGTCGAACGTCAACATCGTCGCCGCGTTCGTGCTGATGTTCTTCGTGCTGGTGATGGGCCCGACGCTGACCCTGCTCAAGCACACGGTGGAGGCCTTCGGCGGCTACGCCAGCTCTCTGCCGGAGCTGATGTTCTGGACGGACTCCTTCGAGGAGAACCCGGGCTGGCAGGGCACGTGGACGGCCTTCTACTGGGCCTGGACCATCTGCTGGGCCCCGTTCGTGGGGATGTTCATTGCACGCATTTCGCGCGGGCGCACGGTGCGCCAGTTCATCGGCGGCGTCTTGGCGCTGCCGACCATCGTGGTTGTGGTGTGGTTTTCCATCTTCGGCCGCGCGGCCATTGAGACGGAGCTGGACAACCCCGGCATTCTGACCAAGCCGGTGGTCGAGGACGGCGACACCCCGGTCGCGCTGTTCGCCCTGCTGGAGCAGTACCCGCTGTATATGCTCTCCGGCACGCTGGCGCTGACGGTCATCATCGTCTTCTTTATTACTTCGTTGGACTCGGCGGCGCTGGTCATGGACACCTTCGCCAGTGGCGAGGAAAACAAGACCCCGACGTATTACCGCGTCTCGTGGGCCTGCTCGGTAGGCCTGGTGACCGCGGCCTTGCTGTTCATCAATGACACGGGCATCGAGGCCATCCAGGAAGTCGTCATCGTGGTGGCGCTGCCGTTCTTCCTGATGGAATTCGTGATGATGTATTCGTTGGTCAAGGGTATGAGCGATGACTCGGCGGCGCAGCGCCGCACCCGCACGCGCCATTGGGGCAAGACGGACACGCCGGAGAAATACGAGGCCGCCGATGCCCGTCCGGCCCCCGGCTACGACAGCGAGGGCAACGAGCTGGATCGCCCCGAACTCGAATACGACGAGGACGGTAACATGCGCATCCCGGGCAATATCATCGTCGAAGGCGACCTGGGGGTCGGCGGCGACTTTGACGACGACTGGGACGGCGAGGACGCCGCCGGCCCAGGGACAAGTCGCGCGCTTAAGGGGAGCGGGTCTGAGGCTGGGGCCTAAAGCCCGCCTAGAGCCCGGCCTAGAACCAGGCCTTGGCCAGGATGTCCAGGGACTTGAGCGTCTCGGCGCGGCTGCTGGCCTGGATGGAGACCATCAGTTCGTCGGCGCTGGCGTGATCCTGGAACCACTCGAGGTACTCGCGGACCTCGTCGCCGGTGCCAACGGCGGAGTAGCGCAGCATCTCCAGGATCTGCTGGCCCTGGTAGGAACCGATGATCTGGTTGACCTGTTCGTCGGTCAGGAACTTGCCGCGGCCGGCAAACGCCCTGACGCGGTTGAATCTGACGCGCTCGAAGATTTCGGAGGCCTCTTCGGAGGTATCGCCGGCGGTGACGTTGACCGCGGCGATGACGTAGGGCTCGTCCAGGACGTCGGAGGGCTGGAAGTTGTCTCGGTAGTACTTCATCGCGGCCTCTAGGTGCTGCGGCGCGAAGTGGGAGGCGAAAGAGTAGGGCAGGCCGTACTTGGCCGCCAGCGATGCCCCGAACATCGACGAGCCCAGGATGTAGACCGGCACGTGCGTGTTGGCGCCCGGCACTGCCTGGACGCCCGGGATGATGGATTTGCCGGCCAGGTAGGCGGTCAGCTCGCGCACGTCCTCGGGGAAGCGCTCGGCGGCGTTGCCGTCGCGGCGCAGGGCGCGGCCTAGCGTGTGCATATCGGTGCCGGGGGCGCGGCCGACGCCCAGGTCGATGCGGTCCGGGTAGAGCCCGGCCAGCGTGCCGAACTGCTCGGCGATGATATAAGGAGCGTGGTTAGGCAACATCACCCCGCCCGAGCCCAGCCGAATGCTGTTGGTGTGGGCACCAATATGGGAAATCAGCACCGCCGGGGCGGAGGAGGTGATGGTGGACATGTTGTGGTGCTCGGTGTACCAGAGGCGCTTGTACCCCAGCTCCTCGGCCCGCTGGGCGAGGGTGACCGAGTGGGCCATGGACTGGGCGGTGGTCTCCCCCTCGTAGATCGTGCAGAAATCCAGAACGGAAAGCGGTGCGTGGGCAGTCCGGGTGGTCAATGGTGCTCCTTTAGAAGACGACATCTTGCTACCCACCCTACCTGCGGCAGATTTTATTCGGCGGCGGGGCGCACGAGGACATCGATAACCGCGCCGACGACGAAAGCAATCGCGGTGGGCACGACCCAGCCCAGCGACAGCGCCTGGCCCGGCGAGAGGTTGAGCATCGGCTCTAGGGCGCTGGCCCAGCCCAGGTCGGCGATGACCGTCAGGGCGGACCAGAGCACGGAGACCCACAGGCTCAGCCGGTAGCCCCAGTAGAAAGTCACGGCCTTTTTGACCAGTGGCTGCAGCAGCGTGATGAAAATCAGCGTGATGGCCGGCGGGTACAGGAAGGTAATGAACGGCACGGCCACCGACAGTACGGTCTCCAGGCCTTGGAAGGCCAGCAGGATGGACAGGGCGGTAAAGGCCACGGCCCAGAAGCGGTAGGTGGTCTTGGGGACCAGCATCTCGAAGAAGGCGGAGCAGGCGGTGATAAGACCCACGGCGGTGGTCATACATGCCAGCAGCACGATGGCGGAGAAGACCGCCTGGCCGACCGTACCCATGGTCATGTTGGCGGAATCGGCCAAAAGGACCGCGCCGGACTCATAGTCCTGGCTGTTGGGCAGGGTCTGCGCCAGCCAGGCTAGGCCCAGGTAGATGGCCGCCAGCAGGCCGCCTGCGACGAGGGCGGCGGTGATGGTGCCGCCCGTCAGGGACTTGGTGGATTTGAAGCCCTTGCTGCGCAGGGAGCCCACGATGACAATGGAAAACGCCAGGCCCGCGATGGCGTCCATGGTGTTGTAGCCCTCGAACAGGCCGGTGGCCATGGGGGAGCTGGAGTAGTCCTCGGTAGGCACGCCCGGGTTCCGCGGGTTGGCGGTGGTGGCCAGGATGATGAGCAGCGCCAGCAGGGCCACCAGGGCCGGGGTCAGGAACTTGCCCAGAGTGTCCATGATGGAGTTCGGCTTCCAGGACAGCGCCAGCGCGATCAGGAAGAACACAGCGTTAAAGATGCCGTTGGCGGCGGTGCCCTCCCACCCCAGCAGCGGGGTGATGGCGGTTTCCATGGAGACAGCGCCGGTACGCGGCAGCGCGTAGAAGGCGCCAATGGCCAGGTAGGCCATGGCGGAGAAGACGACGCCGAACCAGGCGCCGCCGTGGGCTCCCAGGTCACGGACGCTGCGGCCAGACAGCGAGACTGCCACGACCGCCAGTACCGGCAGCAGCACGCCGGCTGCGAGGAAACCTAGGACGGCGGGCCAGAAGTTGGTGCCGGAGGACACGCCCACCATGGGCGGGAAAATGAGGTTGCCGGCGCCGAAGAACATCGAAAACAGCATGAGCGCCGCCACGACGATGGTCACAGCGGGCCGCTTCGGTGCGGACGTAACGGGTTGAGCCATTGCTTAAGCCCTTCATTGACAGGGGGTCGTATAGTATCGCAACCACTGCCGCGCCCCACGGGGTGGTGTGGGGCCCAGCGGCGGGTTATGGCCGGCGGGTCGCGCCGTTCGTATAATGAGACAATACCGCCCACTGTATGAGAAAGTAAAGACGGGGTGCTAGTTTTCGAAGGCGTGGCCCAGCCGGTCGATCACCTCCAGCAGGATTTCCCGCGAGGTCGCGAAGTTCAGCCGCGCGTGGTGCTCGCCGCCGGTGCCGAAGGTGGAACCCTCGTTTAGTGCGACGCGGGCGTTGTCCAGCACCCAGCGGGCCGGGTGCGGATCGGAGCCAATCTTAGTGTCGGAAAAGTCCAGCCACAAAAGGTAGGTCGCCCGGGGGCAGGCGGTCTTAATGCCGGGCACGCGCTGGGGAAGCTCTTCCAGCAGCCAGTCCCGCGTCTGCTTCAGGTAGGCGATCTCCTCGTCCAGGTGCTCGCCGCCGTCACGGTAGGCGGCCTCGGCGGCGATAACGCCCAGGGCGCCGGTGCCGTCCTTGGCCACCCCGGTCAGCTTCTTCCAGGTAGCGATGTCGGCGGGGTTGGAAAAAATCATCTGCGCGCATTTAAGGCCGGCCACGTTGAAGGCCTTGGACGTCGACGTTGCCGTGATCGTCACGTCTGGGCCCAACGATGCCACCGGCGTGTGCTTGCCCTCAAAGACCAGCGGGGCGTGGATCTCGTCGGCCAGGATGCGGGCATCGTAGGTGCGAGCCAGGGACACCAGGCCCCGCAGGAAGTCCCCGTCCAGCACGCGGCCCAGCGGGTTGTAGGGGTTGGCCAGCAGGATGGAGCCGGCGCCGGCGGCGAAGGCGTGCTCGATTTCGGCTAGGTCCAGCTCCGCGGAGACCTCGACCTTCTCGCGGCCGGCGGTGGCGGGTACCTCCAAAAGCGGCGGGTAGGACGGTACCGGCACGACGACCGGGGAGTCCGGGCGGGTGAAATACTGCACGCCCAGCAGCATGCCGCGCACGACGTCGCCGATCCAGAAAATCCCCTTCTCGTCCGGGCGCCAGCCGAAGCGCTCGGCGTAGAAGTCCGCGAGCGCTCCCGGCAGATCGCTGACGCGCGGGGCCGGGGTATAACCGAAGGTCTCTCGGTCCACCATGCCCTGGATTGCGTCTTTGACTGCGGGAGCGGTGGGGAAGTCGGATTCGGCAATCCACAGGGGGATGACGTCAGAGTCGTAGACGGTCCACTTGCGGGTGCCGCGGGCGGCTAGTTGCTCAAGACTCGGAAATTCCATGGCCCCAGCCTAGCCGGGCTTAAATCTCGGACTCATCCTCCGGCTCGTGCTCCGGGCTGCCGTCAACGAAGCCGAAACGCTTCAACCTCCGCCTATTCGCCGCGGAGGCCGACTGAGTCAGCTGCAGCAGCTGTGCATAAATTCCGCCCGAGCGGGCCAGCTCCGCCGGCGAGCCGATCTCCTGGACGCGTCCGCGATCCAGCGTGACGATCGTGTCCACACACGCGATGGTGGACAGGCGGTGGGCGATGATCAAGGTGGTGCGATCCTTCATCAGCTCGTCCAGGCCGGCCTGAACGGCGCGCTCGGCCTTGGTGTCCAGCGCCGAGGTCGCCTCGTCGAGGACCAGGATGGGCGCGTCCTTGAGCATCGCGCGTGCCACCGCTACGCGCTGCTTTTGCCCGCCGGACAGCCGCAGGCCGCGCTCGCCGACGACGGTGTCGTAGCCGTCGGGGAAGGCGGTGATGAAGCCGTGAGCGTTGGCGCGCTGGGCGACGGCGACGATCTCGGCATCGCTAGCGCCCGGCTTGCCGTAGGCGATGTTCTCGCGCACCGTGCCGGAAAACAGGAAGGGCTCCTGGAAGACCACGCCCACGGAGGCGCGCAGCTGCTCCGCGGTCAGGTCGCGGACTGGGTGGCCGAGTACCTCGAGGTTGCCCTCCGTCGGCCGGTACAGGCCCAGCAGCAGGTTGACCAGGGTGGACTTGCCGCCGCCGGACTCGCCGACCAGGGCTACCTGCTGGCCCTCGTGCGCGGTGAAGCTGACGTTTTCGACCACCGGCTTGCCCTCCTCGTAGGAAAAGGACACGTCGTGGAAGGCAAAGCCCGCTCGCCCTGGGGACTGTTCCAGCGGGGCGACGTCCTGGGAGCCGGGCTCGATGGCATCGGCGGCGCGGGCGGCGTTGATAAGAGCCGGGTTGGCCGTGGGCTCGACGTCCTCGCCCATGACGCGGAAGTAGTCGCGGGAGCCGGCGATGGCCCGCTGCGCGGAGTCGACAATCCAGCTCATCATGAACACCGGCTGCTTGGCCATGGTGACCATCTGGATGAGCATGACCATATCGCCCAGACCGAAGTGTCCGCCCAGGGTGCGCCAGAAGATAACGGCGTAGATGCCGAAGAAGATGGCGGCCATCGCCAGCCCGCGCAGCCCGTCCATGGTGTGCCACCAGCGCGACTGCGGGCGGGTGGTCTCCACGTACCCGCGGTAGTGGCGGGCAAAGCTGGTTAGCTCGCGCAGCTCAGCCACGAAAGACTTGGTGACCTTTACCTGGCCGATGACCTCGGCGAAGCGGCCGTTGGCAACGTCGATGTGCTCGTTTTTGACCGCCTCGTAGCGCTGCCAGCGCTTGGAGGTCAGCGCAGTGAGCCACATATAGATAGGAAAGAGCAGCGCCAGCATAACCGCCAGTGGCCAGTAGTAGAAGGCGGTGATGATCAGGATCGCCACGACCTGCAGCAGCATGGAGATGAAGTTGTTGGAAAACGACTGCAGAAACTGCGTGACGAACATGATCGAGCGGTCCAGGCGCGCGATGATAGTGCCGGTTATCTGGTTGTCGTAGTAGCGCTGCGGCAGCGATAGCAGCTTAGCGAAATACCGCGTGGACAGGATTTGCCGAAGGCGCGAGACCATGACGTCGCCGACATAGCCGCCCAGGTTGTTGAAGATGGAGCCTAGGGCATCGGCGGCAAAAAGCAGCAGGGCGAGCCAGAGGACGGTGCGCAGGGCGGTCTCGGCGGGGTTGCCGCCGGTCACGGCCGCGACGATGGTGTCCGTGGCCTCGCGTACGATAAACGGCGAGGCCAGCGACAGCGCCGCGGCCAGGGTGGCGGTTAACACCGCCCCGAGGTAATAGGGCCACAGTGCCCTCGCGCTTTTGACGATCCGGGCCAAAGAATTCATGCCCTGCCTCCACTACCTAAAGCGTTGTTTTTGGTTAAGCCACGGGAACCCACAGATACTAAGCCCGCCAAGCACGCCTGGCAAACGGGACGTCGATGCGTTAAAAGGCAGCCGCGTCGGTTAAGCTTACGGCGAGCAAGTACTACACGGACGGGAGATAATCCACGGTGAATAACTCGCAGTGGCGGGCCCTCGGGCTGGTGCCGGTGTGCGCGCTCGGGCTGGCGGCCTGCAGCGTGCTCGAGCCTGGAGAAGCCGGCCTGAGCCCCGACGAAGAAATCACGGTCACCTCCTCCGAGATGCCCGATTTCAACCCGGAGGACGTGCCCGACAAGGAAGTCAAGGACGACCTCACCCAGACCATCAAGGACGAGGGCCTCAACGTCGAGTGGACCCTCCAGGGTGTCTACGCCGACAACGTCCAGGGCTCCGTGGTCACCGTCGCGCTGAAAAACCTCAACGACGTGCCCCTGCCCGCCGATGCCATTGGCCAGCCCAAGCTGGAATACCGCTCTGGTAGCAGCTTTGAGGAAGTCGACCTGCTGGATTACGATCCGGAGGTCAACTCCGACGTCAACCCGCCAGGCCTCGACTACCCGCTGGGGGAGAAGGCGACCACCAACGTCCAGTACCGCGTGGACGCCTCCCCGACCGCGCTGACCGATGCCCGCTTGACCCTGGGCAACGTCACTTGGGTGGGGAACCTGAACCTGTGACGCCGAAGACGCCTATGACGCCCGCTCCAGAACTCGTCGTGCTCGCCGGCGCCGACGGCCAGCCGGCCGGGACCGCCGACAAGGCCACGGTCCACACGGACAACACGCCGCTGCACTTCGCGTTTTCCGCCTGGGTCCACCGCGGCGACGAAGTCTTGGTCACCCGCCGCGCCCTGGCTAAGAAGACGTGGCCGGGCGTGTGGACCAACGCCTTTTGCGGGCACCCCGGGCCCGGCGAAGATACCGCCGATGCCGTCCTGCGCCGCGCCGCCTTCGAACTAGGCCTGTGGGATGCCGCGCGGCCGGAGTGCGTGCTGCCCGATTTCTCCTACCGCGCGGTGGACTCTTCTGGTGTGGTCGAAAACGAGATCTGCCCCGTCTACGTCCTAGAACTGGCCCCGGGGACTGAGCCGGCCCCCAATCCGGACGAGGTGGACTCTTACCAGTGGGTTACTGCGCGTACGCTTATCGATGCCGCCCGCGCGACCCCGTTTGCCTTTAGTCCCTGGATGGTCGAGGAGCTGGCTGAGCCTGCCCTGCGCGACTACCTGCTGGGGGCATCCGGGCGGTAGCAGGCCCACAGGTAGTCCAGCGGGCCGGGGTGCGCCTGGCGGGCGCCGGTGGCGAGATCGAAACGCTGCGCCGACCCAGCCGGGAAACCGGCGTCGCCGGTGCGCGCGAAGTGGGCCAGCCACTCGGCGAAGACCCCGTCGGCGGGGTCGAAGAGGGCCGGCAGATCGTCGCAGTGGCGCGCCGGCGCCCCGTCGGAGCGAACGAACTCTATGTGGCGGACCAGCTCCGGGTGCGGGTGCTGGTGGGCCACGGCGGCGACCCAGCGGCGGATGGTGGCATCGCCGACCACGGCGCGGTTGCTAACCGAGTGAGTGCCGGCGCGCCAGTTGGCAAAGCGCGGCAGGTTCAGCGCCGCGGCCAGCGGGCGCGGCGGGACCTTGAGCCGGTCGAGGCGGCGCGCGCCGGGCTGGTCCCACATCTCCTCACGGGTGCTGCTAACTACCAGGGGAACCGCGGCGAACTCCGCCGGCTCCAGCGGCCATGGCCCGAGCGCAATGTCGAGGGCGTGCCGGGCGCGGAAGCGCCGGTAGCCGCGCTCCAGGTGGCCGTTTTTGGCGAGCTTGGACAGGCTGCGGCGGGTCACCGGGGCCGCGAGCGCGGTGCGCAGGCTGGCCTTGCGGCGGGAAAACGGGGCGCGCGGAAAGGCGGGGGAAAGAGCTACGGCCCGGCGGAAGCCACCGCGGAAGTGATCGCGGCGGCACAGCCACAGCGCGATGGCCGCGCCGGCGGACTGGCCCACCAGGGTCACGTTGGTCGGATCACCACCGTAGTCCTCGATGTTCTTTTGCACCCACTCCAGGCCTGCCAGGCAGTCGTTGATCCCGCGGTAGGAGCGCGGCTCGTCGCCGGGCAAGCGCGCGAAGCCGGACAGGCCCAGGCGGTAGCTGAGCTGGACCAGGACGAGGCCGGCGCGGGCAGGGTAGTCGCCGATGGCGTCGCGGTGGGAGCCGGAATCAAAGCCGCCGCCATGGATGAAGACCACCACAGGCAGGTCCGCGCCCGGGCGCGTGCCGGCCGGCCGCGTGATGGTCATCGCCCCGACCTGTGGGGCGGCATCGAAGGGATCTTTCGGAGCAGCTGCGGGAAGCTCGAGGGATTCTGGCGCCATGCTCTAAAATCATAGGCCATGGACCCTCTCTCGGAGCTTGCTGATGCCGCCTCCCAAGCCGTGGCCTCGGCGCCCATGTGGCTGCAGGTGGTGATCATGCTGCTGACGGTCGTGCCGGCGCTGGTGGTGGCGGCCTGGGTGCTCATGCTGGTCGTCGACTGGTGCGCTCGCCGTTTCCGCCGCCGGCCCGGGCGGCACTAGGATGAGTCATTATGGATGACAAGCACGCCGCGGACGCCCCGGAAGAGGTAGGGCGCTCGCACCGCCCGTATTCGCCGGTGGACCCGCGGGTAAACCCGTCGGCGGATCAGTCGCGCCCGGATTACCAGCCGCGTGAGGGCTTGTCCGGGTCCCAGGCGCCCGAAACAGCCGAAGCGGCCGAAGCAGCCGGGACGGCCGGGGGTGGAGCCGGCCACGCGGCGCGGGCAGGGCAGCAAAAGCGCAAGCGCTCGCTGCCGCGCTCCCAGGTCACCCCGACCCTGCGGCTGCTTATCGCCCTGGTAATCGTCGCCGCGCTTATCGGGCTGTTCGTTTAGCGGGCTGCTCGTCTAGCGGCCGCCGCCAGGCGGGCAAAGAGCGGCTGGCCGGCGATATCTTCCAGCAGGACGGGGCGCTGCTGGCTATCGCACAGCGGTACGCACCAGTTGGGGTAGAGATCCCGCGTGGTGCCCGGCTGGTTCTGGGCGCGGGTATCGCCGACCATATCCACCAGGTTCGTCACCGTCAGCGCGGCCGGGGTGGCTGCGGCGAAGCGGTGGAGGGCCTCGACGACGGCCAGCTCGTCGTCCGGCCGCGGCGTGACGGCCGGGTCGAGGACGCCCTCGGCGGCCAGCTGGTTAAAGACGGCCTGCTGCCAGGCGCGATCCTCGGCGTCTTCCACCTCGGCCGGGCGGGTGAGCACGCCTAGCTCCTCGCGCAGGGTGATGTGCCCGCCGCGCAGGTAGGACAGCGTCGGCGGCATGTCGTGCGTGCCCACCGCCGCCAGCGCCAGGCGCCGGTAGTCTGCCGAGGCTCGCGCGTTTTCCGTGTCCCCGGCCTTTTCAAACCAGACCACGTTGGTGCCCAAGATCCCGAAGCGGGCCAGCTCGCCGCGCACGGATGCTTCCACCGTGCCCAGGTCCTCGCCGATGACCACGGTGCCGGTGCGCTGGGCCTCGAGCGCCAGGATGCCCACCATGGCGCGCGAGTCGTAACGCACGTAGGTCCCGGCCGTCGGCGGTAGGCCGCGCTGGATCCAGTAGAGGCGGAACAGCCCCAAGATGTGGTCGACGCGCAGTCCGCCGGAGCGGCGCATGGTCGTGCGCAGCAGGTCCCGCCACGGCCCGTAGCCGGCTTCGGCCAGACGCACCGGGTGCCACGGCGGCTGCGACCAGTCCTGGCCCAGCTGGTTGTACTCGTCCGGCGGCGCACCCACCGAGGCCAGCGGAGCCAGGTACTCGGCCAGGTTGACCGCGTCCGCTCCGCCCGGGTGGATGCCCACGGCCAGGTCCATGATGATGCCTATGCGCATGCCGGCCGCCCGCGCCCGCTCCTGGGCGGCGCCCAGCTGCTCGGCGCACAAAAACTGCAGCCAGCTGTAGTACTCGGTCAGCTGGTCCAGCCCCGCCTGCTGCCGATGCCGCCTCCCCGCCTGCGCCGCCAACTCCGCCTCGGCGCACCAGCGGGCAAACTCCGCCAGGCCTGCACCCTCGGTGCGGGTGAACTCGCGGAACTGCGCGCGGCGCTCCTCCGTGTGATCCAGGAAGAACAGCTCGCGCAGCACCTGCAGCTTGGCGTCGAAGATGGCGTCCCGATCGATGACCTCGGCGGTGTTGTTGGCCAGCCGGAACTCGGCGGCGAGTTCGTCGACGTCGGCGCGGGTGTTGGCATCGAGAAGCGCAAGCTCCGGCACGTCCTCGACGCGCAGGTAGAGCGGGTTAATGAACCGGCGGGTCGTGGGCAGGTAGGGAGAATCCTCCACCGGCGGGAAGGGCTCGGCGGCGTGCAAGGGGTTGACCAGCAGGAAATCCGCGTCTGCCTGCTTGGCCACGAGCTCGGCCACAGCGCCCAAGTCGTGGAAATCGCCCATGCCCCAGCTGGCAGCCGAGCGCACCGAGTACAGCTGCGCCATGACGCCGGTGCCCGGTTGCGTGAGCAGCTCGTCGGCCGTATCCAGGTGGGACGGCACAACGATGAGCGGGCAGCTCGCCTCCAGATCCTCGCTGCGCAGGTGCAGTTCGTGGTAGCCCAGCGGCAAGTCGCCCGGCACGTGGAAGCTGGCCTCGCCCCAGGACTTACCGCCGACGTCGACGTCGGGGGAGTCGTTGGGATCCTGGTAGGTTGGCGCGGTGCCGCCATTTTCCAGTTCTACCGTAACCTCGGCGGGCGCGCCGGCGGGCACGTGGACCAGAAACGGCTCCTCGTTGCCGGCCGTGGCGACCACGCAGGCCGGCAGTGGGCGGGAGGCGGCGGCCTGGTAATCCCAGTAGAGCTGCAGAGTGATGTCCTCGTCGCTGGGCTCGGCGGGAATGCCCACGCCGAGGGCGCGCAGGGTGCCAATGATGGTGGGGGCATCAATAACAATGTGCTCGCCGGATTGAGCGGTATACGCCGTCACGACCCCGTGGTGGGCGGCGAGCTCGTCGAGGAGGTGGCGGGAAGTCACGGTGCTTATTCTGCCATGAAAGCCGCGGTGTTGCTTGCTGAATATAGGGCGGGAATTGGTAGAGTGGACCACGGTTTTATGAGGAAATGGTCATGTTCTTGAAGCAGGCCTGAAAGGAAAATTGTGACCCTACCGGAAGTACATACCCCTGCAGAGTTTGAGATCGAGGAGGGCGAGACCTGCCTGACCGCTCTCATCGCCACCGCCAAGGCCCGCCCCCACGGGGTCATGTTTACCCGCCCGGCCAACTACGAATGGGTCAACGTCACGGCCAAGGAATTCATCAACGAGGTCTTCGAGGTCGCCAAGGGCCTCATCGCCTGCGGGGTGGAAAAGGGCGACCGCATCGCGCTGATTTCGGCCACTCGATACGAATGGTCGCTTTTGGACTACGCCATCTGGGCGGCGGGTGCGGCCTCCGTGCCGGTCTACCCGTCCTCGTCGATGTCCCAGGTCCAGTGGATCATGGAAGACTCCGGCGCCGTCCTGGCCATTACCGAAACCCGCGAGCACTCCGAGCTGGTGCGCCACCTGGTCCTGCAGGACGACGGGCAGCCGATGCTCAAAGACTCCCCATCGCAGCTGCGCCGCGTGCTGGAGATCAACTCCGCGGCCATTGACACGCTGAAATTTGAGGGCCGCGGGGTGGAGGAATCGGTTATCGAGGAGCGTATCGCCGCCACGCGCACCGACGACCTGGCCTCGCTGGTCTACACCTCCGGCACGACCGGCCGGCCCAAGGGCTGCATGCTCACCCACCGCAACTGGTTGGCCGAGGTCCGCGGCCTTCTGACCAACCCCATCGGGCACATCGCCGTGCCGGGCACCCGCGTGCTGACCTTCCTGCCGCTGGCCCACGTGCTCTCGCGCGCGGTCTCGCTGGCGGTGGCCATCGGCGGCGCCACCCAGAACCACTGGTCCGATTTTTCGAGCCTGTCCATCGAGTTCGCCCGCTCCCGCCCGAACCTCATCCTGGGCGTGCCGCGCGTGTTCGAGAAAGTCTACAACTCCGCCGCCGCCAAGGCCGCCGACGGCTCCGGTGTCAAGGCCGCCCTGTTCAGCCAGGCCGAGAAGGTTGCCCAGGACTACTCGCGCGCCCAGGACACCCCGGAAGGCCCCAACCGCCTGCTGCGCGCCCAGCACAAGCTCTTCGACAAGCTGGTTTACTCCAAGATCCGCGAGGGTGTGGGCGGGCAGGTGCGCTATGCCATCACCGGCGGCTCGGCTATGAGCCACGACCTGTTGCACTGGTTCCGCGGCATCGGCCTGCCGGTCTACGAGGGCTACGGCCTGACCGAGGTCGCCGCGGCCGCCGCGGTGGACTTTGAGGACCAGAAGATCGGCACCGTCGGCCGCCCGCTGGAGGGGGTTACCATCCGCACCAACGAAGAGGGCGAAATCTGCATCAAGGGCGACATCGTCTTCGCCGGCTACTGGAACAACCCGCAGGCCTCCGCGGCCGCCGTAGAGGACGGCTGGTACAACACTGGCGACCTGGGTGAAATTCTGGATTCCGGCCACATCATGATCACCGGCCGCAAGAAAGATCTCATCGTTACCGCCGGTGGCAAGAACGTCTCGCCGGGGCCGATGGAGGATATGCTGCGCTCCCACCCGCTCATCTCGCAGGCGATGGTCGTCGGCGACGGCAAGCCCTTCGTCGGCCTGCTGCTGACCCTGGAGCCGGAGGCGCTGGAGCGCTGGAAGCGCGAGTACAACATCCCGGCCAACCGCAGCGCCCAGGACGTGGCCACCGACCCGACCCTGCGCGCCGAAATCCAGGACGCCATCAACCAGGTCAACGCGACCGTCTCCCACGCGGAGGGCATCAAAAAGTTCTACATCCTGGAATCTGACCTGACGGAGGAGGAAAACGAGCTCACGCCGACGATGAAGGTCAAACGCAACGTCGTCGCCCAGCGCTACGCGTCCGCCATCGAGCACATCTACAAGCGCTAGAGATAAAAATCTTCTCGGAGTGTCGCCCAGAAAGTTGCCAGGTTCTCGCCTAAAGTCAGCAAGCGTCAACGGTAAGTCTCAACCTTTACTTCAGGATTGGGTTTGTTCGCGGAAAGGACGATATGCACAAACTGGCTGCTGAATTGCGCCACCGCGAATTGACTCAGGAGATCTACAACATCGGCGACGAAGTGGCCGAGTACATCGAGCACCTCATCGAGGCGCTGGAGGACTGGGACGTCGAGCTGGTCGTGGACTGCGTGGCCGAGCTCGATGACATTATTGAGGACGCGCGCGTGGACGCCGGCCGTTGCGTCGGCGAGCTCATCGGCCTGCGCCAGGCGCTGGTCTCCGGGGTGCGCTCCGGGACCATCTCCGCGGCAGGGTCGGGCGAGTTCGACGTGACCCCGCCGGCCGGGCTGACGGCGGCGCGTTTGGAGGCTGACTACGCCGTGGCAGGCCCGCCGGTGGACGTCCACCAGCTGGCCACCGCGCTCAACGCCCGCACCCGGGCGACGGCCGAGAACCTGCGCGAACAGGTCGACTACGTCCTGGCGCAGACCGATGCCGTGGCGCGCAACCTCGACATGGTCTCCCTGCCGCACTTGTACAAGCGCGTGGGGCAAACCGTCGGCGGGGCCTTGCAGGCCTGGCAGCACTGCGTTGCCGAGGCCCACCCCGGCTACGTCCGTGCCATGCGCGGGCACAACCCGCCGCCGTTCTTGGCAGAGCGCGCCCGCGTCCAGGCCGTCGTGGCCAAGGTCGCCGCGAAGCGCGCCGCCCAAAAGGCGAGCAACGCTACCGCTTAGGACTTAACTAGACTTCCTTCCTTCTGGTCTGAGGGAAGGGCCGACGCCGCTGGATTCCCTCTCCAGCGGCGTTTCATTTTCCACTGGTCGACGGCGATAAACAGCACCAGGGTCGCGCCGAACAGCGGCAGGAAGGTGCCGGCCGTCGCCACGAACAGGCCGACGACGGCCCACTCGCCCCAGCTCAGCCGCGGGTGGCGGCCTGGGATCCGCGTCGGGCGGCGCTTGAACCACATCGCGTAGCCCGCGCCGATCATCACCGCGATGGCCACCGCCGAGGCCAGCAGCAGGATCTGCAGCGGCAGGCCGAACATGATGCCCATATGTAGGTAGGTGCCCCACGAGGTCAGCTGAGAAAACAGCGGAAGGTCGCTAAAGGGGAGGGAGGCGGTGACGGCCTGGGCGGTCGGATCGATGGCCACGGCATCGGAAGCCAGGCGCCAGGGCACCCAGCGCTCGGCAGCCTGCCAGCCGTGGGCGGTGTCCTCGCCGGGGAAGAGGCGCAGGGGCCCGGTGAGTCCGGCATCGCGGGCGGTGCGCCAGACGCCGTCAGCCTGGTCGGCGATTTCCGCGTCGAACCATTGGCCGGCGACGACGGGCGGGTGCGGCAGGGCGGTATCGACCGGGTCGGCGCTGCCGCGCATGGCGCTGATCGTCGTTGCCACGTTGGCCCCGGCGACGTTCGACCAGGTGATGCCGGTCGCGGACAGGCCGAGCAGGACCACCAGGAGCCAGGTGCCGAGGCTGCCGTGCAGGCGCATCAGGCCGCGGCGGCCGGACCAGGTGGTGCGGGGGCGGCGGTAGCACAGCCAGATGGCCAGACCGCCGAGGGCGACGAACCACAACCAGGAGGCTGCCAACTCCGAGTACAAGGCGCCGATGTCGCCCAGGTGAAGCGACTTGTGCAGCTGGGAGAACCAGTAGCGCACCGGCAGCTCGCCGACACCCGAGTAGGACGGCTGCGCGCCCAGGACGTGGGAGTCGTAGGGGTTGACGAAGACGGCCAGAAGCCGGGACTCGCCCAGCGCCGGGTCGGCCACCAGCACGCGGGTCGTGTCCGTGGCGGAGTCGGCCGGCCAGACCTGCTCGACGGGGTAGTCCGGGTAGGCCGCCTGGGCGGAGCGGACTTGGTCGCTGAGTGGCTGGGGTGGGGCATCGTTGGCACTGACGTGCAGCAGGTCCCGGTAGACGAAGTTCTCAATCTGCGGGGCCACGGCATAGCCGGCACCGCTGATGGCCGCGACCAGGATGAACGGTGCGATGAAAAGACCGGCATAGAAGTGCAGGCGTTTAGTCAGGGCGCCCAGGCCCGTGTTGATAAAGTTCATGGGAGTATCCCTTGTGGAAGGAAGAAACGGTCAAGGACAAGGAGCGTCGCGTCTGCAGCCGGAAACTCTTCTAAGAAGTCGTTATCGCTGACAGAAAAGTTCCCGGCTGTTGAAAATGGGTGCGTTTAGGCAGCGTGCGCGCCGGAATTCCCCGGCCACTTCAGGTGGCTAAGCAGGAGGGCCTCCGTCTGGCGCGGGTGCTCGGTCAGGTCGTCGTAGCGGAGCCTGAGTGGGCGGTAGGAGGCGTGGCGGAGGGCATCGTCGCGCTGTTGGAGGGCTGAGGCGTGCAGTTGTGTGCTCCCGCACGCCGGGTCCTCGACCTCGACGGCCAGCCAGTTATTCAGCAGGATACCGATGAGCGCACCCGTGCTGGCGAACGTGCACAGCTTCATGTCATTGAGGTGGGGCCGCAGGAGGCCGGAGGAGAGGATGAGCGCGCGGGCGTAGGACTCGCCCACGTGGCGCACCGACGGGTTGGATAGTTCCGCCACCCGGCGGGCGACCTGGATGTTGCGGGCGCGGCCTAGGAATTCGATCTCGCGGCGGAAGTCGGTGGGGGTGACACCTAGGGCGCGGGCGGCATCGCCGGCGATGAGCCCGGAGATAAAGCCGTGGAAGCGCGCCACGTCGATGACGGCGCGGGCGGGATTGACGCAGCGGATGCCGTCGACAGAGTCGTACTGGTTCAGCCGCGTTTTGCGGAACATGATTCCGGGGATATGCCGGTCGTGGGGCGGGAGGTTTTTATTGGGCAAGGACATCTCGGTCGGCGCGTTGGCGGCCGGGCCGGCCACCGGCAAACGATGCATATGCGCCGCCGCCGCAGAAATCGCCACCGCGCTATAGGAGCTCAGGCCCGCAGCGATGGCGCGCAGGCGGCCCTGCTCCTGGTGGGGCAGGGAGTGGAAGTAGCGCGCGGAGACGGCAAACCGGCCCGCGATGCGCAGCAGCGCCCCGGTTTCGAGGCGGTGCCAGACGAATGGGTGGTTGCTGGGGGTCTTGGAGAGGTTGATTAGAGCGTTGGTGTGGTCGGGTGCGGGCGAGCGGAAATACTGTGGTGAAAAGTTCATGGTTCCCAGCCTTGCGGGCGACCCGCCCCCGCGGAAGGGGCCCACCCGCCGCCTGTGGACAACTAACGCGGTGTTGTGCGGTTCGTCACCCTTGGGGCGTGGCGGGGACGCGTTCCTGTGGATAACTCGCCTTCAGGCACGCCGAGTAGGCGCTACGGATGTGGTCCGTGGCGCCTTTTCTTGTGCCTTTGCTTGTTGGCCGGCAGTCGTGGGGTTTGGTTGACTTTGTTGTTTCTTTTCCCTCGGCTGACCGCCGTGTCAGCCGTCAGCCGTCAGCCCCGCGGTTTTGTTCTCGCGGCTGGCCTAGGGCCTGTTGCTCCAGGGTGGGTCCCAGGTGACTGTGCCGTGTCTTCGGTTGATCCTGCCGTGTCTGGGGTAGGTCGGGTCGTCGTCGTTCCAGGAGTTGTGGAACTCGCACAACAGGGTGAGGTTTTCTTGGTTGGTTTCACCGCCGTCTGCCCAGGGGTGGATGTGGTGGACTTGGCACTCGTCGGCTGGTTTGCGGCAGTTCGGCCAGGCGCACCGGGTGGTTTCGGCTTTGGCCATGTCTTTTTGCTTGGGCGAGGCGTGCCGTTGGTAGCGGTATTGGTTGACCGGCCCGCGCCTCGGGTCCACCAGGGTGGCTAGGCCCGCGTCGAGTAGGCATTGGCGGATGTAGTCGGCTCCGGTCATGGTGGTGCCGTTGCTGAGCTGCAGGGTGATCTCGTCGCCGTCGCCGGTAAGGATGCGTACCCAGTCGGGTAGGGAGATGACCACGTGGGTGGTTTTGGGTTGTTTTTCGAGGCCGCCACTAAAGAGGGCTTCGACGTCGGGGATGGTTTTAATTGATGCCCAGAGGTTTTCTATCAGCTGCGGGTCCCCGGTAATGGAGAAGGTGTTGGGTCCGTTTTTGCGGCGGGTGACTCGTATTCCTTCGGTGGGTGGGGCGGGGCGGTTGAGCTGGAGTACTTTTTGGTTGGCTAGGCGGCGCAGTTGTGTGGTGGTGCCGGGGGTGTTGCACAATTCGATGAGCATGGCCCAGGCGTCGGCCTGGTTGCGTACTCGGCGGAAGGCGTTGTCCAACACTAAGAGGGTGTCGAGGTGGTGTCCGGATTCGGCGGCGGCCTTCCTCGCGGCGGCTTGCTTTTTCGTAAAGGATGTCGTCCCGAAGAAGGTGTGGCAGGCACGACAGTGCGCGGCGGCGGCAACATCGGACATGACCGCCTTCAAAGCGGGCAGGCTGAGCTGGCGGCACAGGTCCAGGTAGCTGATCCCGTCCGCGAAGATGGCGTGCGCTGATTTCACAGTGTCCAAGGCTGTCGTTGCTGTCATGCCTCACACGCTAGAAGCGGCTGACAACCCCCACAAGGGCCGAAATACGGATCTGTGGATAACCCGGGGCAAAGTAACCATCCTGCACGGGCCCCGAACGAGGCGAAAACGCCCGTTTTTGCGGCGCCACCTGCGAAAAAGATCCGCAGCATAGGAATGTGCCCAGGCTGCGGGAAGGCGGGTAGAACTGTTACTTAGTTTCGGTTACTTCGTCTCGGTGACCTGGTCGAGCTTCTCGGCAATCTGCGGCCACAGCT
Source organism: Corynebacterium sp. 1103A (assembly GCF_055700955.1). Classification (NCBI taxonomy): domain Bacteria; kingdom Bacillati; phylum Actinomycetota; class Actinomycetes; order Mycobacteriales; family Corynebacteriaceae; genus Corynebacterium; species Corynebacterium sp. 1103A. Next base: position 25,336 of record NZ_JASTTF010000015.1, read on the forward strand.
GACCCATGATGTCGTCCCAGGTCAGTACCCTCATCGCGTTGTCCTTGTCGGCCCGGCCGACCACCACGAGCTGCTCGTTGCGGGCGCGCATGTGGTCCAGCGTGTGCTGCACGGTCGTGCCGCCGGCGACGGTCAAGCACGGGCGCGAGAACTCCAGCACCGGGGTCTCCGGATCGGCGAGTAGGGTGTCGCGGACGTGGACCAGCCGCGGCACGCGGGAGGACTTGCCGAAGACGAGCACGCGCATGATGTCCTTGCGTAGCACCAGGTCCTGCAGCTCGCGCACGGTGGTGTCGCTGGGCATGGGGACCACGGCGGAGCCGTGCTCGCGGGCGAGCTCAGCGACCGTCGAGGACTCGAGCTCGATGACGCCGGTGATCTGGGAGGCGGATTCGTCGTCCATGGCGCCGGTCTCGCGGGAGTGCTCGACCAGGCTGCGCAGCGTCTCGACGTTGTAGCCGGCGGCCGCCGCGCGGTCGACGGGCTCCTCGCCGGCTAGGTGCACCAGCTGGTTGGCCATCCGGTTGATCCAGTCCAGCAGCGGGCGGAAAACCCAGATGAAGGCGCGGGCGGGGATGGCGATTAGCCGCAAAGCGGTCTCCGGGTGGGTAATCGCCCAGGACTTCGGGGCCATCTCGCCGATGACCAGGTGTAGGAACGTCGCCAGGAACAGCGCGACGATAAACGCCGCGATGTCGGCCATGCGCGCGGGCATGCTCAGCGCCTCGAAGACGGGCATCAGTAGGTGGTGGAACCACGGCTTGGTGACCGCGCCCAGGATGAAGGTGGCGGCGGTGATGCCGAGCTGGGAGCCGGCGAGCATCATCGTTAACTCGTTGAGGCTGCGCAGGCCGGCCCGGGCGCTGCGGGAGTCTTCGGCCATCTCCTCGAGCCGGTTGCGGCGCGCGCCCAGCAGGGAGAACTCGATGACCACGAAGAACGCGGAGGCGACGATAATGACGATCGTCACCAGTAGGTTAAAAAACCAGTTGTCCATTACTTCTCCTCCTCCCGGTACTCCTCGATTAGCTCCAGCGCGAGGCTCGAGGGCACGTGCCGGTCGATCTCTTCGACGCGCACCTTGAGGTGGCGCAGTGGGGCATCGTCGGCGTCTACCCAGTCCTCGGGCTCGGCCTCCAAGTCGATGGTGTGGACTTCGCCGGCCTCGACCAGCGCGCCGGTCTGGGACATCAGCAGCCCGGAGATGGTCTCGTAGTCGCCCTCGGGCAGGTCGTGGCCGATGGCGCGCGAGACTTCGTCCAGCGGCGTGTCGCCGTCGACAATCCAGTGGTTGTCGCCCTGCTCGGTGATTTCCTCGGTCTCTTCGATGTCGTGCTCGTCGGTGACATCACCCAGGATTTCCTCGGCCAGGTCCTCGAGCGTAACGATGCCGACAAACCCGCCGTACTCATCAATCACGCACGCCAGCTTCTGGTCCTGGCCGCGCAACTCGGAGACCAGATCCGGCAGCGGCATCATTTCCGGGACCACGGCGGGCTCGCGCATGACGCGGGTGACCGGGGCATCGGCGGCCAGTTCGGTGCCCAGGACGTCCGTGAGGTGAACGACGCCGATGGGGTTGTGCTCCTCGTCGACGACGGGGTAGCGGGTGTGGTTGGCAGCCATGAGCGCGCGGACCTCGCCGAGGGTGGTCTCGGGGTCGACGGCGTCGGCGCGGGAACGCGGGATCATCGCGTGCTCGACGTCGTGCTCGGGGAAATCCAGCAGGCGGTCGAGCACCATGTAGGTGTCCTGGTCCAGGTCGCCGGCCTCGTGGGAGGCGTCCACGATGGACTCGAAGTCGTCGGTGGTGGCCGACGAATCCACGTCGTCGACCGGCTCCACGCGGAACAGGCGCAGGATGGCGTTGGAGGAATACTCGAAGAAGTGGATAATCCAGCCGAAGATGCGCAGGTACCACTGCGTGGAGGCGGCCAGGAAGCGGGCCGACTTCATCGGCGCGGCAATGGCGTAGTTTTTAGGGAACAGCTCTGCGAAGAGCATGCTGGCGATAGTCGACAGCGCCAGCGCCAGCACGGTGCCGACGGTGACCGAGACCGACCGCGGCACGCCGACGCCGCCGAGTAACACGCCCAGGGCCTCGCCGACGAGAGGCTCGGCGACATAGCCGATGAGCAGGCCGGAGATCGTGATACCCAGCTGCGCGCCCGAGAGCATGAAAGAGGTGCGATCTGTGATGTGCAAGGCCCGTTGGGCGGTTTTATCCCCGTGGGCGGCCGCGGTGCGAAGCTGCGTGCGGTCGACCGACATGAACGCGAATTCCTGCGCTACGAAATACGCGTTGGCCACAATGATGAGAGCAATGACCACGATGCCCGCTAAGAGCATCAAAGCTGCGGACCACATGGTTTAGACCCCACCGCCTAGATGCAGGTAGCGGGGACATCGACTGGGAGGCTTCACTAAAGTAGCCTTTCTTTCCTTGGGGACGGGGATTTTTACCTTCTTAGACTACATGTATAACCGCCCTGACCCCCAAGTTTGTTCCCGCTTTCGCTAGGCTGATACCCATGCAGGATTCCTTTGGGCTCTACATCCACGTCCCGTTTTGCGCCACACGCTGCGGGTATTGCGATTTCAACACCTATACGCCCGGGGAGTTGGGCGCGCCGAATTCGCAGGCCAGCTACCTCGACGCCCTGGACCAGGAACTCGAGCTGGCAGCGGCGAAGGTCCAGCGCCCGGCGGAGACGGCCTTTATCGGCGGCGGCACCCCGTCGCTGCTGGGTGCCGACGGCCTGGCCCGCGTGCTGGACCGCGTGCGCGGGACCTTCGGCCTGACCAAAGGCGCAGAGGTCACCACGGAATCCAACCCGGAGTCAACGGACCCGGCGTTTTTCGCCGGACTGCGCGAGGCGGGGTTCACGCGGGTGAGCCTGGGGATGCAGTCGGCATCGTCGGCCGTGCTGGGGGTCCTGGAGCGCGCCCACACGCCGGGCCGGGCTTTCGAGGCGGCCGTCGAGGCCCTAGCCGCCGGCTTCGAGCACGTGAACCTGGACATGATCTACGGCACCCCGGGCGAGACCGACGACGACGTGCGTGCCACCTTGGACCGCGTGTTGGCCACGGGCGTGGACCACGTCAGCGCCTATTCACTCATCGTGGAGGACGGCACCCGCATGGCCCGCAAGGTCGCCAAGGGCCAGCTGCCCGCCCCCGATGAGGACGTGTTGGCCCGGCGCTACCAGCTCATCGCCGGCGCCCTGGAGGAGGCGGGCTACGGCTGGTACGAGGTCTCCAACTGGGCGAAGCCGGGCGGGGCTTGCCGGCACAACCTCGTCTACTGGCGCGACGGCGACTGGTGGGGCGCTGGGCCTGGCGCCCACTCCCACCTGGGTAATACCCGCTTTTTCAACGTCAAGCACCCGGCCCGCTACTCCCGCCTGCTTGCCGATGCCGCCCTGCCCATCGCCGGTGAAGAAACTCTCACCGACGCCGACCGGCACACCGAGGCCATCATGCTGGGCTTGCGGTTGAGCGAGGGTATCCCGCGCGACTGGGTGTCGCAGGCTGCCGACGAGGTGGTGGGGCGGCATCGGCAGCGCGGGCTGCTGGAGGAAGCCGACGGGCGGTTAAAGGTCACGGACGCTGGCCGCCTGCTGGTGGACGGGATTATCACCGATATCTTGGTGGCCGAAGACCGCGGGTAGTCTTAAAGGCATGTCTAGCACTACTGATGCGCGCCGCAAAGAAGTCCTGCGTGCCATCGTCGCGGACTATATTGCCAGCCAGGAACCGGTGGGCTCGAAGACCCTGCTGGAGCGCTACCAGCTGGGGGTATCATCGGCGACCATCCGCAACGACATGGCGGCGCTGGAATCCGAAGGCCTTATCACCCAACCCCACGCCAGCTCCGGGCGCGTGCCCACGCAGAAGGGCTACCGCCTCTTCGTGGACGCCATCCACGACTTAAAACCCTTGAGCGCATCGGAGCGCCGGGCCATGCTTAATTTTCTGGAAGGCGGGGTGGACCTGGAGGACGTGCTCTCGCGTTCGGTGCAGCTTTTGGCTCAGGTCACCAAGCAGGCCGCGGTGGTGCAGATGCCGAACCTGCAGTCCTCGCGCGTCAAGCACTGCGAGGTCGTGGCCTTAAGCCCCGTCCGCCTGCTGCTGGTGCTGATTACGGATACCGGCCGGGTGGAACAGCGCAACGTGGCGCTGGACGCGGTCATCGACCCGGACCAGACGCACCGGCTGCGCGAGCTGCTCAACAACGCCCTGGCGGACAAGACCATCACGGAGGCCTCCCAGTCCCTGGCCGACCTGGTCGACGTCGCCCCGGTGGATATGCGCGGGCACGTGCTTAACAGCGCAACGACGCTGATCGAGACTCTGGTCAACCAGCCGGCCGACCGCTTGCTGCTGGCCGGCACCTCCAACCTGACCCGCCTGGCCCGGGACTTCCCCGAAGGCCTGCCGGGTATTATCGATGCCCTCGAGGAGCAGGTCGTCTTCCTCAAGCTGCTGGCGCGCGTGCCGGATATGGGCAACGTCTCCGTGGTCATCGGGGACGAGCACGAGGCGGACGCCCTGCGCACATCGTCGGTGGTGACCACCGCCTACGGCACGGACGGCGAGACGCTGGGCGGCCTCGGCGTGGTGGGGCCGACGTTTATGGATTACTCGGGAACAATCGCTAAGGTTTCTGCTGTTGCACGCTATGTCAGCGAAATTCTGGCCGGGGAGAAATAGCCGCTGCAGCAGCTAGTAGGCTGGAAGGCCGCTACAGATTTTTAAACACCCCTATCGACTAAGCAAGTAAGGACGCAATTTACCGTGGCTCGTGACTATTACGGCATTCTGGGCGTGGACAAGTCCGCGTCCGACTCGGAGATTAAGAAGGCCTACCGCAAGCTCGCGCGCAAGTACCATCCGGATGTGAACCCGGGCGACGACGAGGCGGCAGAGAAGTTCCGCGAGGCCTCCCTGGCCCAAGAGGTTCTGCTGGACCCGCAGAAGCGCCAGATCGTGGACATGGGCGGAGATCCCATGGAGCAGCGCGGCGGCGGGGCCGGTGCCGGCGCGGGCGGATTCAGCGGCTTCGGGGGCGGCGGCCTGGGCGATATCTTCGCCGAGTTCTTCGGTGGGGCGGCCGGCAGCTCCCGCGGTCCGCGCTCGCGCGTTCAGCCGGGCAACGACGCCTTGCTGCGCACCAGCATCACCCTCGAGGAGGCCTTTACCGGCCTGCAGAAGCAGGTCACCGTGGACACCGCCGTGCTCTGCGACAAGTGCGAGGGCTCCGGCTCGGAGTCCAAGGCCAAGCCGGTGACCTGCCCGATCTGCTCCGGTGCCGGCGAAATCCAGGAGACCCAGCGCAGCTTCCTGGGCAACGTTCTTACCTCGCGCCCTTGCCCGCAGTGCCAGGGCTACGGCGAAATCATCGAGGACCCCTGCAACCACTGCGGCGGCGACGGCCGCGTGAAGAAGCGCCGGGACCTGAAGGTCAATATCCCGGCGGGCATTGGCAACGGCATGCGCATCCGCATGGCCTCCCAGGGTGAGGTCGGCCACGGCGGCGGCCCGGCCGGTGACCTCTACGTGGAGGTTGCTACCCGCCCGCACAAGGTCTTCGAGCGCGACGCCGACGACCTGCACGTGACCCTGCGCGTGCCCATGGTGGATGCCGCCCTGGGCACCCAGGTTAAGCTGCCGCACTTAAGCGGCGAGGAGGTCACCGTGGGCGTGGCCGCCGGCACGCAGCCGGGCGAGGCCATCGAGATCCCGGGCCAGGGCATGACCCGCCTGCGCACCGAGGGCGCGGGCAACCTGTACGCCCACGTGGACGTGGTGGTCCCGCGCAACCTGGACAAGAAGACCCGCGAGGCGCTGGAGAAGATCCGCGACCGCCAGAACGACTCCGCCACTGTCAAGGAGGAGGGCGACGGCCAGGACGAGTCGCTGTTTTCCCGCCTGCGGGGCCGCTTCCGCCGCTAATGTCGCTGCCCGTATTCATCCACCCGGACCTTCGCGGCGCCGCGCCCGGCCAGAGCGTCCACCTGGACGGCGCGGAGGGACGCCACGCCGTGACGGTCAAGCGGCTCAAACCCGCCGAGCAGCTGGAGCTTATCGACGGCACCGGCCGCGTGGTCACCGCGGAGGTCACCGCCACCGCCGGAAAGGACCAGCTGGACGCCGCCGTCACCGCGGTGCGCGAGGAACCGGCCCCGGAGCCGAAGGTGGTCGTCGTGCAGGCCATCCCGAAATCGGAGCGCGCCGAACTCGCCGTGGACTTGGCCACCCAGGCCGGCGCGGACGAGATCATCGCCTGGCAGGCCGACCGCTGCGTGGCCAAGTGGGAGGGCAAGAAGATCCCGAAGGCGCTGGCCAAGTGGGAGGCCGCGGCCCAGGCGGCGGCCAAGCAGTCCCGCCGGGCGCGCATCCCGCAGGTGCGCGGCCCGGTCAGCACCGGCGAGCTGACCCAGCTGCTGGCCCAGGCCGACCACGCCCTAGTCCTGCACGAGGAGGCCACCCGCAGCATCCGCGAGGCCCAGCTTTCCGGCACGGTCTATCTGCTGGTGGGCCCGGAAGGTGGCATCGGCAGCGCGGAGCTGGAACGCCTGACCCAGGCCGGGGCGCAACCTATCAAGTTGGGGCCGCAGGTGCTGCGGACGGCATCGGCGGCCATGGTGGCCCTAGCGGCTATCGGGGCGTTAACCGAGCGCTGGTAGCCTATGGGCGTGGCTATTGATACCCAAAAGATTGAGCTCGACCCAGTCTACGTCAACGCCGTGCTGGGCACGGCGGATGCTACGCTGCGCGTGCTCAACGACCAGCTGGATGCCGACCTCTTCGCACGCGGCACCACGGTGGCCGTCACGGGCCCCGACTTCGAGATCGCCCGGGCGGTCAAGGTCTTCGACGAGCTGGAGGCCATCGCCCGCCGCGGGCACGCCATCTCCCCGGAGACGGTCAAGCACACCGTGGCCATGATCGAGACGGAAGCGCCGCTGTCGGTCAGCCAGGCGCTGGCCGCGGATATTATCTCGCGGCGCGGCAAGACCATCCGGCCGAAGACGGTGGGGCAGATCCGGTACGTTGAGGCGATTGATGATCACACGGTGGTCTTCGGCATCGGCCCGGCCGGCTCCGGCAAGACCTACCTGGCCGTGGCCAAGGCCGTCCAGGCGCTGCAGAACAAGCAGGTCCAGCGCATCATCCTGACCCGCCCGGCCGTCGAGGCGGGAGAGAAGTTGGGCTTTTTGCCCGGCACCTTAAACGACAAGATCGACCCCTACCTGCGCCCGCTCTACGACGCGCTGCGGGACATGCTCGACCCGGAGATGATCCCGAAGCTGATGGACGCCGGCATCATCGAGGTCGCCCCGCTGGCCTATATGCGCGGTCGCACGCTCAACGATGCCTTCGTCATCCTCGACGAGGCCCAAAACACCACGCCCGAGCAGATGAAGATGTTCCTGACCCGCCTGGGCTTTGGCTCGACCATCGTGGTCACCGGCGACGTCTCCCAGGTGGATCTGCCGCGCGGGCAGGTCTCCGGGCTGAAGACCGTGCGCCGCATCCTGGACGGGGTGGACGATATTTATTTCGCGGATCTCGGTTCCCACGACGTGGTGCGACACGCGCTGGTCGGGCGGATCGTCAATGCTTACGATGCCTACGATGCCGCCACCGAGCGCGGCCGCCAGAAGCAGGAGGGCTAGAAAAACCATGGCCATTGAATTTGTCAACGAGTCCGGCTACGCCGGCGTGAACGAGGAAATGCTGGGCGACGTCGCCAGCTTCGCCCTGGCGCAGATGGACGTCAGCCCGGAGGCCGAGGCGACCATCTCCGCGGTCGACCTGGCCACAATCGAGGACATGCACGTGCGCTGGATGGACCTGGCCGGGCCCACGGACGTGATGAGCTTCCCGATGGACGAGGTCACCCCGGGCTCGAGCACTGGCACCCTGCGCCCGGATGCGCCGGCGGCCGCCGACGGATTCGGCCCGGCGATGCTGGGCGATATCGTCCTGTGTCCCGAATTCGCCGAGCGCCAGGCCCAGGCCGCCGGCCACTCGCTGGGCCACGAGCTGGCGCTTTTGACCGTGCACGGGGTGTTGCACCTGCTGGGCTACGACCACGCCACCCCCGCGCAGGAAAAGGAGATGTTCGGCCTGCAGAACGAGTTGCTGGCCAACTGGTACGACGACCTGTCCGCGCGCGGGGTGAGCTACCAGCCCAAGCCGACGGGCCCGCGGGCGTTCCCCTCCGCGGCCGACCGCGCGGACCTGGACCGCCAGGTGCCCGGCGGTGGCATCCCGCCGGTGGGGGAGCCGGTGGCCAAACCGGACAACAGTGACGTGGACGCCGACTAGACTTATCTGCCATGAGTATCCTTTCCATGCAGTCCCACGTAGCCTACGGACACGTGGGAAACTCCGCTGCCGTCTTTCCCCTCCAACGCGCCGGCCACGAGGTCTGGCCCGTGCACACCGTTAATTTCTCGAACCACACCGGCTACGGTGACTGGGGCGGGCCGCAGCTGCCGGCCGCGCAGGTCACCGAGATCATCGACGGCATCGAGCGCCGCGGCGCCTTCCCGGATGTCGCGGCGGTGCTGTCCGGCTACCAGGGTGGCTCCGATATCGCGGAGGTCATCATCGACGCCGTGCGCCGGGTCAAGAAGGCCAACCCGCAGGCGCTGTACGCCTGCGACCCGGTGATGGGCAACGAGAAGTCCGGCTGCTTCGTCTCCGACGAGATCCCGCCGCTGCTGCGCGATAAAATCCTGCCGGTCGCCGACATCATCTTCCCGAATCAGTTCGAGCTAGGCTACCTGACCGGCCAGCCGACCGGCACGCTGGACGAGACCCTGCAGGCGGTCAAGGTGGCCCAGGAGATCGGCCCGCGCGTGGTCCTGGTGACCTCCGTCGAGCGGCCCGAAACCCCGGAGGATAAGGTGGAGATGATCGCCGTGGACGGCGACCGCGCCTTTACGGTGACCACCCCGCGCCTGCCGGTCAAGTACAACGGCTCCGGCGACGTGACCGCCGCCCTGTTCACCGGCCACTACGTGCGCCACCAAGACGCGCACGCCGCGCTGAAGGCCACGGCCTCCCAGGTCTACGATCTGCTGCGCACCACCTACGAGGCGGACTCGCGCGAGCTGGAGCTTATCTCCGCCCAGGACTGCTTTGCCCACCCACAGCTGCAGTTCAGCGTGGACGAACTCTAGGTTTTCCTGCCCCCGCGCGTGACCTTGTAGGATAGTTCCCACGATGACTAATGAAACATTCTTGGCCGGCACGGCCGGCACCCCGGAGGGCTTCCGCTCCGGGTTCGTCAGCTTCGTCGGCCGTCCGAACACCGGCAAGTCCACCCTCACCAACGCGCTGGTGGGGCAGAAGATCGCCATCACCGCGGATCAGCCGGAGACCACGCGTCATCCGATCCGCGGGCTGGTGCACCGCGATAATGCCCAGATCATCGTGGTGGACACCCCCGGCCTGCACCGGCCGCGCACGCTGTTGGGCGAGCGCCTCAACGAGGCCGTCAAGGACACCTACGCCGACGTCGACGTCATCGGCATGACCGTGCCGGCGGACGAAAAGATCGGCCCGGGAGATCGCTGGATCCTGGACAACGTCAAAAAGGTCGCCCCGCGCACCCCGGTGGTCGGGATCGTGACCAAGCTGGACAAGGCCACCAAGGACCAGGTCGGCGCGCAGCTGCTGGCCCTGCACGAGCTGCTTAGCCAGGATGACCCGGATGCGGTGGTCATCCCGGTCTCCGCGCGGGAAAACACGCAGATCGATGAGCTCATCGGTGTGCTGACCGAGGCGCTGCCGGAGGGCCCGAAGTTCTACCCGGACGACCACGTCACCGACGACGACCGGGACACCCGCATCTCGGAGCTCATCCGCGAGGCCGCGCTGTCCGGGCTCAAGGACGAGCTGCCTCACTCGGTGGCCGTGGAGGTCGATGAGATCCTGCCCGATCCGGAGCGCGAGGGCGTGCTCGACGTCCACGCCGTACTTTATGTGGAGCGCCCGGGCCAAAAGCGCATCATCGAGGGCAAAGACGGGCGCCGGATGCGCCGGATCGTGGGCAACGCCCGCAAGGAAATCATCTCCCTGCTGGGCCAGAACATCTACCTGGACCTGCGCATCAAGGTTCTCAGAAACTGGCAGTCCGACCCGAAGTCGCTGGGCCGGCTGGGCTTTTAGACCATGTCGCGGGCGTCGTACCGGGACCGCGCCTGGGTCATCCGCACCTACGATTTCGGCGAGGCCGACCGCGTGGTCGTGCTGCTGACCCGCGAGCACGGGCTGGTCCGGTCCGTGGCCAAGGGGGTGCGCCGGGCCAAGTCCCGGTTCGGGTCCCGGCTGCAGCACTTCGTCAATCTGGACGTGCAGCTCTACCCGGGCCGCAACCTGGCCACCATCTCCCAGGCCGACACCGTGGAGTATTACGGGGCCAAGATCACCTATGATTACGACCGCTACACCGCGGCCTGCGCGGCCCTGGAGTCCGCCGAGCGCCTGGCCGCCACGGACACTGACCCGTACCTGTATGAGGCCCTGCGCGCGACGTTTAGCCTGCTGCAGACCGATGTCGATCCCACCGCCGTGCTGGATTCCTTCCTGCTGCAGGCGATGGCGCACGCCGGCTGGGCGCCCAGCCTCTTCGACTGCGCGCAGTGCGGGGCGCCAGGCCCCCACCACGCCTTCCACCCGGCGGTGGGCGGGGCGGCCTGCCACCAATGCCGCCCGCCCGGGGCGGCGGAGGTGGACCCGGAGACCCTGCACGTGATGTGGCTGCTGGCGCATGACCGGCTGGGGCAGGCGGAGGCACCGATAGCCGCGGTGCCCACGCGTGGGGCCCAGGCCCACCAGCTGACGCGAGCGCACCTGCAGTGGCATATCGAGCACAAGGTCACGGCGCTGTCGGTGATGGATCAGAGCTAACCGCACCGCTTGCGGCAGGGCGGTGTACAGACAGTAGAATGGGTGGCTGTGATTACTCCCGATCCGAACAGAGTGCTGCACCCGCCGCAGATCCCTGCCGAATTTATGCCGAAGCACATCGCGCTCGTCATGGACGGCAACGGCCGCTGGGCGCAGGAGCGTGGCATGGCGCGTACCGAGGGGCACAAGCGCGGCGAGGCAGTGCTGCTCGACGCCGTCGACGCCTGCCTGGCCATGGGCGTGGACTACCTGTCGGCCTACGCCTTCTCCACGGAGAACTGGCGGCGCAGCCCCGAAGAGGTGCGCTTTTTGATGGGCTTTAACCGCGACGTCCTGCGGCGCCAGCGCGGCTGGCTGCACGAGAAGGGCGTGCGCGTGGTCTGGGCCGGGCGGCGCCCGCGCCTGTGGCGCAGCGTGGTGCGTGAGCTGGAGGCAGCCGAGGAGCTTACCTGCGACAACACGCGGATGACCCTGGTGATGTGCGTGAACTACGGCGGCCGGGCCGAGCTGGTCGACGGCATGCGGGTCATCGCGGACAAGGTCGTGCGCGGGGAGATGCGCCCGCGCGAGATTAATGAAAAGACCATCGCCCAGCACCTCTACGACCCGAACATGCCGGACGTGGACCTTTTCCTGCGTCCGTCGGGGGAGAAGCGGACCTCAAACTTCCTGCTGTGGGAGTCGGCCTACGCGGAGATGATCTACCAGGACAAGCTCTTCCCGGACTTCACGCCGGAGGACATGTTCGCCGCCGTGGAGGAGTACGCGCGCCGCGACCGTCGCTTCGGGGGGACGAAGTAGTGGCTGTTCCGAGCGAGCCGACCAAGCAGCAGATCAACCGCTGGCGGCGCTACCTGGCCAACGAGCGCGCCGAGGCGGCGGTCTACCGCGAGCTGGCGCGTAAGAAGGTCGGCGAGGAGCGCTCCATCCTGCTGCAGCTGGCGGAGTCGGAGTCCCGGCACGAGCAGTACTGGCGGGACAAGTTAGGGGATGCCGTCGGTTTCCCGCGCAAGCCGGACCTGGGCACGCGGGCGCTGGGTTTTATGGCGCAGCACTTCGGATCCGTGTTCACGCTGGCGCTGATGCAGACGGCGGAAACGCGTACCCCCTATACGGACGATATCGACGCCAGCGACCAGATGGCCGCGGACGAGCACGTCCACGCCGAGGTCGTGCGCGGGCTGGCCACGCGCGGGCGTGAGAAGATGTCGGGCAATTTCCGCGCCGCCGTCTTCGGCGCCAACGATGGGCTGGTCTCCAACCTGGCGCTGGTCATTGGAGTGATGGGCTCGGGCGCCGCATCGACGGCGGTGCTGCTGACGGGCATTTCCGGCCTACTGGCCGGCGCGCTGTCCATGGCGGCGGGCGAATACGTCTCGGTGAAGTCCCAAAGCGAGCTGCTGGAGGCCTCCCGCCCGGCGCCGGACGCCCACACGCTGGTGCCGGACCTGGACGTCAACGCCAACGAACTCGCGCTCATCTACCGGGCCCGCGGCATGGGCGCGGAGGCCGCGGAGACCAAGGCCCAGGAGGTCTTCGACAAGATGCAGGCCCGCCAGCGCGCCGCGCACCCCTCGGCGGGGCTGGGCGCGATGGGCCTGCCGGCTGCGGACGCCGCGGGTGAGACCGACGGCGGGGCGCCGGGGGGCATCGGCCAGGCGTGGTCGGCGGCGCTGTCGAGCTTCTGTTTCTTCTCCACCGGCGCGTTTATCCCGATCATCCCGTTCCTCTTCGGGGCCTCGACCACCGTGGGCGCGGTGATCGCGCTGATGCTGGTGGCCACCGCCCTGATGTTTACCGGCGGCGTCGTGGGGGTAATCTCCGGCAAGCCGCCGCTGAAGCAGGCGCTGCGCCAGCTTGTAATCGGGCTGGGCGCGGCCGGGATTACCTACCTACTCGGCGTCGGCTTCGCTGCCCTTATTGGCTAGGCGGCACTGGCTGCAGGTGCCGAAGATTTCGGCGTCGTGGCCGGTCAGCTCGAAGTCGTAGTCCTTGGCGATACGCGCCGCCCAGTCCTCGATGGGGCCGCCGTCGATTTCCTCGGTGCGGCCGCACTTGGTGCAGACCAGGTGGTGGTGGTGCGCGTTGGAGTCGCAGTGGCGGTAGAGGGTCTCGCCGTTGGGCATGTGGAGGGCATCGACGGCATCGATATCGCTGAGGGACTGCAGGGTGCGGTAGACGGTGGTCAGGCCCACCTTTTCCTGGCGCTGCTGGAGCGCGAAGTGGATGTCCTTGGCGGAGGCGAATTTCTCCATGTCCCGCAGGACCTCGATGACGGCGGTGCGCTGACGGGTGTTGCGGGAACCCAGCTTGGGGATACTGCTTTGGATGACCATACCGCTAGTTTACCAGCGTTGATACATCTACAACTATCTCTACGACTAGGCAGAGCGCGCCGTTGGCCCGGCCCGCCGGTTAGCCTTCGGCCTCGAGGGCGGCGCTGAGCGCCGCGGCCTGGCGGTAGATGTCGAGGATTTCCTCGGCAGCGAGCCGGTAGGTGACCTCGCGCCCGGAGCGCTCGGCGCGGACCAGGCCGGCCTGCTTGAGCACGCGCAGGTGCTGGCTGATGAGCGGCTGGGACTTGTCGAGCGCCTTGACCAGCTCGTGGACGTAGTGTTCGCGCTCGCGGAGAAGGAGGAGGATGTGGAGCCTGAGCGGTGAATCGAGCGCGCTGAGAACCCGAACCGCGGGTTCAACGTCGGCGGCGTCCTGCTTTCTACACATGTGCGGGTGTTCTTTCTCCTGCGGGCGCGGGGGTATAGGAAGTTTTTACTCTCGCATTAGACCAATAATGGGCTAATTTCTATAAAATATCGCCATACTGCAACGCCAAGATATACCAAATCTATATTGGTTAGTGTAGTCACAATGATATACTGGCCGTCCAGCAGGCAGCCGGAAAAGTAAATGGAGTACCCCCGTCCACATTTTGGATTGGGTGGTCGCAGAGTGCCCCCGCTGCGAGCTGGGCTGGTGGACACGCTAGACTGTGGTTGACCTATATCCCCTGCAACCGGCCGGGGATTGAAATCCCGACTAGAGGAGTCAGAAACACTCATGGCATCCGTCATTGATACCGTAGTTAACCTGTGTAAACGACGTGGTTTGGTCTACCAGGCGGGTGAAATCTATGGCGGTTCCCGCTCGGCGTGGGACTACGGCCCGCTGGGTGTGGAGCTCAAGGAAAACATCAAGCGCCAATGGTGGCGCCACATGGTCCAGTCCCGCGACGACGTCGTGGGCATTGACTCCTCCATCATCCTGCCGCGTCAGACCTGGGTGTCTTCCGGCCACGTCGAGGTCTTCACGGACCCGCTGGTGGAGTCCCTCTACACCCACAAGCGCTACCGCGCGGACCACCTGCTGGAGGCCTACGAGGAAAAGCACGGCCACGCCCCGGAAAACGGCCTGGCCGATATCAACGACCCGGAGACCGGCCAGCCCGGCAACTGGACCGAGCCGAAGGCCTTCTCCGGCCTGCTGAAGACCTACCTGGGCCCGGTCGATGACGAGGAGGGCCTGCACTACCTGCGCCCGGAGACCGCCCAGGGCATCTTCGTCAACTTCAAGAACGTGCTGACCTCGGCGCGTATGAAGCCGCCGTTCGGTATCGCCAACATCGGCAAGTCCTTCCGCAACGAGATCACGCCGGGCAACTTCATCTTCCGCACCCGCGAGTTCGAGCAGATGGAGATGGAGTTCTTCGTCAAGCCGGGCGAGGACGAGCAGTGGCATCAGTACTGGATCGATGACCGCTACAACTGGTACGTAGACCTGGGCATTAACCCGGAGAACCTGCGCCTGTACGAGCACCCGAAGGAGAAGCTGTCCCACTACTCCAAGCGCACGGTGGACGTGGAATACGCCTTCGGCTTCACCGGCTCCAAGTGGGGCGAGCTCGAGGGCGTGGCCAACCGTACGGACTACGACCTGCGCGTACACGCGGAAGGCTCCGGCGAGGACCTGTCCTACTACGACCAGCAGGCCGACGAGCGCTGGATCCCGTACGTCATCGAACCGGCCGCCGGCCTGGGCCGCTCCATGATGGCCTTCCTGGTGGACGCCTACCACGAGGAGGAGGCCCCGAACGCGAAGGGCGGCACCGACAAGCGCGTCGTGCTGCGCCTTGACCGCCGCCTGTCGCCGGTCAAGGTCGCGGTCCTGCCGCTGTCCAAGAAGCCGGAGCTGTCCACCCCGGCCAAGGAGCTGGCGGACAAGCTGCGCGCGCACTGGAACATCGACTACGACGTCTCCGGCGCCATCGGCCGCCGCTACCGCCGCCAGGATGAGATCGGCACGCCGTTCTGCGTGACCTTCGACTTCGACTCCCTGGAGGACGGCGCGGTCACCGTACGCGAGCGCGACACTATGGAGCAGGAGCGCGTCAAAATTGACGAGCTGGAAGCCTACCTGGCCGCTCGCCTCATCGGCTGCTAAGAGGGAGAAGGCGCAACCATGCACTTCACCAGTTGGGACCGCAGTGACAAGGAGCGGCTGGCGTTGCTGGTGGGACGCGGGCCGGAGGAGCTGGCCTCCTTCACCGCCTCCGGCGCGGAGGTCGACGGCCAGCACTGGCGCACCGAAGTCGATGAGCAGCTGGGAGCCTCGGCCACCTCGGACGACGGGCGCACCTACCGCCTGGCCGGCAACCTGAAAAAGGACAAGACCCTACAGGCCTCCCTGGAGGGCCGCACCTTCAGCCTAGTCAACGAATCGGGCAGCAACTGGGTCATCTTCGACGTCAATGACCACAAGGTCGCCCAGTTCAGCGGCGCCAACAACGGCGTGCGCGAGTCGATCCTGGAATTCGACAACGACGAGGATGATTCCGACCCGGACTCCGCGCTGGAGTTGAGCCGCCAGGAGGTGGCGGCGCTGAGCTGGTTTAGCCGCGTCGTCCTGGAGAACCGGTTGTCCCAGCGCTCCGTGGCCATCATCGGCACCTTGGTTTTGCTCTCTGCGGTGGCGGTGCTGGCGGTTCTGATTTAAACTGCATCCGTGAATGACAAGGCGGGTGTATCTAACGGGCACTCCGGCCACCGGGTAGAGGCCCAATTGCGCTGGAGCGGTGGTCGTTTGCTGGATGAGGCAGACGGCGTCATCGCCAGCGCTAACGACGAGGTCCTCACCGTGGCCGGAGACCATCTGTTGCTAGAGAACCTGGGCAGCCAGATGCGCTTCCGTCTGCGCGGAACGTCCTCCCAGGGAACGTTTTTCAACCTCCAGCAGACCACTTTCTCGGTCTCCCGCCTGTCCGCCATTTGCGGGCCCCGCCGCTACATCCTGGAACGCACCCGGCCCTTTAAGCGGGAACGCTGCGTGAAGGTCCTGGGCACGGGGGAGGACGCCCCGGTGACCATTGCGCGCACCAGACCGCAGCTGGGCGGGGACCTTGTGATCACCCGCACCCCGGCCGGCGAGGCCCTCCCGCTGGCGGACCTGGCCTTTTTGACCTGGGGGATTAGCCTGGTGGACCTGCCGGGCCAGACCCGGCGCATCTAGCCCTCCCGCGAGCGGGAGGGACAGGGCGGAAATTAGAAAGGCTAGAAGGCGCCGCCGCGGCCACCGCCGCTGAAGCCGCCGCCCCCACCGAAGCCGCCCCCGCCAAAGCCGCCGCCGAAACCGCCGCGGTTGCCGCCGCCGAGCATCTGGCCGATGACCATGCCGGTGACCACGTTGCCGGCGACGTTGCTGGCCTGCGCGCGGCGCTGGGAGCGGCGGTAGTCGTCGATGTCACTCTTGGCCCGTTGCAGCGCGGCCTGGGCGGCGGCCAGCGCCTGCCGGGCGGAATCGAGGGCGCGCTGGATATCGGACTTCTTGTACTGCAGCGCCTGGGCGTGCAGGCGCTCCGCATCCGCCAGGGCCGTACGCGCGGAGGCGCCGATGAGCCGCCCGCGCGAGGAGATAAGATCCTCGGCGGCCTGGATCTGCGCGGCCGCGGCGTTCAGCTGCTGGTCCAGCAGCGCCAGCTGGCGCGCGTGGGTCGAGGTGACCTCGCGGACACGGTCCAAGGCCTGATCGACCTCGGTGTCGATGGTGGCCAGCTCCGTGTAGCAGCCCAGCGGATCGGCCTCGCCCTCGGTGCGGGCGCGTTCGAGGGAGCGCTGGGCGCGGCCGATCAGCCCGTCTAGGGCGGCCCAGTCGGCGGCGGTGCCCTGGGACTGGCCCTGCTGCTTGAGGCGCTCGGCCTCGGCGAGCTCCTCGTCGACTTCGGCAATCAACGCGCCCAGCTGGGACTTGGCGGTGGCGATATTGGTCTCGGCGTTTTCCACGCCGGTCAGCAGCCGGTTGGCCACCTCGAGGGCGTGCTCGCAGGACCGGATGGCGTCGATAAGCCCGCCCTGCTGGCCCGCCGGCTGGGCGGCAATTCCCCGGGCGCGCTCTAAGTCCTTGTCCGCCTCGTCCAGGCTGACCGCGGCCATCTCGACGTTGTCGGCGATGGACTCGAGCATCTCGGCCGAGTAGTCGGCCTGCAGCGACTCCCAGGTGGCCTGCGCCTGCGGCTGGCGGGCGCGCAGGTCGACCACGCGCTGGGTCAGCTCGTCCAGCTTGCTGTCCGCGGTTGCCAGCAGGTTGCGCATCTCGGCGAATTCTTCCGCCTGCTCGTCTAGGGCCCGGTCCGCTTGCCCGCAGGAGGAGATGATGTCGACCAGCATCTGGCGGCGCTGGGACTCGGATTCCGGGATGGAATCATCCAGGCGCTGGCGGATGTCGAAGGCCTTGCGCAGCGTGGCGGTGGAGTGGTTCATCGCGCGGGTGAACTGGCGGGTGCGCTCCGCCCCGAACTCGGACTGGGCCAGCTGCAGCTCCTCCTTGCCGCGGCGGATGGACTCGTCGGTGGAGACCAGCTCCTCGCGGGCGCGCTCCTCCAGGGTTTCGAGCGGCAGGGCGCCCAGCCGGCGGGTGTCGGCCGGGTCGATGCTGCGGGCATCGGTCAGCGTGGCCTGCGACTGCTTCTTGGTCTTGCGGCGCGAATAGGCCCAGATGCCGCCGCCGGCCGCGGCGAGTGCGGCCCCGCCGCCCAGCAACCAGCCGGTGCCGCCGGCGCCCTCGTCGCCGTGCCCTTTGTTGAGCGCTTCCTCGACGACGGCCTGCGCCGCACCGGGGAAGTCGTCGGCGGCCAGGCGGGTATAGGCGGCGTCGTAGAGCCGGTCGATATCGCTCTGGTTCCACTCGCCGCCCACGTAGACGCCGGCGTCCCGGGCGTCCACGTTGACCACGAAGGCGGCGGTGTTCTGCCCGCGGGAGTTGACCACCTGCTGCGCGTAGTCCTGGGCCTGCAGGCCGGACAGGTCGTTGGAATAGATGATGTAGAGAAGGCGCTGCTGCTCGGTCTGCAGCTCCGAAATCTGCTCGGAAAGCTGGCTCACCTCGGCATCAGAGAGCACGCCGGTCTCGTCCGTGACAGGCTGGCGCACCTGGCTGGGAGCCAGCGCGAGGACCGGCCCGTGCTCGCCTGGCGCCGCCGTTGCCTCCAGGGCGGCCGGGGCGGCGCAGGCCACCAGCGCGGCGGCGGAAATGGCTGACAGCCGCAGTGGCAGCCGGGAGTTTGCGACGGGGTGGGGCAGGTGAACGCGCTTTGTCATGGCCACCAGAATACCGTGTTGCTGGCATACTGGGCACGGTGAAACCAGCCGCAACACAACCTTTCCGCACGCCTGAGGCGCCGGCCTGGATCGCGGTCCTTGGCACCGCGCAATACGACGGGGTGGCCTCCCGTGTGCTCGCTGCGCGCATCGCCACCGCCATCCAGCTCGCCCATAGGCACCCGGCCGCGGCGGTTTGCACCCTGGGCGGCAACCTGCCCGGCGACCGCTTCACCGAGGCCGGTGTGGCGGCCCGGGACATTGTGGCAGGCGGCATCGACAGCGCCCGGGTCACGGCGCTGCCGGAGGGCAACGACACGGCCGGCTCCCTGGCCGCGCTGGCCCGCGAGGTCTCTGCGCGCGGGCTGGGCGCCGGCGTCATCGTCACGGATCCGCTGCACCGCGCGCGGACTGCCGCCCTGGCCCGGCGGGCCGGCCTGCGCGCTAGCACTTGCGGGGCGCGCGACTGCCCGCAGCGCTTCCCGCACCGTTCCTGGTGGCGCGCGGCTGCCCACGAGGGCGGGGGACTGGCCGTCCTCGGCGCGGAAATGACTGTAGGGCCCCGCCGGGCGCGGCAGCTACGAGGGGTGCTGCACGGCATCGAAAACCGCCTGCGGCCCTCGCGCGCCCGCCGCAACCATTTCCTACGCGCCGATTAGCCAACCGACCGCGGCCCGGCCCGGCGTTTAGACTGGCAAGGTGACCTATAGCTACCAACCCGCTGACCGCGAGCGCCGCAGCCCGGAAGGGGCCAAGGGCTCGAGCTTTCCTTCCGGCAGCCCTGCCGATGCCGACCATCGCGGTGCCTTCGCCCGCGACCGCGCCCGCGTGCTGCACTCGGCCGCGCTGCGCCGCCTGGCCGACAAGACCCAGGTGGTCGGCCCCCACGACGGGGACACTC
Source organism: Corynebacterium sp. 1103A (assembly GCF_055700955.1). Lineage (NCBI taxonomy): Bacteria > Bacillati > Actinomycetota > Actinomycetes > Mycobacteriales > Corynebacteriaceae > Corynebacterium > Corynebacterium sp. 1103A. Next base: position 44,752 of record NZ_JASTTF010000015.1, read on the forward strand.
CGCGCACACGGCTGACCCACTCGCTGGAGGTCGCCCAGATCGCCCGCGGCATCGGCTCCGGCCTGGGGCTGGATCTGGACCTGTGCGACATGGCCGGCCTGACCCACGACATCGGCCACCCGCCCTACGGGCACAACGGCGAGAACGCGCTCAACGAGGTCGCCGCGGACTGCGGCGGCTTCGAGGGCAACGCGCAGACCCTGCGCATCCTGAGCTTCCTGGAGCCGAAGATCCTCGGGATCGGCGCGGAAAGCGAGACCTCCTACGGGCTCAACTTGACGCGCGCGGCCCTGGACGCGGCGTGTAAGTACCCGCGCACCAAGACCAACCCGGACGGCACGACCAACCGCAAATACGGCTGTTACGACGAGGACGCGGCCACGCTCGAGTGGCTGCGCGACGGGCACGCCGACGATCTGCCCTCCATGGAGGCCCAGGCCATGGACTTCTCAGACGACATCGCCTATTCCGTCCACGACGTCGAGGACGGGGTGGTCTCCGGCCGCATCTCTCTGCAGGTGCTTTGGGACCTGGTGGAGTTGGCCGCCCTGGCTGACAAAGGCGCGGGCGCCTTCGGCGGCACGGCCGAGGAGCTGCTGGCTGCTGCCGATTCCCTGCGCCGCCTGCCGGTGGTCAACCGCGCCGCGGACTTCAACCACACCCTGGACGACTACGTCGCGCTCAAGCAGTTGACCTCGGAGCTGGTGGGCCGCTACGTCGGCGCGACGGTGGAGGCCACGCGGGCGGCCAACGCGGACCTTTTGGCCAGCAACCAGCTGGGCCGCCAGCACGGCCGCCTGGTGGTCCCGCCGCTAGCGGATGCGGAGGTGCGGCTGCTGAAAACCATCGCGGTCCTCTACGTCATGGACGAGCCGACCCACCTGGCCCGCCAGGATAGGCAGCGCGAGCGCATCTACCGCGTCTTCGACTACCTGACCGCCGGCGCGCCGGGGGCGCTGGACCCGATGTTCAGGCTCTGGTACGACCAGGCGGAGACCCCGGCGCAGCGCTGCCGCGTCATCGTGGATCAGATCGCGTCAATGACCGAGTCCCGCCTGGAGCGGCTGGCCCGCCAGTCCGCGGACCTGGCCGGCTTCTACGACTAGTCACGACTAGCCACGACCAAGTGCGACCAAGGAACAACCAGGTAGAACTCGCCGCGAATAGGTGCGGCTAGCGCAGCAGGCGCACGCCGAGCTCGTCGAGCACCCGTCGCAGCCGCCGCGAGTCGGCCTCGGGCAGGCACCAGTCGGCGCAGACGATGGAATCCAGGCCGAGCTCGCGCAGGAAATCGGCTAGGGCGTCGAGGTTGCGCGGGGCGGGGCGCTCGCCAGCCTGGCGCAGGTTGCCCAGCGCCCAGTAGAAGTCGGCCTCGCTGCGCAAGCGGTCCGTTATCAGTACGCGTTTAGTGTTCGGCATCTGGGATCTCGCAGAAGCTTTCGTAGTGGTCGGAGGTGTAGTACCAGTGCTCGGGGTCGGTCTCGCTGCCGCCGCCGGTCACGATCCGGCGCTCGCCGCGGTGGTTAAGCCCCGGGGTCTCCACGGTGTACTCGCGGTAGTAACCGGAGGCCTGGTCCGGCAGCACGCCTTCGTAGTTGCCGAAGCGCTGGTTGTCGTTGTCCGGGTGCGGGTAGGGCCCGCCGGCCTGGATGGTCTCCACGGTCTCGGCGGCCTCGCCCGGCAGGGTGGACAGCTCGCACGTATCATTCTCTGCCGACACGGCAGTCGCCGAGCTCCCTGTACTCCCCGTGCCGCCGGAACCGGTCTCCGAGCCCGCACCCGAGCCGGAGCTATTGCCGCCTAAGTCGAGGCCGAAGTAGCCCGCGATGAGAACCACCGCGAGCCCGCCTAAGGCCACCGGCCACGATTTTTGGGAGCTACCGCTTTTCATGGCTTTAAGTTGTAACAGGTGTGCCAGCCGATACCGAAATTGGGCGTCGGTTTGCCGCGCTGGGTACGCTGTTACACATGGCGCGAGGCAGGATTCCGGAAAGCGATATTCAGCAGATCCGAGAGCGTGCACCGATTGAGGAGATCGTGGGCGAATACGTCCAGCTCAAACCGGCGGGGCACGACTCCATGAAAGGCCTGTCTCCCTTCAAGGACGAAAAGACCCCGTCGTTCCACGTGCGCCCCCAGCGCGGCTATTTTCACTGCTTTTCCACGGGCAAGGGCGGCGACGTCTTCACCTTCCTGATGGAGATGGAACAGCTCAGCTTCCCCGAGGCCGTCGAGGCCGTCGCACAGAAGATCGGCTACCACATCAACTACCAGGGCGGGACCACCGGCGCCCGCGACGTGAAACCGGGCACCCGCCAGCGGCTCATCCAGGCCAACAAGGCCGCGCACGAGTTCTACCGCCAGCAGCTAGAGACCCCGGAGGCCGCCACGGCCCGCAACTTCCTGCTGGATCGCGGTTTTTCCCAGCAGGTCATCTACGACTTTGAGTGCGGCTACGCCCCGGACGGCTGGGACACGCTGACCAAATACCTGCTGCGCATGGGCTTCGACTACGAGGAGCTGGAGGCCGCTGGGCTGTCCAAGATGGGCCGGCGCGGACCCATCGACCGCTTCCACCGCCGCCTGCTCTGGCCGATTAAGGACATGGCCGGCAACGTCATCGGCTTCGGCGCGCGCAAGCTCTTCGACGACGACAACCTGGGCAAGTACATGAACACCCCGGAGACCATGCTCTACCACAAGTCCAAGGTGCTCTTTGGGCTGGACGTGGCGAAGTCGAGCATCGCCAAGCAGCGCCAGGCCGTCATCGTGGAGGGCTACACGGACGTGATGGCCATGTACGCCGCCGGGGTGCCCAACGCGGTAGCCTCCTGCGGCACGGCTTTTGGCGGGGAGCACCTGCAGCTGCTGCGGCGCCTGATGCTGGATGACAGTTATTTCAACGGCGAGCTCATCTACACCTTCGACGGCGACGAGGCCGGGCAGAAGGCCGCCCTGCGCGCCTTCGAGGGCGAGCAGAAGTTCACCGGCCAGTCCTTCGTCTCTATCGCCCCGAACGGGATGGATCCGTGCGATCTGCGGCTCAAGCGCGGCGATGCCGCCGTGCGCGAGCTGGTCGCCGACCGCATCCCGATGTTTGAGTTCGTCATCGAGTCGCTGATTTCCGGCTACCGGATCGATACCGCCGAAGGCCGCCTGCAGGCCCTGCGCCGCGCTGTTCCCGTCGTCGCGCAGATCCGCGACAAGCCCCTGCAGCGTGAATACGCCCGCCGCCTGGCCGGCTGGGTGGGTTGGCCGGAGCCAGAAGAGGTCATGCACCAGGTCGACCAGGCCGCCCGTGACAACCGCTCCAACGCCCAGCGCAAGCCGGTCATGCAGGCCAAGCGCTTCGACAACGCGCAGGCCCAGCCCGCCCAGCAGGACGTGCCGGCCATTCGCCCGCCCAGCCCCAACGAGACCCATCTGTGGCCGCAGCGCGAGGCCCTCAAGCTGGCCCTCCAGCACCCGGCCGTGGTGGGCGAGTACTTCGATGGCCTGCCAGCGGATTCCTATACCAACGACGCCTACCGGATCGTGCGGGAGGCGATCGCCGCGGAGGGCGGCGCCGTGCGCGGCGCGCAGCTGCCCAACGTCGAGTGGCTCGCCGACGTCGCCGGCCAGATGCGCGATCTCACCGGCCGCAATTTTGTCTCGGAGCTGGCCGTGGAAACCATCCTGCCCACCGGCGATATCCTGTTGGAAAGCTACGCGGACTCCGTGCTGTCCCGCCTGCAGGAATCCCGCGTGGCCGACCAGATCGCCCAGCTCAAGGCGCGCCTGGGACGCATGCGCCCCAGCGACGACGAGCGTGCCTACAACAGCCTCTTCGCCGATCTGGTCGCCTTGGAGCAGGCCCGCCGCGAGCTCAACGAGCGCGCGCTCTAGCACACCGAACGCGCACCCAAAGCACTCCCAAAGCACGGCTAAACCCAAGCTGACCGCCGGCGGGCGGCTTGAAAAGGCACAGATCAAGCGCAGGCCCTCCTGGGCCCGCGCGCTGGGCTAATCGAGATTAAGCGAGGCTAGTCCTCGTCGGGTTCGTAGATGCGATCCCGGGGGATATCCGGCTGCCCGGTCGACCGGGTGCCGCGGGAACGCAGGTCCTTGACCTCCCGCATGCGCGGCTCCGGGTCCAGCCGGTTGGCTACCGCCTTGCGTGCGGAACGCAAGGCGGACTTGGTGGCGGGGGAATTGACGGCCTTTTGGTAGGCACCCTTGATCTGGTGATAACGCTTGCGGCCGGCCTTAGTGCCGAAGACGTACCCGGCTGCGGCGCCAACAACGAACTGAATCATGGGCGGTAGATTACTCCCTTGCGAAAAATCGGCGATAGGTGTGGTGCTTTTTACGCTCCCAGCCTACCTATTTTCCCTCCTCGCCCGAACGGGGGTGAGATCCACGAAGTGTTTTCCAAGTCTTCCGTATATGCATTCGGCACTATATATTTAGGGGGTGGACATGGGAATGATACCGGCCGTACCCGCTGTTAATGAGACCGCAGCGGGCCTGGCGTGGGCCGCTTTGTTGCTGGCGGGTTCACAGGAATCGACCTAGAAAAGACCGCGCGAAACGGCGCGGGCGGCGAGCCCGTGCGGGCGCGGCGGGGGAGCGCGCGCGAAATTCACCCTCCTGCGGGCGACATAACGGTAGCGGGATTGTTTCGGCCTCGGTAAGATTCTAACTAGTTAACCTACTTATTTTGTATTCCTAAATTCGCCTAAGGAGCGTAATGCCTGCCCCGAAGATCATGACGGTCTACGGTACCCGCCCAGAAGCCATCAAGGTGGCGCCGGTCATCAAGGCCCTCGACCAGGATGATCGTTTTGAATCCGTGCCGGTGTCCACCGGCCAGCACAAGGAGATGCTCGAGCAGGTCAACTCCATGTTCGGGATCTCTCCGGTCCACGATCTGGGGCTGATGAAGCCGGGGCAGGGATTGAACGAACTGGTCTCCCGCGCGCTGGTGGGCCTAGACGAGGTCATCGCCCAGGAGAACCCGGACGCGATCATCTCCCAGGGGGATACCTCCACCGCGATGGCAGCGGCACTGGCCGGCTTCCACCGCGGCGTCAAGGTCATCCACCTGGAGGCCGGCCTGCGTACCGGCGATATTTCCTCCCCGTTCCCGGAGGAGGCCAACCGCCGGCTCATCGGGCAGGTCGCGGCCCTGCACCTGGCGCCGACCGAGGGTGCGATGGAAAACCTGCGCAAGGAGAACTTCCGCAGCAAGGACATCGTGGTCACGGGCAATACCGTCATCGACGCGCTGCTGGAGGCCGCTGGCTGGGACACCGAGTTCGCCGACTCGGCGCTGCAGGCCGCCGCGGCCACGGATAAGCGCCTGGTCGTGGTAACCACCCACCGCCGGGAGAACCTGGACGCGATGAAGAATATCGGCGACGCGGTCGCCGACCTGGCCACAGAATATCCAGACACCTACTTTGCCCTGCCGTTGCACCTGAACCCGAAGGTGCGCCAGGCGGTGCTGCCGGAGGTCGAAAATCTGGACAACGTCATCATCACGGATCCGCTGCCGTACGACCAGTTCACCCAGCTGCAGAACCGCGCGAGCATCATCCTGACCGACTCCGGCGGGGTCCAGGAGGAGGCCCCGGCGCTGGGCAAGCCGGTCCTGGTGATGCGCTCGAATACCGAGCGCCCGGAGGCCGTCGTGGCCGGAACCGTCAAGCTGGTCGGCACCGACCGCGACCTCATCATCGCGGAGGCCCGACTCCTGCTCGAGGACGACGCTGCCTACGCCGCCATGGCGAATGCGGTCAACCCCTACGGCGACGGCCAGGGCGCGGCGCGCTCGGTGGCCGCCATCGCGAACCTGTTCGGCCTGGGCGAGCGCCTGCCGGACTTCGCGCCGTCTGCCGCTGACTAGGGTGCCCGCCCCGCTGCGGGATTTGACGCCGCGTTCCGCCGGTTGGGACGCACCCGACATTCTATACTGGGGGACATGCAACCCTATGAGCTTTCCCAGACGATCATCCTGCCGCAGACCAAGGTGGCCTTCTTTATCAACCTCAAGGTGCCCGAGGGGCAGGAGCAGGCGGCTATCGATGCCCTGACCGGCCTGTCCGGCACCGTCGACGGCGTCAGCTTCCGTGATCCGCATTCACACCTGAGCGCTGTGGTGGGCATTGGCTCCCAGCTGTGGGACCGGCTTTTCGACCCGTCTACCGCGCCGAAGCCGGAGGGGCTGCACGACTTTGTGCCGTTGGAGGGCGACAAGCACTCCGCGCCCTCGACGGGCGGGGACCTGTTCTTCCACATCCGTTCCGACGAATTCGACCGCGCCTTCGAGCTGACCCGCCGCATTAAGAGGCTGTTGGGGGACGGGGTGGAGACCCTCGACGAGGTCCACGCCTTCCGCTACATGGACTTCCGCGACCCGCTGGGCTTTGTGGACGGCACCGAGTCTCCGCAGGGGCGCGCCGGCGCCGACGCCGCGCTGATTGCCGAGGGCCAGTGGGCCGGCGGCAGCTACATCGTGGAGCAGAAATACACCCACAATTTAAAGGACTGGGAGGAAATCGGCGTCGAGGAGCAGCAGCGCGTCATCGGCCGCACCAAGGCCGAGGACATCGAGTTCGACGACGCCGAGAAACCGCACAACAGCCACGTCTTCCTGAACTCTGTGAAGGACGCCGACGGCAACTCCCTTGAGATCGTCCGCGACAACCTGGCTTTCGGCAAGGGCACCGGCGAGCAGGGCACCTTCTTCATGAGCTACGCCAACGACGTGCGCGTGACCGAGCTGATGCTGCGCCGCATGTTCCTGGGCGAGCCCCGCGGCAACTACGACCGCATCCTCGATTTCTCCACCCCGCTGACGGGCGCGAATTTCTTCGCCCCGCCGCAGGAATTCATCGACGCCGCCGACGAGTACGTCCGCCCCGGTCTCTTGCCGGACGACGACGCCCCGGCCGATCCCAGCCAGCCCGCCACGCAGCTGAGCGCCGCCAAGGGGCTCTACCCGCAGGACTAGTGACTTATTGCACCGCCCTGGGAGAACACACCAGGGCGGGTTTTGATGGTGTTGGAGATTGCGGAGTTTCAGACTCGGTAGAATACACAATTCGATCTGGACGGCTTCGGTAAACTGAACTCATGGATAGCTTGTCTCCCAAGAGCCCTCCTCAAGTCCACCTTCCTTTGTCAACAGGGGGAGTGGCGTACTTCGTGGATGAGGCGGGGAGTAAGGGCTCTCTCGGGAAACACTTTGTGACAGCAGCGGTGAGGACTTCTGATCCGGACAAGCTCTCTAGGGCTATCAAAGCCTGTCGCGATAGAAATAATTTTACGAAAGCCGAAGAAATAAAATTTTCCAAGGTGACAAAGAATTCCGAGCCGATACTTGCTGAGCTATTTTCGGAAGCAGTGTCAGCAGGGTGCACCTTTGGAGCGTTTGTTTTAGATAAACGGCATTTTGACCCCTGGTCTAACAGGGATCAGTGGCAGGGACACCGATTTGCCACCGACCGGTTGCTTCGAGGGCTTATAACTCGGCGCGAAGTGAGTGTGCTGATGGTGGATGACATTGATGTCCCGGAAGGGATTTCGTATGGTGATGAGCTTGCAGCCGGTTTAAATAAGAGGTTTGGAAACAAGCGAGTGGTCACCGCAGTTAGTCTCGATTCTAGGACTTGCCCTCCACTACAAATCGCTGATTTGTTGGCTAGCGCGGTCTTTCACACGAGAAAGAAGTTTGAAGAAAATGGATTGGAGCATTTTCTCGACGACAAAACACCTAAGGCTCGATTGGCGAAAGATATTGCGGCTGCACTGGGCGAAACGTGTTTTAAAGACTGTCGAACTGACCTGCTGAAACTCCAAACAAGCCATGAGCTGTCCTTGACAGAACTTAGGGGTGGGGTATGATCCAATTAGGCGCTGAAGCCTTAGTCTCAGACTAGAAGCAAGCGCCCGATGGGCCGAGTCTCAGACTCATTACCCATGGAAAGCGGATCCCATACCGCAACACTTACCGTACTTATCGCGACGCCCCACTTGAAAAAGTGGGGCGTTTGCTTTAGCACAAAACCAGTTCTTCGGCAGTGCTGTAACCAACTGTCCTGGGGAATACAAAGCCCGGGACGGGGTAGTCTTACAAGAATTAGACGTTGTAGTACAGCTCGAATTCCTTCGGGGACGGGCCCTGTCGCAGGGGCAGGATTTCCCGGTCGAACTTGAGCCGGGCGTAGGCCTCGAGGAAGTCCTCGGTCATGACGTCGCCGGCGGTGAGGAACTCGTGGTCGGCCTCGAGTGCCGCGAGTGAGGACTCCAGGGAGTGGGGGACTTGGGGGATGTCCTTGCGCTCCTGCGGGGCGAGCTCGTAAAGGTCTTTGTCCACCGGCTCGCCGGGCTCGATGCGGTTGAGGATGCCGTCGAGGCCGGCCATCATCTGCGCGGTAAACGCCAGGTAGGGGTTGGCCGAAGGATCGGGCGCGCGGAACTCGATGCGCTTGGCCTTCGGGTTTTCACCGCTCAGGGGGATGCGGATGGCCGCGGAGCGATTGGACTGAGAATAGGCCAGGTTGACCGGGGCTTCGAAGCCGGAGAACAAACGGCGGTAGGAATTGACCGTGGGGTTGGTCAACGCCAGCACGGCCGGTGCGTGCTTGAGCAGTCCGCCGATGTAGTAGCGAGCGGTATCGGACAGGCCGGCGTAGCCGTTCTCGTCGTAAAAGAGCGGCTTGCCGTCCTTCCACAGCGACTGGTGGGCGTGCATGCCGGAGCCGCCATCGCCGGCCAAAGGCTTGGGCATGAAGGTGGCTGTCTGCCCGTGGCTTTCCGCGGTATTGCGCACCACGTACTTGAAGGCCTGCATGTCGTCGCCGGCCTTGAGAAGATCGGCGAAGCGGTAGTTGACCTCCTGGATGCCGCCCGTGGCGACCTCGTGGTGGAAGCGCTCGACATCAAAGCCGATGAGCTCCAGGTTGTAGGCGATGTCGTCGCGCACCGGGATGGTCTTGTCGTAGGGCGCAACCGGGAAGTAGCCGTCGTTTATGCGGATCTGGTTACCGCGGTTCGGGCTGCCGTCCATCATGGTTTCCTCCCCCGAGCGCCACCAGCCCTCGTCGGAGTCGACCTGGTGGAAGGAGTGGTTCACGCCGGAGGAGTAGCGGACCGAGTCGAAGACGTAGAACTCCGCCTCCGCGCCGATGGAGCAGGTATCGGCGATGCCCGTCTCCTGCAGGTAGGCCTCCGCCTTCTGGGCAATGGAGCGTGGGTCGCGGGAGTAGGAGGCCTGGGAGAGGGGATCCCGGACGAAGAACTGCATGTTCAGCGTCTTGTGGGCGCGGAACGGGTCGAGGTACGCCGTGCCCGGATCGGGAATGAGCGTCATATCCGACTTATCAACGGTGGCGAAACCGGGGATGGAGGAGCCGTCGAAGGCGAAGCCCTCGTGGGCGGTCTCCTCCGTCAGTAGGCGGGCGGGCACGGTCAGGGCATGCTCGGCGCCGAACACGTCGCTGAAGCGAATATCGAGGTATCGGACCTGCTCCGCCTGGATGAAGTCGATGACATCGTGGACTGAGGAAGCCTGCAAGCTCACTGTGGAAAACACGCCTTAGGGTGTAGTTGGGGATGGGAATTAATGGGACATAGATGGGGCTGGGCTGGCACCGACGCCCTAGGACAGCGCCGGCACGTCCCAGAGGTTGAGCGGTGTGCCCAAGCCCTTGTCGCGGGCTTGCTCCAGGACGTCTGTGGCCCACGCGACGTCCTCGACGGGCATGCCGCCGATGGAGTAGAAGAAGATTTCCTCGTCGTTGGCGCGGCCGGGGGCCTGGCCGTCGGCGATGGCGCCGATATTGGCAATGTCGGACTCTTCCAGCTTGCCCTCCTGCACCATGTCCCACCAGCGGTTGCCAGGGATGCCGAGCAGGCGCTCGTAGGTCACGTCAGGGCCGTTCTCGTTGAACCACTCGGCATACAGGCCCTTGTAGTCCACCACGAGGCGGGCGCCGCCGGAAGCGACGAAGTCATCGTCGAAGCGGGCGGCGGCTGGGGCCAGCACCAGCGCGCCGGGCTTGAGCCAGTCCTTGTTGAAGTACGGGAAGCCCTGCGGGCCGTCCTGGGAGGTCGAGGTGCCCGCGATGAGGATGTCGGAACCTTCGACCGCCTCCTGCTCGCTGTCGACGACGGTGAACTCAATATCCGGGTGCTGTTCGCGCAGGTAGTTCGCGGTGCGCTCAGTGGAGGCTGCCGTGCGCCCTTTGATCTTGACGCGCTTGATGGACGGGCGCTGGGTAATCGAGGAAGCCAGGATGGTCCGCGACATCACGCCCGGCCCGATGATGCCGACCTCCTCGGCATTGTCCACGGCCAGGTGCTTCACGCCCACGGCGGGCACGGCGCCGGTGCGGTAGGCGGAGAGCAAATTCGCGGACATGATGGCCTTCGGCGCTCCCGTGACCGTGTCGTTGAGGACAAAGACGTGGATAGAACGCGGCAGCCCGTGGTTTCGATTGTCCGCGTTGGAGCCGTACCACTTCACACCGGTGTTGTTGAAGCGGCCGCCGATATAGGCCGGCATGGCCATGAAGCGGCGGTCGGGGCCGTTGGCCGGCATACCCTCGAACTCCGGGTCATCGGGGAAGTTGATCTGCGCGCCGTGGCTGTTAGCGGAGGCACCAGCCATGCGGTAGTCACCCTTGTCGAGCAGGATGAGGGTTTCTTCCATCGTTTCGACGCACTTGGCGGCATCCGTCACACCGGCGTCGATCATGTCTTGTTCGGACAACCAGATGAGGTCTATTCGGGTATCAGGTTGTTCACTTGTTGTCATGGGCCTGCTTTCTGTGTTGAGCGCGCTTGCGGGCTCGCGGCGAAAAGATTCCTTGGCTCACCCGCGAACGCGCGACTGCGAAATCCAAGGTCGTACGGCCCAGCGTATAGAAGCCACCCACGCGCCGCACCCACTTTGCGTTTTGCCCCCGCACCGAAACCAGGCGAATATGTCTATTGCACTCTACGTTTGCCCACAAACGCTTTCACACACCCCTATACTGCAACAATGCCCTATACCGGGGGTAATCACGGGGTAAACGCGGTTGCCCCGAATAGAAACCATTAGTGGGGTTGTACTCCTGATTGCTGGGGACTTGGGGGTAACGCAAAGCCGGACGCCTCATACGTGCTGTGGAGCCTGCTGACTTGCTAGGGAGGTAGCAGGCGGCCTAATTCGTGTAGGGATCGTTCGCTCGGCAGTATTCTTCCGAGTTGGTGGAAATGCAGTTCATCCACCAACTTTGGATTTCACCGCTGGAGGGGTTCGGGTTGCCGCTCTCATCGTGGCCGTATCCGCAGATTGCCGCAGGGCACGTGCCCCCGTCGGCATAGGGGATGGTCGCGGGATCGGGAAGTCCGGCGTTGGCCTCGGCCTCACGATACTCTTCAGCGCCTTCTTGGTTGGCGCAGAAGTCAGTAGATTGAGTGGTTCCGTCCGACATCCGCGAAGGACCCGGTGTCCCGGGGAGACACTCGACAACGTAGGGCTCTTGTGGTTCCGTAGCCGATGCTGTGGGATCTTGGGATTGTGCCGCAGGTTCTTCGGAACTCGGTTCTTCACTGGTTTCCTGCGGAGTGCTTGGCTTGACGCTCTCGCTGGAAGTTGTCGACGGGCTGTTAGCAGAGAAGGCGGAAGTGGGGGCCTCGGAAGAGTTGCCTTGCTCGTCTCCACATGCGCTGACGAAAAGAAGTGAAGCGAAAATCAGGGGTAAGACGCGGCGCATTGTGAGGCCTTTCAGGGGCAGGGAAACAGGGCATCGGCCATCGATAGGAGATGGCGTGGATGTCTCTATTTATACCTCACGAGGCAAGGAGGAGCGCCGCATATAGACAAAAGAAAAGCCCGCTGTAAACAGCGGGCTTGGTTTGCTCCTCCAACTGGGCTCGAACCAGTGACCCTTCGATTAACAGTCGAATGCTCTGCCAACTGAGCTATGGAGGAATATCTATTCGCAGCAACGACTGCTCGCTGCAACGAGACATAACTATATTAGGAAACCTCCGAATAACACAAATCGCCAGGCAGTCGAGGTTTTCTGGCTTCGTATTGTCAAGGAAGAGCGAGTGGGTTCTGGCAGGTAGATTAGAGGGGTGACTTCGCGAATTAGTTTTCACCCGCACACGTGGACCAAGCGGGCCCTAGTGGTGCACACGGACCTGCCGGGGCCGCCGGAATGGGGCCCGGAGCAGCTGTGGCGTCTGCTTCCCGCGCGGGCGCAGCGGCCGGTGCGCGTGAGCTTTGCGTTTAATCGTGATGTCGCGGTCACGGGTGATGGCTTGGCGTTGGCGCTATCGACGCTGACGGGCAAGAACTTCGAGCGCATCGATTTCGGTTTCGAGGTATCCGCGGGTGTGCGGGAGGCGATAGCCGAGTGGACGCAGGCGGAGGTCAACGCCGAAGGTGTGCCTGGCGGGGAGGGAGCCGCGCCGGGTGGGGTGGCGGAACCTGCCCCCGGCAAGGTGGTGCTGAACTTTTCCGGCGGGTTTGACTCGCTGGCGGCGCGCTACCTGCTGCCGGAAGACCATGAGTTGGTCTCGTTGGATTTCGGCGGGAGGTTTAGCCGCGAGCGGGAGTTCTTTCAGCGCTTCGACCCGATCCGCGTGGAGACCAACGTGGTGCGCACCCCTCTGCGGGGGAACTCGTGGTCGTTTATCGGCCTGGGCACCCTGCTGACCGCGGCCACAACGCGCGCGGAGTACTGCTCGTTTGGCTCCATCCTGGAATCGACCAGGTTCAAGCGGGGTAGCGCCTATGAGAACAACTTCACGTTCCCGCCGTTTGCGGCGGCGGGGATGACGAATGCGGCGCCGACGCTGGGCCTGACCGAGGCCGGCACGGTCTTGGTGCTCGCGCACAACGCGCCGGATCTGCTGGCAGATTCGTTGCAGTCCCTGGCAGGACCCCGGGAGGAGAAGCTGGTGCGCAAGCGGGCGCTCGTCGAGGCGGTGCTGGCAGCGGCGGGCACGCCGGTCACACTCCCGCGCATCGAGATGCCCGTGGAGCCTTATTTCACGTTCGGAGACAACTTCACCACGGACCTGACCGCGATGTACTTGAGCTGGCTAGGGCGCCCCGACCTGGCCCGGCAGCTGGTGCGCGGGTTCAGCCAGCAGATCGTTCGCGACGTGCGGGGCATGGACTTCGATTTCATGCGCAAGGCAGACGGGCGGATGTACCGCAACTACCCGGAGCCGCTGCACGCCACGCTTACCGCGGGGCTGGACCAGGCCGGTATCGAGTACTACTCGGCCCAGGATGCGGAAGCCAACGCGGAGTTCCTGCGCTACTGGCAGGCCTTCAAAGCCAAGCAGGCGGGCTAGCCAGTGATATTGTGGCTGAACATGTCGTCGGCCAGCAGCTCGTCCCAATGCCCGCCCAGGGAGACCGCGAATTCCAGGATTCCCTGGAGGAGGTAAAACGGGGGCGGGGCATGCCCCGGACCCCAGTCGCCGACCAGGAAGCGGCGGCGCGCGGCGTGGTCGGCGGTAGCGTCCTTCCAGGGCCGGCAGTGCTGGGTCAGGTGCAGCTCGTCGTCGCTGCACTGCAGGTAGGCCACGTGGTTCGGGAAGGATTCGGCGTAGAGCGGGGTGACGTCGGTGACGGCGGGGATGTCCTCAATCGGCGCGCCCGCCCAGCTGCTGTCCAGGAAAGCCTTGACGTGTCCGGGGTAGTAGCCGGCGATGGTGGTCTGCGGGTTCGCCACGATGGCCAGGGAACCGGGGAAGCGGTGGGAGTAGTACAACGCGGCGAAGGCCCCGGCGGAAGAGCCGTAGAAGATGAGGTTTTCTGCATTTCCCAGCCCGTCCTGGATGTGGGAAATGGCGCGGACCAGGTCGTCCTGCAAGGGCAGGGACGGTGCCCCGGTGAACCACCCGATGGCGGTGCTGCGCCCCAGCATCGGATCGGAGACAAAAATAAGGTTGGCGTCCAGGTTTTCGGTCAACTGCTGGCCCACAAATAGCGGCAGGCTGGTCGTCGCCGGGTCGGCGGCGGCGTGGAAGACCACGATGGTGGTGGCCGCCTGCCGGTCGACCACCATCAGTTCCAACAGCGCGTCCTCGTAACCAATGACCTGGATGCCGGGGGTGAGCGTGGCGTGGCAGAAATCGTCGAGGGACCGGTGGAGCACGGTATCCGCGCGGTAGCGCCGGTAGTTTCTGACGAAAGGCATGCGCACAAGTCTAGCGCTTTGCCGCGTCCACGTATTCCACCCTGTACACGCTCGCGAAAACAGGTGCAGGCTTAAGCCACGACCCTGCGGAAGTGAGCGGGCTTCGTTTAAGATGTTCGCAGTTAACATTTTTTGTGGCGCTGTAACCCAGCGGAAACCCACCGAAAACCCAACGATCCCCGAACCGAAAACGAGCCCAGCGATGAACCTTTCCGAATTACGGACCGCCTTGTGGCACTTGCGCAAGGGCGGTTTCCGGCAGCTGGGAAGGCACCTGGAGCACCGGGAGAATCTCCGGCTGAAGGCCTCGCAGGACGCGGCGGATAAGCAGCGGGTAGAGGAGATGAAGCGCGCCGAGCTCCGCGGTTTCGATCCGCTGGGTTTTGAGGAGTTCCCGGAAAACACGTCCCGGCCCAAGCCTTTTGGCCATTACCGGGTGGGCGCCATCCTGGATGATTTCTCGCACCTGGCCTGGGGAGGGGAATTCGACCTGGTGCCACTGTCCCCGGAGAGCTGGCGCGAGGAGATCGCTGAAGGTATTGATTTCCTGCTGGTTGAGTCCGCCTGGCAGGGAAATTCCGGGGCCTGGCGCTACCAGGTCGTCGGCAGCAACGCCCCCTCGGACAACCTGCGCGAGTTGGTCGCGCACTGCCGGGCATCCGGCATTCCCACGGTGTTCTGGAATAAGGAGGATCCGGCCCACTTCGATGACTTCCTCGCTTCCGCGGAGCTTTTTGAGGTCGTCGCTACTACCGATGCCGCCTGCGCGCCCCGCTACCAGGCGGCGCTGCCGGATAGCCGCGTGGTGGTCGTCCCCTTCGCCGCCCAGCCCCGGGTGCACAACCCCATCCGCACCGCGGTCAGCGGGCGCTACCAGCGCGGGGACCTCTGCTTTGCCGGAACCTATTTCCGCCACAAGTTCCCAGACCGTGCCCGGCAGATGGAGTTCATCCTGCGCGCCGGGCTGCTAGCCAGCGACAACCTGCATTCGGCGCTCACCATATATTCGCGCAACCAGGACGTGGACGACAAGTACACCTTCCCGGCGCCGTTTGATGAGTGGGTCGTAGGCGCGTTGCCCTACGGCCGGATGCTCCGCGCCTACCGCGGCTACAAGGTCTTCCTCAACGTCAACACCGTCACAGATAGCCCGACCATGTTTTCCCGCCGCGTCGTGGAGCTGCTCGCCGCCGGCACCGCGGTCGCGACCACGCCGGCGGAGGGGATATCCCGCCTGTTCAGCTCCGGCGAGGTCCTGACCATCGACGGCCCCGCGGAACAGCCGGGCGAGGAGGCGGAGGACGCCATCGATGCGGCGGCCGCGAGCATCGAGGCCCTGGTGCGTTCCCCGCTCGCGCGGGACCGGATGGTGCATAAGGCCCAGCGGATCATCTGGGAGGGGCACACCTATACCCACCGCGCCGAACAGATCGTCCAAGCGGTAGGCCTGCCTGCGGTCAACGGCTGGACCGGCCGGCCGAAGGTCACGGTCATCATGGCTACCAACAGGCCGGAACGGGTGACCGGGGCCCTGGCGCAGATCGTGGCGCAGCGCGAGGTCGAGCTGGAGGTCCTGGTGGGACTTCACGGGATTGCCGCCCCGGAGCAGGCCCCTGCGGGTGTGCTCTTCCGCGAATTTCCCGCGGAGGCGAGCCTGGGCGAGGTCCTCAACGGGCTGGTAGGCGAGGCGAGCGGTGACTACGTGGCCAAGATGGACGATGATGATTGCTACGGGCCGGACTACCTGCGCGACCAGGTCAATGCCCTGCGCTATTCCGGGGCCGAGGTCGTGGGCAAGCAGGCGTCCTACCTGTACCTGGCCGACACCGATGAGCTGGTGCTGCGCAAACCGTGGCGCGAGCACCTGTGGACCAACCTGGTCTTAGGCGCGACGCTGACCGGCAGGCGGGAGATCTTCGTGGATCATCCCTTCCGGGAGCTCGGCAGGGGCGAGGACACCCAGTTCCTGCGCGACGTGGCCGCCGCGGGCGGCAGGATTTACTCGGCCGACCGTTTCAACTACATCCAGGTCCGCGCCGCCCACGGGCACACCTGGGACGTGGAGGCCTCGGCGCTCAAGCGCAACGGGATCGTGGAAAGCTACGGGCTCAACCGGGACCACGTCTTCGTGGGCCAGGAAGCAGACGAGGACTAGGGCAGGGAAAGCACAACATGTTTTTCATCGGACGCACGCGGTACAGCCTGTTCAACCCGACCTCGACGTCGTGGCGGCTGACCCAGCAGGACGGCGCCGCGACCACAGGCGCCAAATCCGCCAAGAGCGTGGAGAATTACAAGAAAGAACTCTACGCCCCGGCCCGCTTGGACCTGCGGGAGGAGATCTTCATCCAGCACACGCTGCCGTCCTTGGCCGCGGCCGCGCGGGATTTCGACGTGGTGCACGTGGTCTCCTACTCGGAGTCTCTGCCGGAAAAATACCAGCGCAGTCTCGCCGCGGCGGCGCAGCGCTACGATTTTCTGCACCTCGATAAGCGGCCCGACGGCAAGGCCGGGACCCCGTTGGCAGATATCGCGCGCGAGCACGTGGCCGCAGGCGAGGCCTTCGGACAGTACCGGCTCGACGATGACGACGTGCTGAGCACCGAGTACTTCGCCACCATGGCGCGCTACGTGCGACCGGAGTACTGCGGGATGGCCGTCAGCTTGCCGCTCGGGGTGGAGGGCATCCTCCACCGGGGGCGCGTGACGAACCTGCGGCAGGCGCATTTCCCCATGAATTCCATGGGGCTGATGTACGTCTGCCAGTTTGGCGAGGACGGGAAGCTGCAATCTCCCCGCCCGGCCCCACACAACATGGTGGACCGGAAGAGCCCGGTCATCCTGGATTCGCGCAAGCTGGGCTATTTCCGCTTCAACCACCTGTCCCAGGACAACGCCTTGCGCGCCAAGGACGGGCCCTCCATGTCGAGCCTGGCCAAGGCGATGTCCAAATACCCGCGTTTCGAGGACGGCGACACCCTGGAGCGCCTGTTCCCCACGGTGGCGCCGCTGGTCGTGGACGAGCGCACTGCCAATGCCCTGCCCCGGCCCACTCTGGTGTGGACAGCAGCCCGGCTAGAAATGCCCCGGCCGTTGCAGTCCTTCCGCCTGGAGCTTGACCATATTTTCGCGCCGACTGCCCGGCCCCACCAAGGGCTGGTCACCTTGGACATCCAGACTGCGGACGCCCATCCGGTCCCCAGCGGCGCCTCGTTGCCGGGCGTGCCGAAGTCCGTGCAAGCGGAGGTGGGCTACTACAAGTACCTGGACTCCCGGCCGGGGAGCGGGTCAAGCACGGTGGAGGTTTTCCTCCCGGACGGCTACCGCGTGGTGGGGCTGGGGGTGCGCCGCTTCGGCAAATCTCTCCCGTTTTTCCTTCGGAGTGCTGAATTGAGCTTTCCGAGCGAGCAATCGGAAGTAAAGTAGACAAAGTGGCTACCAAGAAATCTAGATAATCTTAGATCCCCTGGGCCGAGAGCCCGGAGTCGCAGAGATCCCGACATCCCGCCGTGAGAGAAAGCACCTAGTTTGCCGTGAAGATCCTTGTCCTTTCCCAGTATTGGTATCCGGAAAACGGGGTACCGCAGCGGCGGTGGGCGTGGCTTTCGCGGATCCTGATTCGCAACGGGCACCAGATCACCGTCATCGCGCCGCCCCCGCACTACCAGCGCAAGATTCCGCTCCGGCAGTGGGTGGACCAGCGCAGCTTCCGTTCCGCGCGCCACGCCGAGGAAGGTCCCGCAGGGGAGCGGGTCATCCGCTCGGGATTCTTTCCCGCGGGTCGCTCGCTGACGCAGCGGATCTTCAACCAGGCTTCGGTGGCGGCATCGATGGTGCTGATGCACCTGAACTCCTCGCACCAGGTCCGCAAGCTGCGGCCGGACTTGGTCATCGGTACCGTGCCGGCCCTGCCGACCTCGGCGGTGACGCGGCTGGTGGCGGGGATCCACCGCGTGCCCTACGTCATCGACCTGCGTGACGCCTGGCCGGACCTGCTGCGCGAGAGCCGCGACTGGAATTCCGGGACGGGCCGGAGGACCCTGCGCGAAAAGATCTTGAGCCGCGGCCCGCTGCAAGTGCTGACCAAGGCCACCGAGAAAGTTATGTACTCGGCGCTGCGCAAGTCGGCCGGGGTCATCACCACCACCCAGCGGGAGAGCGACTACCTGGCCAACTACTTCGCCCGGACTATGCCGGGGCCGAAACCGGAATTGACCACCATCCGCAACGTCTTCGCGCCCCGGTCGGACTACGACCGGCAGGTCAAGGCACCGCGAGAAGGCGGACTGAACGTGCTGTACGCCGGCACGCTGGGGCGGGCACAGAAGCTGGAAAACGCCCTGGCGGCCACCAAGATTGCCCGAGACAAGGGCCTGGAAGTGCACCTGCGCATGATCGGTGATGGCGCTACCTGGTTCGCTCTGAACGAGCGCGCGGAAGAATTGGGCCTCGACGTCGAATTTCACCACCGGCTGCCGGCCGATCAGCTCCGGGAATACTACGAGTGGGCGGATACCGCCCTGGTGCACCTGACCGATTGGGACGCCCTGGAGCGCGCCATCCCGTCCAAGACCTACGAGCTCATGCAGTTAGGCGTCCACATCAGCGCGGCCGTGGCTGGGGAGGCCGCCTCGCTCATCCATCAGCTGCACGCCGGCCACGTCGTGGAGCCGGAGAACCCACAGGCCCTGGCGGACCTGTGGCTTAGCCTCGCTCAGAACCCGGAGATGCTCCAGGTCGGGGAGGCCGGCAGGGCCTGGGTCGAGCACCAGCGCGACGAGGTGGTGCCGGACAACCTGCTCGACATCCTCGACCGGATCGAGCGCAACAACGCCCGCATGAAGCGCAACCCGCAGAAATCGACCAGGTAGGCGGCACATTCACCATGCGTATCAGCAGACTAGACGCCTACCAGGCGGCATACGGCACTAACACCCAAGCCCCAGAGCGGTCCACCGCGCAACCCGTGCGGCCAGTCGTCGTGCTGGATGACTCCGAGGCACCGGTCTCCCTGGCATCCGTGGCCGGGGATGCCATCTTCCTGTCCGGGCTTCCAGACACGTGGCCCGCCGAGGGCGGCCGGCTCATTTTGGTCAACACTCCCGAGCCGCTCACCCTGGACGCCGTCTCTCGGTGGCTCAGCACCGGCCACGAGCAAGCGGAGTTCTGGGTAGATCACGAACACGTGGCGCGGATGGTGGGGCTGCTGCGGGCAGACGTTCCTGAAGAGCAGGTGTGCGTGACCGGGTTTGACGCTGACGAAGGTTGGTTGCGCCTGCGCCTGGGCACGACTTTGGGCCCGACTCGCTCCAGCGAGGACTTCGTGCGGGGGCTGGCCGCCCAGGCAGGGACTGGCGTGGAGCGCGATCCGAAGCCTACCGAGCCGACGCTGTCGGAGCCCAGCCTGGGCTCGCTGGTGGTTAAAAAGGTGGTGCCGCTGGCCAAGCCCATCAAACAGTACCTACCGGCCACGCTCGTGGCCTACCTCTACAAGGGATTGGAGAAGCTGCGATGAGCCGCGGAGCATTCCAGCCGGGCATCAGCGTCATCGTGCCCTCATACCAGGGCTGCCAGCGTTTGCCGGCCATGGTGGCATCCCTGTCGGCCCAGACGCTTGCGCCGGAGCTCTTCGAGGTCATCGTGGTGCTGAACGGTCCGGCCGACGGCAGCTACGAGGTGCTAGCCCAGGCGCGCGCGGAACACCCGGGGCTGAACCTGCGGGTGTTGACTAGCGATGCCCCAGGCGCCAGCCGCGCCCGCAACCTCGGCCTGGCCGCGGTGCGGCGGGAATACGTCACCTTCCTCGACGATGACGACTGCCTCGAGCCGCGTTTCCTCGAGGTGGGGTTGGCCATGGCCGGGCCGGGAGTCTGCGCGCTGCTGCCCATAGTGGACGTGCGCGCCGGGCTGCGCGAGGAATCCACGAGCCTGGGCGTGCGCATCAAAGCCCTGGCGGGGACCACGCAGCTTGCGCGCGGCACCGCCTGGTCCCTGGGCTTTAACGCCTGCAAGGTGGTCCCCAGCGCGGTCCTGACCCGCTACCGTTACGCCGAAAACCTGGACTCCGGCGAGGACGTGGTCTTCTTCGCGCACCTGCTAAAGCACCCGGACCTGGCCTTGCGCGTACCGCAGGAGCACGCCGGGACCGCCTACCTGCGTACCCAGCGCGCCGGGTCGGTCAGCCGGCAGACCAGCTCGTACGAATTCAGCGTGCGCCAGCGCCTGGCCTGCATCGCTAGCCTGCGCGGCATCAAAGTCCCGGAGGCCTCCGCCCAGGCGCGCGAGAGCCTGGAGGCCGCCCAGTTCTCCTTCGTCCGCGATTACCTGAAAACCAACCCGGGGGACGTGGACCGCGCAATCGCGGAGGCAGTAGACCTCAAGGTGCCGGGCCTGCCGTGGGCAGAGTTGCGCAGGAAGAAGGCTCGCCGGCTGGTGATCTCCTATTGCTTCCCGCCGTATGCGGATACCGCGGCCAACGTCGTGGCCAAGCACATCGCCGCACGCGGCGAGCTGGTCGACGCCATCTTTGCGGATATGTCCCGCGTGCGGGACAAGGATCCCTCCACGCAGCTTATCGTCGAGCCCTACCTGGCTCAGCACACCGAAATCCGGGTCGATCCTTCCTTCGCGGCGTGGCCGCTGATATCCAGCTTCGCGCGGAAGGCCGCGCGGGTGGCCGGCAAGCGGATGACATCCGCTGAGCCTTACGAGGAGATATACTCGCGTGCCTTGTGGTCCGGTTCCCACGTGGCCGCAGCCCTAGTCAAACTGAAGCACCCGGGGCTTTACTGGGAGGCGGAGTTTTCCGATCCCCTGCGCTTCGGCGTTGATGGCCAGCCGCGGGAGGGTGCTATCACCCCGGGGCTGACCACGCTGCAGCTGCGGCGGGCGGTCTCGTCCAGCCGGTGGCCGGGGATTACCCTGGAGACCCACTTCGCCCTAACGGAGGCCGTAACCCTCCTCCATGCCGACCGTCTGGTCTTTACCAACTCCAACCAGCGCGAGGTCATGCTGGGCCCGTACCCGGAGGGGTTACAAGAAGAAGCCCGGGCGAAGTCCGTCATCCGGCCGCACACCCCGCCGCCGCGCGAGCTGTTTTCCTTGGGTACCTCGCGGGCCCAGGCAGTCCCGGGCAAAATCAACATCGCCTACTTCGGCAACTTCTACGCCAACCGCGGCATGGGCCCGGTTCTGCAGGCGCTGGCCACCCTGCCGGATAACGCGCGCCAGCGCTTTGTCCTGCATATCTATTGCGGCGACCCTGCGGCTGTCGATGCCCTCCGGTGGCAGCAGGCCGCCGAGGCGCCAGGTGCTCCCGTCGATGTGCGCGCCTACCCTTATGCGGATTACCTGGACTTTTTGGCTACTACG
Source organism: Corynebacterium sp. 1103A (assembly GCF_055700955.1). Classification (NCBI taxonomy): domain Bacteria; kingdom Bacillati; phylum Actinomycetota; class Actinomycetes; order Mycobacteriales; family Corynebacteriaceae; genus Corynebacterium; species Corynebacterium sp. 1103A. The sequence goes on from NZ_JASTTF010000015.1 coordinate 66,318, forward strand.
GAGGACTACGACGTGCTGCTGGTCAACGACGCGAAGACGACTGGGTCCGCCTTTACTGTCAACCCGTTCCTGCCGTCGAAGTACTCCGATTATTCTGCGTCCACCACGCCCGTGTGGGGGATCGTCACCGCCGACTCGCCGCTGTCGGGGCTGTCACTGGACTATCGCAGCCAATCCGGCGACACGGATGCGATAGTAAAAACGCTTTATCATTTGCTAAGGGAAATTGACTAGGCTGGTTGAAGTTTCAAGTGAAGACAAAGAGGTACGTTAAGTCAATGAGGCAACGGAAAGGGGGCCGAAGTAAATGAGTCGTCACCGAAAGCGGGTGAACTCCCGGAGCGTCGATTATTTCCTAAAGCTCAATGATCAGATCACCCATTCCGACGGCCCGGTCCAGATCGTGTCCCCGGAGGGACTGAAACCGCTCAACCCCCGACCCAGCCTGTCGACCTACCTCCAGCAGCTCTGGGAGCGCCGCTTTTTCGTCATCGCGGAAGCCCGCTCCAAGGCCCTGCGCTCCACGCGCGACTACCGCCTGTGGAAGCTGTGGCTGGTGGCCAACCCGATCCTGGACGTGGCCTTCTACGGCTTCCTGTTCGGCTACCTGTTTAAGACCTCCCGCGGAATCGAGAACTTCATTGGCTACCTCATCCTCGGCATCATGTTCATGCGCATGATTACCGGCCTGTTCTCCGCCGGAAGCGGCCTGATTACCAAGTCCCGCGGGATGATCCGCACCTTTGCCTTCCCGCGGGCCTCGCTGGCGTTTTCGCAGACCCTGCGCGCCGGCATCGATAACCTCCTGCCCGCACTCATCGGCATGATCCTGGCCTTCTTGGCGCAGTGGGGAACGCCACCTAACTGGACCATCATCCTGGTGGTGCCGCTCTACCTGATGCTGCACATCTTCGGCTGCGGGCTGATGATGATTTCGGCGCGCCTGACCGCGGAAATCCCCGACGTCAAGGCGCTGATGGGGATTGTTACGCAGGCCTGGTTTTTCCTGTCCGGCGTGATGTTCTCGCTGGATCGTTTCTCGCACACGCCGGTCGTCCAGGAAGTAATGTCGCACAACCCGGCGTATATCTTTCTCATGGCGATTCGTAATTCCACCATCTATGGCACCTGCCCGGACCTTTCCACCTGGCTGACCTTACTGGCCTGGACCTTCGGCACCTTCGTGGTGGGTTTTATCTACTTCTGGGGAGCGGAGCACAAATATGTCCGACTTGCATAAGACCGACCAAGCAGACGCTGACGGTGCAGTCGACTACGTGGAGGAAGCCAACGTCGTCGTCCAGAACGTCTCCAAGCGCTACGTCATCAGCCAGTCCCGCTCCGACGACGCCCGTACCGTGCGGGCAGGCAAAAACAAGATGGTCGTCGACGCGCTGACCGATGCCTCCTTGGTTGCCGCGCCCGGCGAGTCGGTCGGCATCATCGGCCTAAACGGCTCCGGCAAATCTACCTTGCTCAACCTCATCGCCGGGGGCGAGTCGCCCACCAGCGGTAAAATCCTGGTGCGTTCGCAGCCGATGCTCATGGGCGTCAGCCCCGCCCTGCAAAAGTCGCTGTCCGGGGAGACAAACATTTACCTGGGCTGCCTGGCCCTGGGCATGAAGCCGGACGAGGCCCGCGCGCAGATCCCGCTCATCGCCGAGTGGACCGAGCTAGGCGATGCCATCAAACGCCCCATGTCGACCTATTCCTCCGGCATGAGCTCCCGCCTGGGCTTTGCCATCTCCACCGCCGTCAAGCCGGATATCCTCCTCATCGACGAGGCCCTTTCCACCGGCGACGCCGCCTTTGGCGCCAAGGCCAAGGCGCGCATGGCCGAGGTCCTAGAGCGCGCCGGCAACCTCTTCCTCGTCTCCCACTCCATCGGGCAGGTCGAGAAGAACTGTAAGCGCTGCATCTGGATTAGCAAGGGACACATCATCGCCGACGGCCCCACCGACGTCGTTTCTCCCCAGTACCACGAGTGGGCACGCCTGATGGGCAAGGACAACAAAGACCCCGCGCACGAGTACCTCCAGGAAGTCACCGCGGCTTATCAGCCTCCGAACGTGGTCATCGAGGGTTAGATTTGTCCCGTTTGTTGCCACCCACCACCTCCCAACAGTTCAAAAGGACAATTCGACATGGAATTAGAAAACGCCGTCAAGGACATCTGCTTCACGTTTCGAAGCATCCCTAACCGCGACAATGACCGGAAAGTTCGGTACGCGGGCGGGTTCAAGTGCACTAACCTCTACGGGATCCTGACCTCCCCGATACGGAACGTTATCTCCGACGGGATAGAGCAGCTGCCCGGAGATTTCAGCTTGGACGAAGCCGAAGACTCGACGGGCGAGTGGTGCGGCGTGTTTTATTCTTCTAGCGAACGCGCCTGGGTAGTTGCAGCCGATCCTTTTGGCTACCAGCCGGTCTATTATCGTGCGATCAAAAACGGGGAGGGGGATGACACCCTTTTGGTCGGCTCGAGTGCGAGTGCCATTGCTTTTGAGGCGGCGCAGCACGGGGCCAAAAACGCCGTAGACCCGGTCCAGGCCCAGGCTATCTTGGGGACCAATCACGCGTTCGGTAACACCATGCAGTCCAACCACGCGCTGAGCGAAGACACCAGGGTGCTGTTGCCGCGGGAAGTGTTGTTCGTGGATGAAAAAGGGTGGTCGGTAACCAAAAGGTCCGCCGCGGTAGAGAACAGCTCTTACGAGGAACTTATCGAACGAGGCGCTCAGAAGGCGATATCGCAGCTGCAGACCGCCATGGAACTGCCCGTTGACCAGCGCCACATCAATCTTTCCGGTGGGCGAGACTCCCGCTTGGTCATGGCTTTCCTCGCGGCCGCCAATCTGGCGGGCGAATTTAGCGTCACGTCCATGAACCCCGAAACTTGGACCCCGGCTTCCTCCCGACCTCTGCTGCGGCAGGATCTTTATGTGGCGGCGGCCATCGCCGAAGAATACAAAATGACGTGGTCGAAGCCGTTTGGGTACGACTACGTGCCGCTGAGCTTCGAGGGGTCTCTGGCCCTGTGGCAGCAATTCCGGGCGGGGAAAAACTTTGGATTTAAGGCACGAAAGTCGTATTACCGACAGCTCGGTACGAACATCGAACTGCGCGGGGCCGGTGGAGAAACCTTCCGCGGTTTCAAGGCCGTCACGTCTCTGCCCTCCTACGGGAAATGGGGAAATACGTCCTCGTCGCTTTCCCAAGATCTAGGCCTAGTCGTTGACGATGTTTATGGGGCGGGACTGCTGAACAGTGAGCAAAAAGATGTGCAAAGGCAATCGCTGCGCGGTCTGCTCGAGGACCTAGGAGAAACCCAGGTAGAAGATGGCCTGCAACATAGGTACTCCATTTTCCGGAACCGCTCCCACTTTGGCCATGTCCGGGAATCCGCAGCAAACGGGCAAATTCCCCTTCTCATCCTGAGCCAGCCCGAGTTCTACCAAGCCGGAAAGCTCTTAGGCAATCGGAAGATGCGCGAAGATCAGATCGTCTTCGATCTCGTGGAGATGCTGGATTCCAAACTGAACGCCCTACGTTTTGACAATGGGGGATGGCCGGCCGACAAACTTGCGCAAGTAGCAAGTCGCTTTTCCTGGCAGGTGCCGGAAGAGGGACCCATGCTTGACAAGTTCTTTAAGAATGAAGAACGTGCCCTAGCGAACCGGCAGGAAGCGAACGCACGAGTGCCCAAGTTGGTAAAGAACCTCAACACGTTTGAACCTAACTTCCGAGCCAAGAACGAAGCCAAAGAGTTGCTCCAAGACCTGCAATCGCTGCCGAATGGTCAGGAATGCCTAGGCGGTGGGGTCTTGGAGAAGCTCCATGACCAGATCGACCAAGGTTTGACCCCACCGACGACGCTGGTCGCCAAACTGTCTAGTATCCGTGACGCTGTCCTGCCGCGCACGAAACCCACGGTTGTCGTGTTTAATTCCTCTCCCATGGGGATGCTCGGCCAGTTCAGAAACCGTGTAGCCGGCAGCTTTAACGGCGTCCGCGAGGTGCAGCGCCACCCAATTTTCCAGGTGCCACTACAAGTGTCGCCTGGGCAGATCACCGCAACCGTGAGGGCCTTCGGAACGGTGCGAAAACCGTTGGAGTTCGCATACGAGCTGTATTCAGCAGGTGGAGAGCTCATGGACAGTTCCGCGTTCGCCGAGAGCAACAGGGTGACGTTTTCCGGTATCGAGAGGAAGGACCGCCTCCGGGTGCGCGTCCACGCGCGCTACAAAGCGCATCCCCTAACCGCCTTCACCTTCTTCAGCGCCTACACGAAGCCCGGGTGGAATGGCGAATAGAGATAATCCCAGAGCCGACCTGTCGCCGGAGGGCTACTGCCGCGCAGTGCCCTAATGCCGGTGCTTAGGCGTTGTTAGCTAGCGATTTCTTGTACTGCTCGTGGAAAAAGTCCACGATGTCTACCTCGATCGCGCGTGCATTACCACCGTGGGTGGGGTAGCGGTGCAGGTCAAGCGCAGCGGCGGTATTGATCTCGATGATGGAGGCAGTATTTTCGTCTTTGAGGTCATCGACGAGCAGGTCGACGCCGGCGGTCTCCAGCCCCGGAATCGTTGCCACAGCTCGCTGGGCGATGTCCTTGATCTGCGGTGCGACGACGTCTGTCACGTCTAGCAATAGCCCACCCACGGAAGGGATGTTAAAAGGATTGAGGAAAACAATCTCACCATTGTCCGGAACGGAAGCCTCGTCATGTCCTTGCTTCCCGACGAAAGGCCAATTTACCTTCAGCGGCATTTTGAATGCACGGTAATTGACTGACCGCTTTTCGTTCAGGGCGTCAATTAGGCCGTTAACGGATGTTGTGCCGTCGCCCACCACAAAAGGCTGTAAACGAGCGACCAGGCTAACAACCCGAGTCCCGACAACAAAGGCGCGGAGCTCTACGCCGGAGACGAATTCTTCCAGCAGGATGTTGGACGAGTAGCGACCGGCCTTGAGCGCATGCTCCCAGGCCTGGTCGAATTCTTCCTCGGTGAAAACTCGGTCAAGTCCGAGAAAGTGGTGTATCTGTCCTTCCTGAATCAGTGGGCTAGAGCTGTGCTGGTGTCAGGGACCGG
>NZ_JASTTF010000016.1:0-67930 GCF_055700955.1 Corynebacterium sp. 1103A
CCACAATGACCACTGCCAGCTAACCGCCTAACCCAACCCTGAACTTCATACCGAGCCGAAAGCTAAACGGCTACACCACTCCACGGGACTTGACCAGCCCGAGGCCCAACGTGCACGCGTCCGTAGCGTTGCGGAGGACCTCCTGTCCGCGAGTACTGAGCCGGTTATTGAAATCGATGCCGTAGCTTTGGGACAAACCAAGTAGAGCGAAGAGCTCGAAGAGGAAGTACGTAGTTCCGTCGAGGGCTGGTGGCAAAAGAGTCAGATCGGTTGGGGCGGCACCGACGGTTGCGAGCTTGACGTTGAGCTCGGGGGCGTAAGAGTCATATTGCTCCGCGGCGCTGGCGGTTGCGCCGTCACCCTGTGAATAGCCGTTGAGGAAAACGGGATTCTCCGGACCCAAATCCCAGCCGTCTAGTTGCTGCGCAGCACGTACGCTATCGAGCACGGCGTGGGCTTAGCTGAGGCGGTCCATGTAGGTATGCAGGCCTGGAGTGCCAAGTCCTTCATAGTCGGTTAAGACCACTGCGTATCCCTCCTTGAGGAGGCTTTCAAAGAAGAGCTGTTCGTAGTCGCCCACGCCTTCGGTGATTTTGCGCGATGGCGAGCAGTGATCGGCTATGCCCTGGGTGCCGGGGGCGTAGGCGACCACGGGACGTGGCCCGTCCCCCATCCAATCCTTCTTAGGCTCGATGACGATCCCGCTAACTGGAATGGGCTCTCCCTTGCGGTTGGTGGAAGAGTAGAGGATACGTTCTGCCTTGTAAGGACCGATGTTAGTAATGTCCAGCGTGTTTAGGGGGTTTCGCACCGAGGAATTCCGGAACAATTGTCCTGGGGAAGAACCATCCAGGTCCACTGGGTCGTGGTAGAAGGATGAGTAGGGCAACTCCAGTGCTTTTGTCGGCCCCACGGGAGTGTAAGCCAAGCGAGTTGTAGCGCATTTCATCCGCGGCTTCGCGGACCTGCTCAGAAGTGTCGGGGGACTGGTCAGCAACGGGATCGGAAAGAGCGTCATGGACCAGAGCGGATTCGGGGAGCTCGGCAGTAGGAGCGGCGTGAGCGGTGTGAGCGCTGACGTTAGTGGCCGCCAAAGATGACGCGAGTAGAAAAGCCAGGACAGGCCGCGTGACGCGGCGGGGAGCAAGCATTCAGGGATTCCTTTTCCAAGTAGGCACGCCCTTCGTAGGGCATACGAGAAACATAAGCTCCGCGGGTGAAGGGCTCCCGTGGCAACTATTATTATGAGTGTTGTAGTTGCTAAGTACAACTGTTTATGGAAAAAACTATAGCCGGCTCCTGCGTGGTTGTCGCGTGTGGATTAGGACAACTGGCTGCGACGGATGGGATCGATGTCGGCTAGGCGTCGCATCCCTTCGCTGCCGAGTTGGTCGGCAACAGCTTCGCAGATGCCTTCGACGAGGGCGAGAGCGGAGACGAGGGTGTCCGAGGGGCCGTTAGCTTCCACCCGTGCGGTAAGCACGATGTCGGCATAAGAGGCGATGGGCGACATCCACTTGTCCGTGATGAGGATGAGTATGGCTCCTCGAGCTTTCGCTGTTCTCGCGCGCTCGGCCGAGGTTGCGGAGTAGCGCCGGAAATCAAACGTCACCCACACCGTGTCCGTGGAGATACTGGTGAGGGTGTCTTCGAGCTTCCATCCGTCGGCCGGGCAGCTGTGCAGGTTGGTTCGGAAAAGGTTGAGCTGGGCTAGCATGTGCTCGGCCAGAATGTGGGAATAGGTTCCGCCGTCGCCGATGATGTACTTGTTCTGGTTGCTGAGAATATCCACGGCGCTGGTAATGTCCGCGGCGCGGAGGTTTTCGAACGTGGAGTGGATTCCTTCGACGAAGGCACGTTCTTGGTCACTGAATACGCCATGATTCATGCCTTGGGCGGGAACTGGGGAGCGTTCGGCAGCCTGATCGAGCGCCGATTGCTGGCGGTCTATCAGCTCCTGCTTGAGCTGGTCCTGGAAGAGCTTAAATTTCGGGATGCCCAGCGATTGGACAAAGCGGACTACCGTCGCCGAGCTGACTCCGGAGGCTGCCGCAATCCGCTCCACAGTGTCGAGGCCGCTATATGGAAAGCCTCTGAGGATGTACCGGGCGACGAGTTTCTCAGAGCTGGAGAACTCATCCAGGCCGGACCGGATTCGCTCCGCAATGCTGGTGGCGTTGGGCATAGTCGGTTATTTTACGTCCAAAGCGCGGGCGGCGGCGAGGTAACCGGCGATGAGAGCTTTGGCCGTGTAGCCGACGGCGCTGTCTGGCGGCAGGAACTGCGCGTCGTGGAGTGAAGGAGTCGCGCCGTTTCCCACGCCGACGAAGCACATCAGGCTGGGGACGAGCTCGCCGTAAAAAGAGAAATCGTCCGCCCCAAGGGAGCGCATCGGCTCGCCAGTCTCCAAGCCCAGCTTGCCTTGCACGGCGGCGAAGTTTGCGGCCAGGTGCTCATCGTTGATGAGGGCCGGCTCGCCGGGGAGATACTCGAGGTCTCCAGTGCACCCGTAGGCCTGGGCGGTGTGCTCGACGAAGCTCTGGACCGCGGTGGCAATCTCCTGCGCGGCCGCGCTGCTGGAGGTGCGCACCGTGGTTTTGATTGTGCCCTTGCCGGCCAGGACGTTGGCAGCGCTCGAACCAACCTGGACGGAGCCGACGCTGATCAAGGCCGGCGCCATTGGATTGGAGGTGCGCCGGACAATTTCGGACAGGCCGGAGACGACGTGCGCCACGCAGACGGCGACATCGTTGGCCTTGTGCGGGTATGCGCCGTGCCCGCCTTGGCCGTCGACGGTGATGATGAACTCGCCGGCCGCGGCGTTGATGAAGCCCTCCCCGGAGGCGACCGCCCCGAGCGGAACATCGGGATGCACGTGCGCGCCGATGGCATGTGCCACGCCATAGGTGGCAAACGCCCCCGAATCCTTGATGTCCAGGGCCCCTGACGGGTACGTCTCCTCGCGGGGTTGGAGGAACGGCACCAGGCCATAAGGTAGCTCGAGCCTCTTGGCGGCGCGCACTACCGCGACGAGGGCAGCTAGGTGCACGTCGTGCCCGCAGGCGTGCATCGCGGTGTTGGACGACGCCCACTCCACCCCGGTTGCTTCTTCCACCGGCAGGGCATCCAATTCACCGCGCAGGGCGATGGACGGGCCTGTCTGTGGTCCGATGCGGGAAATCCCGCCGGTTGTGGCGAGTGACTTGAAGTCAAGTTCCATGGCGCTGGCGACGGCGTCGGTCGTGTCTTGTTCCTCGCCGCTGACCCGCGGGTTCGCGTGGAGCTCCTTGCGTAGCTCCACTGCCGCGGGCAGCTCTTGGTCGAGCGCCGCAATCCAGCGCTGCGCCAGCTTGTCGTACGTCGGGGTGGTTTCGCCCACTGATGTTCACCTTTCTCGTCGTGCGCTTGTCACTATCGTGGCCTAATTGGTTCCGTACAAACGGGCGGCGTTGTCGTAAGAAATCATGCGAGCTACTCGCAGGCACTGCTCTTTCGGCCACCCGTGGAAGTCGTGGAATTCCGCCAGCGCCTGGGCTAAGCCATCGCGGTAGAGCTCCGCGCCTAGGTAGTAGAGCTCGGCTAGGCCGAAGGCGTCGGTACTGAACAAAATCTTGCCAAAGGGAGCCAGCTCGAGGGACTCGGCGATGACGGCATCGGAGCGGCTACCCGTGTAATTGATGGCTAGGCCTACGTCGAAATAGACGTGCTCGAAGACGTGCGCCAGGTAGCCGGCCTCGCGGTGGTAGGGGTAGCAGTGGAGGAGCGTGAAACGGGCACCGGTATCACGGCTCAACCGGAAAAGCTCCGTGAGTAGGAGAGGGTTGCACCGGTGCAGGTCGACATCGTCGTCGCCGTATCCGATGTGCAATTGGATGACCTGGCCGGCATCGATAGCCAACCACAGCAGGTGGCGGATGAGTACCGGATCCGCCAGGCGCAGTGGCGCCGTGCCCCTGAGGAAGTACTGCGCGGACTCGAGGACCTCTCCGGTAGCGGGGCGCGCGGCTTCGAAGTCTAGGCCGATGCGATAGGCGGCGATGGACTTAACGCCGATCGCGCCGCGCAAAGCATCGCTTAGGCGCACGGCGAGTGCGTCCAGGAATTTCCGCGCTAAGGCACCGTCCGTTTCCGGGGGCGCACCGGGAGACAGGAACTCCTGGGCGACCCGCTCGGCGAGGTATTCCAAGCGGACCACCTCGTGCGGTGTGGCGCCGCTGATGCGCCCGAGCTCGTCTGCCGGGGTGATAACGTCCGGCGAGAACCCGGTATCCACGCCCAGATCCGTGAGCTGCGAGGCTTGTAGCAGACGGGAATTGGCCTCAGCCGCGCCCAGCTGCCGGCGCTGCCCCAGATACTCTTCGGGGCTGCACCAAGGCTCCGCACCGAGAATTGGGGCGCATTTCGCCAGTACCTGAAACCCTAGCTGCGAGTCGAAACAGGTTAGCCCCTCCGGAGCCGGACGCGAGGATTCCGAGATCATGGCCTCGAAATCGGCGCGGGACAGATCCTTCGGGACCACGCCGTGACAGTGGTGGTCGAACAAAGGGAGTGAAGCAAGTTCCTCGCGGAAATCGGGGTAGCTCGGGGACTGCTTAGAAGACATCTGCATACACCTCGCACTGCTCCTCGAAAGACTTTCCGTGTAGCTCAGAAATTTCGTCGCGCTTGACCTTCAAGTAGGTCTCGGACCAAGCGGGCGCGAACCAGGATTGGACTTCCTCGTTGGACTCGAAGAGATCCAACGCCTCGGCCAGGGTACCCGGCAATTCAGGAAGTTCAGCGTGCTTGCCTTCGAGATCCAGATCGCCCTCGACGATGTCGACTGGGTCGAGTCCCTCATCAAGGCCGGCCAGACCGGCCCGCAGGATGATGCCCATGAGGATCCACGGGTTGGCGCCCGCGTCCGATCCACGGAACTCGAAGTGGAGTTGCTTTTCGGGGGACTTTCCGTTGATTTCGTTAGTCGGGCAAATCCGGATGAGGGACTCGCGGTTCTGTAGGCCACAGAACGCGCGGGCCGTCGACCAGTTGTCGGGTTTCAGCCGGAGGTAGCTGACCGTGAGCGGGGCGAACAAGGCGGTCAGCGCCGGGGCGTATTTGATGATGCCTGCGTTGAAGCGTCCAGCCAGATCGGAGACTCGGCCCGGCCGGGAGGCGTCGAAGGAGATGGCCTCGCCGTTTTCGCCGTAGAGCCCGTAGTGGACGTGGACCCCGGAGCCTCCCGCCTCGGCACTGGGGACCGGAGAGAAAGTGACTTCCTTGTCGAAGGCTTCGTAGACGTTGCACGTGATATCGCGCAGAAGGAGGGCGCGATCGGCCGCGCGTAGCGGGTCGGTGGGCTTGAGGGTGAGCTCGTACTGGTGCTGGGCATACTCGGGCAACCAGCATTCCGGCTCGATTCCTGCACGGTCGAGAATCTTAAAAAGTGTGGAGCTTACCGGCTCCGCGGAAAGGAAATTCGAATAGGAGAAGGGGTGCGGGAAGCGCGTGGCTGCGAGCTCGACGAATTCGTGCTCGAAGGAGGCGGTAAAGGTAATTCCGTGTTTGTTCTTTAGCTGCGCCACGGTGTTTTTGAGAAAGGTTCTGCTGCACGATTCCCACGGAGTTCCGTCGGTGTTGACCACGTCGCTGAAGCAGTACTCCAGGTCAGCTTGGCCGGGAACCCCGGAGATGGTGGTTTTGGAGTCGGCGTCGGCGAGCAAGCGGAGGTCTCCCGATGCGCCATAAGGGATGCCGCCGACGATGTGGCCGAGCGGACCGATCCCCAGGTTGGCTGGCACCCACCCGACGCTCGCGCCGGGGCGGAAGTCTTTGGAGTGAATGGCCCGCCCCTTGGTGCGGGCCGAGAAATCGCAGGTAGCGACGAAGGTGAACATTCCGTGTGCAATCGAGGGGGCGGTTTCGTTTTCGATCTCGACACTCATGGTTTACTCCTTTAGCTGGTGATTGAGGTGGGGCTAGTGGGTGGAAGCATCGTCGGCGCGGGACCATCTTCGGCCGATCTTGCGCGCGAGCTCGGGCCTTGCTTGGATGACCAGTGCGCCAATGACGCACCAGGCGCCGGAAATCCAAGGGAAGTAGTTGTACGGGGCTTCCTGGCCGCTGACCTGCACTACGTATACGAACCCGAGGTAGGCCAGCGCGAGGACGGGGAAGATAATCTCCCAGTAGGTCACCTGGTTGCCGCGGCGAAGGATGTGCGCGATGGCGCCAGCCGAGGCCATGCCGTAGGCCACCACCATGCATAGCGTGGCGATGGTCGCGTACCAGTAGTAGACATCCACCGGGCTGACGTGGCAGATACCTAAGACGACAATCATCACGATGGACAACCCGTTGGTAAACAGCACTGCCGGGACTGGCACACCGCTGCTGGGGTGGCGCTCGGCGAATTTCGCGGGGCCGAAGCCGTCCCGGGCGAGGGCGAAGAGCAGACGCGAGGTGGCCGTCGAGGAGCTCAGGAAAGCACCGAAAGCTACGGCGAAGGCGATGACGGACAGCAGGACCGCGAACCAGGAGCCAACGTAGGTGGAGCCCAGCGTCGTCAGGGTAGAGGAGGCGCTGGCGAAAGCAGCTATCCCTTCCTCATCGGTGCCGAAGCCCAGGGATTGAGCGAACATGACGAAGGTGTAGACGAAGCCGCCGACCACGACCGCGAGGAGCAGGCTGCGGGGAATGATGCGCTGGGGTTGGTTCGTCTCCTCGCCCAGCGAGGAACCGGACTCGAAACCTGCCCAGGACAAAAACCCAAAGACGGACGCGGTCATGATCGCGCTCCAGGGGTTGTCCGCCGGGCTGAGGGCTTCCCAATCCAGGCCGGTGCTCACCGGGGCGTTATCCCCGGTCACCGAGACCAGGATGATGACCGACTGCACGAGCATCACGACAATTCCGGCTAACCCAATAAACAGGGTGGTGCGCGCGGTCAGCTGGGAGTTACGCAGGTTTAAGATGGCGCCGATGACGGCAATGGCGATGGGGATAATTAGCCAGGCCAGACCCAGCTCAGCTGTGTTGAACTGGTCCAACATCGCCTCGAAGAAAACAGCGCAGGCGCCCAGGATGCAGGCGGTCATGAAGATATAGGTCCCGAGGAGTGCGAAGCCGCCGAAGAAGCCCGCTTTAGGGCCTAGGGTCACGCCGGCCAGTGCGTAGACCGAGCCGGCGTGCGTGACAGTCCGCAGGAGTCGGACGAAGGCATAAGCGACAAAGAGGCTGCCGACGAAGGACACTAGGAAGGTGAACGGTACGGCCTTACCGACGAGCCCTGCCACGCCGATGCCATTGAGCGACATCGCCATGACCGGACCCATGAAGCCGACCGAAATTGCGGTGACCTCCCACGTATTCAGGGGGCGTTTCGTGACCTTGGTGTGTGAGCCAGCGTGAGGGACAGCGTGACTTTCCATTTTCTGATCCTTCCTCCGCGGAGAGAAGCGGAGTGCATCGGGCTAACTTGTAAGAATCCTTACATAGTGTGTTGTAGATCGCAATCAAAATAGAGAAGTAGTTTAGGTAACTTCTGCGATTGTGCAGGAAGATGCGCTTTGGAACGTGTAATAAATGTTTCAGTGTCGGGATGCTGGGGCGTGCGCCCCGCCCGGGGAGAAGGCACCTTCCGTACCTGCGTCAGTTAACTGCGCCCCTTAAGGGGTAGGGCGGGTCCTACTATGAAGTTGCGGGCTCGCTCTCTTCTGCGGGTCCGCGGTGCGTGGTGGGATTGTGGCTATGACTTCGACTTCTTTTTCCGCCGCGTTCCGTGGCGCACTATTGGGGGGCGGTCCATGCTGTCGTTCGCGTGGTTATTTGTGTGCTGGTTTTGCCGTATGCTGCGGCCAAGGTGATTCTGCTCCAGATGGGGGTGGTTGATTACCCAGGGTTGCTGATTACGCTGGGGGAGAAGTCCCCGATGGGGCTTTTGTGGACGTTTATGGCTTTTAGCCCGTGGGTGCAGTTTCTGGCCGGAGCCGTGGAGCTGCTCGCCGCGGCGCTGGTGCTGTGGCGGCGCACGGCGTGGCTGGGTGGGCTTATCGGGGCGGTTTCCCTCGGGGTGGCCTGGCTGCTGAACATGACCTTTGATGTGCCGGTCAAGCAGTTCGCTTTCGCTCAGATGGTTCTTTTCCTGATTGTTCTAGCTCCCTGGGTTCCCCGGCTAGTGGCTTTTGCGCTGGACCGCGCCGTTCCGGAGATGTACTATCCGCGGCTTATCCCGTGGCCGCGGGCCCATCGGTTAACGCGCCGGCTGCCGCCCGTGGCGGCGGCCGGGATGCTTATCGCTGGTCTGGCGGCGACGGCTATCCTCGTTCCCAAGCAGTTCCCCACGGTCCACGAGGATCTCGCCGGCGTGTGGCAGGTAGCCCACGATAGTAGCCAGCCCGCGCCCCAATTGCTTGACGATGCCTGCCTGTCCACGCTCGCCCTCGGCAAACGGTCGGTGGGCGGCGCCCCGGCCCTAAAAGGGCTAGAGGGCGACCCGGGCGAGTTCGCGGGGGCTACCGTCCGCCGCGCCAACGGGGATCTGCAGGCCGGCTTCTACCGGGTTGATGACAGTAAGCCCGGCCAGCCGCGCCTGGACCTGTACCTGCTGGCTCCGTTGGCCGACGATGAGCAAAATTTCGGCACCGGCGAAGAATTCACGGACGAGTACCATCTGCGCTACCAAGTCGTGGACGGGCAGCTGCTACTCGACGATGACGCGCACCAGCTGACCCTGCGCCCGTCGGAGACCGGCACCCTGCTCCTCGACCGCGGTTTTAGGTGGCAGGGCAGCCCGCTCAACCGCTAGGGAGTGGCTACGGGCGGCTTCCGCAGGCCGGAATTTAGGCCGGCTCCAGCTGGGCGGTCGCAGCAGACAGCGCCCGGACGGTGCATAGCAGGGCGGCGGTGGTCTCCTGGTGTACCCGGCGGAAGCGTTGGGTGCGCACGGACACGCTTAAAGAGCCCAGGGTATCGCCCATGTCGTTTTTGAGTGCCACCCCGACGGCAGAGACACCGGGTTCGAAAAGCGCGTGGGTGAGGGTGGCGCCGTGGCAGCGGTAGCGGTGGAGCTGTCGGCGCAGCGCGCGAAACTCGGCGTCCGGCATGTTGGGGTAGAGGGCGCGCAGCTCGCGCGGGGAGAGCTCGGCGAGGATGCACAGCCCGCCGGAGTTGCGGGTGGCGGGCATGATCTGCCCCAGCCGCGAGGTGACCGCCTCCGGGTGGCTGCCGGCCGGGGAGTAGACCACGCGCGTGACGGTGCCGGTGAGCACCTGCAGGTTGCAGGTGTCGCCGCATTCTGCGGCCAGGGCGTCGACGTGCCCGCGCACCGCGGCGGTCAGCCGCGCGCCGAGGCCGGGTTTGGCCAGGCCGGCGGTCAGCGCCGGGCCGGGGAGGTAGGTGCGTGCCTCGGAGCGGGTGGCGAAACCGCGGTAGACCAGCATCGCGAGCGAGCGGTGCACCGTCGACTCCGCGACACCCAGCCGCCGGGCCACGGGCTGGATCCTTATCGAGCCTTCGTCCCTGAGAATTAGCGTGAGCGTGAGCGCCAGATCCACGGACTGCACGTACTCGCGGGGCGCCGGCCCCAGGGATGGAGGGTAGGAAAGCATATCCTAAGTATGCCAGTTCCGGTGGGCGGGATTTCGTTGCCTCCCGCTTGGGCGGCGCCCACTATGTTCTCCATGTCTTCGACCACTTCTGCTTCTGTTCCTGCTTCGCCGGCTTCTGCCGCACCGGCCTCCTCGCCGCGGGGGAGCGCGCTGGCCGCGGTGCTGGTGGGCTGGTTCTTCGTCATCTTCGACGGCTACGACCTCATCGTCTACGGCACCACCCAGAACGCGCTTATCGAGGAGTGGAGCCTGAGCTTAGGGCACGCCGGAACGATTGGTTCGGCGGCCTTCGTCGGCATGGCCATCGGCGCGGTCGCCATCGGGCGCGTGTCGGACCGGGTGGGACGCAAAGCCGCGGTGCTGGGATCGGTCTGCGTGTTCTCCCTGGCCACGGTCCTGTGCGCGGCCGCCCCGAACGCGCTGGTCTTCGCATTGTTGCGTCTTATCGCCGGCATGGGGCTGGGCGGGTTAGTGCCCTCGGTCAACGCGATGGTCGCCGACCTTGTCCCGGCCCGCCGCGTGGCCGCCTGGTCCACGGTGATGATGTCCGGCGTCCCGCTCGGGGGAACGCTTGCCGCGGTCCTCGCGGGCGTCATCGTGCCCAGCGATCCCCACTGGGGCTGGCGCACCATGTACCTGTTGGGCGTTATCCCGCTGGTATGCGGTCTGCCGGTCGCCTGGAAGGTCCTGCCCACTCACGCCCGCGCAGCTAGCGATGCCCCCAGCGCCGAATCGGCCGGCTTCCACCTCCTGTTGGGCAAGAAATACCGCGGCATGACCGCCTGGTTCACCGCGGCGAGCTTCGCCACGCTGCTGGCGTGGTTTGGCCTGGGCACCTGGCTGCCCAAGCTGATGACGGAGTCCGGCTACGACTTCGGCGCGGCTCTCCACTTCACCCTGGCGCTGAACCTGGGGGCGATCGCCGGGTCGGTGATAACGGCTTGGGCCGGCGATCGCTTCGGTCCCGTGCGCGCCGGGGCCTGCGCGGCCGCGGCGGCCGCGGGAGCCTTGGCGCTTTTGCTCACGAGCCCGGGCAGTGGGGCAGTCTTCGCCATCCTCGTGCTGGCCGGGGTGGGCACCCACGGCACGCAGATCCTCATCATTGCGGGCGTGGCGCGGATGTATCCACCCCAGGTCCGCGGCACGGCCCTGGGGTGGGCCTCCGGCGTGGGCCGGATTGGTGCGGTAGTCGCACCGCAGATGGCGGGCCTGTTGCTGGCAGCCGGACTCGGGGTCGGCTCCAATTACCTCATGTTTGCCTCGGCAGCCGGGGTATCGGCGGCGTCGCTACTCGTGCTCACGATGCTCTATCTGCCCCGCGTATTCGCTAAAATCTAGCTCGTGGCAAGAGCAAAACATGTGGCGAAGGCGTTGACAATCGGTAAAGTCCGGCAGGGATTGGGGCGGTTGCGCTCCAACTGGATGTATATCATCCAGATCGGCCTGGCGGCGGGCCTGGCCTTTGGCTTCTCGCACTACGTCATTGGGCATGCGTTGCCCTTTTTCGCCCCGATGTCGGCCGTCATCGTCTACTCGGCCGCCGGGGACCGCGTGCGTAAATCCATGGAGCTGGTCGTCGGCGTCACCCTGGGGGTGGGCGTAGGCGACGGGCTCATCTACTTAGTGGGCACCGGCGCCTGGCAAATCGCGGTCGGGGTGGCCGTCGCCATGGCCCTGGCGACCTTCGTCGACCGCGGCGCTTTGGTGGCCAATCACGCGGCCTTTGCCGCGGTGCTGATTGCCACCATCCTGCCGCCGGAGACCTCCGGGGGCACTGACCGCATGGTGGACTCCCTGGTCGGCGGCATGGTCGCGCTGCTGGTCATGGCACTGTTGCCGGCCTCGCCGCTGCGCAACGGCCGTCGCGAGGTCGCGCGCATCCTGGGGCTGACCGGCTCCATTCTGGACGAGGTCGCGCAGGCCGCAAAGGCCCGCGACGCCGCCGGCATCGCCCGCGCCCTAGAGCGCGCCCGCGGCAGCCAGGCCAACGTGAACAAAATGATCACCGAGGCCAACAACTCCCGTGAGGTCATTTTCGCCTCCCCGCTGCTGGTCAAGCAGCGCGAGGACATGCGCGTGCTGCTGGGGCTGCTCAACAACGTGGACAACGCCATGCGCAACACGCGCGTGCTCTCTAGGCGGGCGCACGTGGCCGTGCTGGACAGCGAGCCCATCACCGACGAGCTCATCGAGCTGCTGCGCGATGCCGCCGAGCTGACCACCCAGCTCTCCGACGTCATCCTGAGCGATCCGGACTTTGCCGATTCCACCACGATCTCCGAGCTGACCACCGGCCTGCGCCGCCTGGCCGCCCAGACCGGGGTGGAGCTGGTCCACGCCCAGGACATCTCCCGCGGGATCTCCACCACGGTGATGCTGGCGCAAGTGCGCTCCCTGCTCGTCGACCTGATGGGGGTGTGCGGGTGTAGCCACGAGGAGGCATCGCAAGCGTTGATCCCGACCAGCCCGACGCCGGGCTACGAGCCCAACGTCTGGAAAGGTGATTGTTAACCTAGCTGAAAGCTAAAATTAAAAGCGCGGTTATGCGCGGCCCCTAGAGTGTGCGGGCGTACCTACTCCCTCACACTCGAATGGAACTCGTCATGGCTCACCGCCGCTACCGCTCTGTTGCCACCATTTCCGCGCTCACACTGTCCCTGTCCACCCTCACCGTGCCGACCGCGCTGGCCGACGACGGCCTTTACCGCGGCGCAGTCGAGGTCGTCCCCGCGGCTGACGATGCCGTCCGCGACACCCTCACCGGCACCGTCTTCGACGACACCAACCGCAACTCCACCCAGGACGACGACGAGGCCCCCATCGAGGGCGTGGCCGTCTCCAACGGCCGCGAGGTCGTGACCACCGATGCCGAGGGCCGTTACGAAATTCCCGTCGACGACAACACCACCGTGTTCATCACCCAGCCGGCCGGCTACCAGGTGCCCGTCGACGACGACAACGTCGCGCAGTTCTTTTATAACCACGTCCCGGAAGGCTCCCCGGAGCTGAAATACGGCGGCATCGAAGCCAGCGGCGGCACCCCGGAGGCCGTCAACTTCCCGCTCGTTACCGACCCGGACGCCGCTCTGGACAACCAGCGCTGCCTCATCGGCGGTGACATCCAGACCTACGACAAGGACGAAGTCGGCTACGCCCGCACCGGCGCTTTTACCGACCTCAGCCAGCGCGACGACTTCACCAACTGCGGCGCGCTATTTATCGGCGATATCGTCGGCGACGATCTCTCCCTCTACCCGGACACCCGCGAGCTGACCGGCATGCTCAACTCTCCGGCGCGCTTCCTGCCCGGCAACCACGACCTGGATTTCGACGCCGACGCCGAGCACAAATTCGACACCTACCGCCAGGAATTCGGCCCGGCCTACCACTCCTACGACGTGGGCAACGCGCACATCATTTCCCTAGAATCCGTCGAATACCCGGTAGACGGCGAGCAGTACAACGGCGCCATCGATGACGACCAGATGGACTGGCTCCGCGCCGACATCGAGCGCACGCCCGAGGACAAGGTTATCGTGCTGGCCTCCCACATCCCGCTGTTTTCCTTCTCCGACTCCGGCTCCGCCCGCCACCAGGTCGACCAGGTCAAGGAGATCGCCGAGCTGGTCGAAGGCCGCGAGACCATCGCGGTGAGTGGCCACACCCACGCCGTAGCCAACATGCGCGTCGGCGACAGCACCCAGGAGTGGAAGGACACGCTCGGCGTGGACGAGCTGCCGTTTACCAACATCGTGGCCGGCGCCATCTCCGGCGACTGGTACTCCGGCGAGATGGGGGAGGGCGGCGTGCCGAAGTCCTACGGCCGCGACGGCTCCAAGCCGGGCGTGCTCTCCCTGGACATCAACGGCTCCGAGGTCAGCGAGTTCTTCACCCCGGTCGGCGGCGACCAGAACGATCAGATGAACGTCTCCCTGAACACCCCGCGCTACCGCGAGTGGTACGACCAGACCATCGAGTACGACGGCTCCCAGGCCAAGAAGGGCGGCGATAAGCCGGCCTTCGACAACCCCGAGCAGGTGGATGCCGAGGAGCTGGGCGAGTCCTACCTGACCACCAACTTCTTCATGGGCGCCACCGGCTCCACCGTCGAGGTCTCCTTCGACGGCGCGGATGCCGTTGAGGCCGAGCGCACCCAGCCCATGCAGGGCGAGGAGCAGCGCTTTGGTGCCGAGTACTCCGACCCGCTGGCCGTGCAGCTCCAGGCCGTCCACGGTGGCAGCATCGCCGACCGCGCCGCCCACATCTGGCGCGCGCCGCTGCCCGACGACCTGGAGGAGGGCACCCACACCGCCCAGGTCACCGCCACCGACGTCCACGGCAACACCTACACCAAGGGCTACGAGTTTGTCATCGGCGAGGCTGACCAGGACGGCTCCGACGGCCAGGACGGCTCGTACGGCTCGGATGGCTCGTCCGCGGGATCGTTCGGTGACCTGAGCAGCGGGTCCAGCGGGGCCAGCCAGGGCGGCACCGTCGCTGCCGTGGTGGGCCTGGTCGGCATCATCGCCGCGGTCGGCGCACTGAGCACCCCGGCGGTCATGGACCAGCTGCGCGGCTTCGCCCGCCAGCTGGGCATCCGCCTGTAAAATCAGCGCCGTGTGCTGCGGCGACGCCGCGGCGCGGGGCGGGGGAGTGACCGGGAAGGTAGGTAAGGGTCTACTTGGTCACAGAGGTGCCGAAAATTTGGGTAGGTTTGGCTAACGCGGAGTAGCTTAAAAGGTGTTATAAGCCTTTGGCGCGCGGCTTGGTGACGCGCGCCACCTACCGAAAGGACGATGGCCATGCCAGCCATTGCTTCCCGGGCCCAGCGCCCGCCCCGCGGGAGGCGGGGAACCTCACTCGTTTTAAGCCCCGCGAACCTGGAGCACCTGCGCCAGGTAAACGCCCCGCTGGCCAACCGCCTGGCGGAGCTGGGCCTGCGCGCCGGGGCGCAGGTGGAGGTTGGACCGGCCGTGGCGGGCGGGTCGCGCATCGTGAGCGTAGGCACCTGCCGCTACGCCGTCGATGCCCACACCCTGCGCCTGCTGGAGGTGCTGGCATGACCACCGCTACCTGCCACGGCAACCCGGGTGGGGCACTCGCCCCGGAGGGCTCGCCCATCGTCGCGCTGGTCGGCGCGCCCAACTCCGGCAAATCCACCCTGTTTAACGCCCTGACCGGGGCGCGCGCCCAGACCGGCAACTGGCCGGGCACGACCGTGGAAATCAGCCGCGGCGCCTGGCGGCTGGGCACGGACGCTCAGGCCGATGTCATCGACTTCCCGGGCGCGTATTCCCTGGAGCCGCTCAGCCCCGACGAGGCGCTGACCCGCGACATGCTCCTCGATGCCCCACCCTGCCACCGCCCCGACCTCGTCATCGTGGCCGTCGATGCCACCGCCGTCGCCCGCGGGCTCAACATAGCCTTCCAGCTCGCCGGCGAGCCCTACCGGATCGTGGTGGCGCTGACCAAGCTGGACGTGGCCGAAGCGCGGGGTCTGCGCGTGGACGCCGACGCGCTTTCGGCCGCCACCGGCCTGCCGGTGGTGGCGGTGGACCCGCGCCGCCGCGACGGGATCTCCCGCGTGCGCGCGGCCGTCAACGCCGCCCTGGCAAGTAGCCCGGAGGCGCTGCGCCCGGACGACACCCCGGACCAGCGCTTCATCGACTTGGACGCCGCGGCCCGCGCCGCTGTCACCCAGGACCACGAGGTCACCACTCTCACGCAGCGCCTTGACAGGGTGGCCCTGCACCCGGTGGCCGGCCCGCTTCTGTTTATGGTCGCGATGTGGCTGATCTTCCAAATCACCACCACCGTCGCCGGGCCCCTCCAAGACGGACTGGAGGCCCTCGTCTCCGGGCCGGTCTCCGGCGCGGTTACCGCGAGCCTCGGCGCGCTCGGCTGGGACCACCCGCTGGTCACGGGACTCATCGTCGACGGGCTGGTCGGCGGCGTCGGCATGGTGCTGACGTTCGCGCCGCTGATGGCGCTGATGTTTATCTGCCTCGCGGTGCTGGAAGACTCCGGCTACATGGCCCGGGCGGCGGTGGTCACCGACCGCGTCATGCGGGCCATCGGCCTGCCGGGCAAGGCGTTTATCCCCATCGTCGTCGGCTTCGGCTGCAACGTGCCAGCCATTTCGGCCACCCGCGTGCTGGGCACCCCGCGCCACCGCATCCTGACCTGCCTGCTCATCCCGTTTACCTCGTGCTCGGCGCGCCTGGTCGTCTTCGTGATGCTGGCCACCACGTTCTTCCCCGACCATGCCGGGTCCGTGGTCTTTGCCATGTACGTCATCTCGATTGCGCTGGTGGTGCTCACCGGCCTGCTGCTGCGGCACACCCTCTGGCGCGCGATGCCGTACGAGCCCCTGGTCATCGACCTGCCGACCTACCAGGTCCCGACCCCGCGCCTGGCGCTGGCGGTCATGTGGACCCGGCTGAAGGGATTCTTGCGCACGGCCGGCGGCATCATCGTAGCTACCGTCGTGGTGGTCTGGATGCTCATGGCCCTGCCGGTTTCCGCCGCCCACCTGGACGAGGCTAGCGCCGGTGAGCTGGCCGTCGAAGACTCCGCCTACGGCGCGCTTGCCGATGCCGCCGCGCCCATCTTCGCCCCCGCCGGCTTCGATTCCTGGTCCCTGACCGGGCCGCTGGTCACCGGGTTCGTGGCCAAGGAGGCGCTGATTTCCACCTGGGCGCAGACCTACTCCGTCGACGACGTCACCGACGCCGAGCCCGACGAGCAGGCCCACAGCAGCCTGAGCGAACACGTGCGCGCCGACTTCGACGCCGCCTCCGGCGGCCACGCCCGCGCCGCGGTCTGGGCCTACATGCTCTTCCTGCTGGCCTATACGCCCTGCGTGGCCACGCTGGCGGCCCAGCGCCGCGAGATCGGCTGGCGCTGGACGCTGTTCGGCTTCGGCGTGCAGCTGGCCCTAGCCTGGACGCTCTCCGTGGCGGCCTTCCAGATCCTGCGGTTGTGGTTCTAATGACTGCCGCCCAGACCTCACCGCTGGAAACCGTGCGCGAGCTCATCGGCCGCGGGGTCACCTCCCGCGCCGAGGTGGCCGCGCGCAGCGGGCTGGATGCCGGCGTCGTCGACGCCATCCTCGATCACCTGCTGGCCACCGGCGGGCTCGTACCCGAGCCGGTCTCCGGCTGCCCGTCCGGCGGCTGCGGCGGCTGCGCGGCCGCGGGCACCTGCCCCAGCGCCGCCGGGGCGCGCCGCGGACCGGTGCTGCTGAAGCTGATTAACTAATCAGGCCCTCTTCGCGCAGGAAGTCGTAGGCGACGGTGGCGTAATCCTCGCCGTCGACGTCCACGCGCGCGTTGAGCTGCTGCATCCGCTCATCGGTCAAGATGTCGGAGAGGGGAGCCAGCAGCTCGGCGATTTCGGGGGTTTCTTCCATGACCTCGGTGCGCACCACTGGGGCCATGTTGTACTTCGGGAAGAACCCCTTCGGGTCGCTCAAGACGTGGAGGTCGAGCGCGTCGATGCGCCCGTCGGTCGCAAAGACCGAGCCCATCCGGCACTCGCCGCGGTCGAGGGCCCCGTAGACCGCGCCGGAATCCATCTCCAGCAGGCGCTCCCGGCTGGGTTGTTCCACGCCGTATGCATCCAGCATGGGCATCAGGCCGTCGTTGCGGGCGATAAACTCCGCGTCCGAGCAGATGGTCTGTTCCTCGACCGGCAGCTTGGAGATGTCATCCAGCGACTCGATGCCGTATTCCTGCGCCGTGTCCTCGCTAACGGCCAGGGCGTAGGTGTTGTTCATCGGCGCCGGTGGCAGCCAGGTCAGCCCGTTGGCGGCATCGGCGTCCTTGACGGCTTCGTATTGTTGCTGGGTGTCCGGGATGGGGTCCGTCTTGCCCAGGTAGGTAATCCACGCCGTGCCGGTGTACTCAAACATCATGTCCATGTCCCCGGCGACCAGCGCCTGGCGCGCCGAGGTCGAGCCCGGCACGTTGGTCAGGTCCTGGACATCCGCGCCGGCCGACTGCAGCAGGATAGCGCCGATCTTGCCCAGGATGATTTGCTCGGTGAAATTCTTCGAACCGATAGAGACGTTGGTGCCCGACAAATCGATATCCGAAAGCTCGCCGTCGAGCTCGGCCGTCGGCACGAACCCGCCCGCGGTGCCCAGTCCACACCCGCCCAGGGCCAGCGTGGGCACCAGGCAGGCGGCGGCGATTAGCGTACGAAACTTCATGCGTTCATCCCCTTCGGAGTCAGGGCCACTTCCAGCAGCCGGCCCACCCACTCGACGGCCAGAGCCAAGGCCGCGATGAGCACCGCGCCGGAGACCAGAATGGAGTTGCGGTACAGGTTAATGCCGGTAGTGATCAGCCCGCCGGCGTCAATAAACGTGGCGAAGGCCCCGGCGCCGACCAAAAGCACCAGGGAGGTGCGCACACCGGTCATAATCACCGGCAGGGCCATGGGCAGCTCGACTTTGAGCAGGGCCGGGGCCGGCGACATCGACAGCCCCCGGGCGGCCTCCACCAGAGCGGGATCCACCCCGCGCAGGCCGGCTACCACGTTGGCCAGCACCGGCAGGAAGGCATAAACCCACAGGCCCGCAATCGCTACCGGCGGGCCGAAGCCCAACCAGATGGCCAGCAAAACGATGACGCCGATGACCGGGGCGGCCTGCCCGATATTGGCCAGGCCCGTGACCAGCGGGGCGAGGAACTTCGTGGCCGGGCGCGTGAGCACGATGCCCAGCGGCACCGCCGTGACCACCACCAGCACGGCGGTCACCACCACGATCTGGAGGTGCTCGAGCGCCAGGTAGCCGACGTTAGACAGGTCCAGGGTGCGCGCTTCGATGTCGTCGAGGTCCGCCGTCTGATGCCAGACAAACCACCCGACGAGCGCGGCCGCCACGAGCACCGGGATGCCCACCATAAGCAGGCGGTTTTCCGCCGAAGCGTGAGTCAGTTTTTCTTTCATTTCTCGCTGTCACCCGCCTCCGCCTTCAGGGTGCGCACGTAGTCATTGACCGTGTCGTAGAGCAGCACGCCGATGAATTTTCCGCGCCGGGTGACCATCGCGCCGCCGTGGGAGGACACGAGCATTGCCGACATGGCGTCGCTCAGCGTGGAGCGGGCGCCGACCACCGAGGACAACTCCACGGTGGGCTCTGGCAGGACCCGGTGGCGCTGGACCTGGCGCAGCGTGACCCACTCGCGCGGCCGGTCCTTGTCATCGAGGACCACCACGGTTTCCTCGCCGGCGGCGCGGGCCCGGGCGACAACCTCGTCGGCCGGCTCGCCGATGCGCGCGACCGGCGGATCCCACAAATCCATCTCCTCGACGCGCTTCAGGCTCAGCTGCTTGAGAGTCGAGCCGGAGCCGATGAAGTCCTCGACGAACTCGTTGGCGGGGGCGGCCAGGATGTTTTCCGGGGTATCGTACTGCGCGATCTGCGCGCCGGGCTGCAGGATCAGGATGCGGTGGCCGAGCTTGACCGCCTCATCAATGTCGTGGGTGACGCAGACGATGGTCTTGCCCAGATCCGACTGGATGTTGACCAGCTCGTCCTGCAGGCGCGTCCGGGTGATCGGATCCACGGCGCCGAAGGGCTCGTCCATCAGTACCACCGGCGGATCGGCCGCCAGGCCGCGGGCCACGCCCACGCGCTGCTGCTGGCCGCCGGAGAGCTCCCGGGGGAAGCGCTCCCGGTAGACGGAAGGATCCAGCCCGACCATGTCGAGCAGCTCGTCGACGCGCTGGGAGATCTTCGACTTCGGCCACTTGAGCAGGTGCGGGACGATGGCGATGTTGTCCGCCACCGTCATGTGCGGCATGAGGCCGCCGCCCTGGATGACGTAGCCGATTTCCCGGCGCAGGCGGGTCGGGTCCTTGGCCGTGGTGTCCTCGCCGTTGATGAGGATCCGCCCGCTGGTCGGCTCGACCAGCCGGTTGATCATCTTCAGCGAGGTGGTCTTGCCGCAGCCGGACGGGCCGACGAAGGCCACGAGCTCGCCGCGCGGGATGGTCAGCGAGAGGTTGTCGACGGCCGGGGAGCCCTGGCCGGGGTAGGACTTGGTGATGGCGTCGAAGACGATCTCGGCGCCAGTAGAACGATCAGTCATGCGGAAATCCCCTTCGAGGTCGTGAGTTTCTGGAGGCCGGCGAGGCAGGCATCGACGACCAAGGCGACGATGACCACGCCGAGCGTGCCGACGAGCGCGTAGTTGAGCGCGTTGGCGCCGCCGATCTGGCTCAGCCCGGAGTAGATATAGCTACCCAGGCCAGGGCCCAGCGCGTAGGCGGCGATGGCGGCCACGCCCATCGACAGCTGCGTGGAGACCCGGATGCCGGTCATGATGACCGGCCACGCCAGCGGCAGCCGCA
The DNA here is from genome assembly GCF_055700955.1 of Corynebacterium sp. 1103A. NCBI lineage: Bacteria > Bacillati > Actinomycetota > Actinomycetes > Mycobacteriales > Corynebacteriaceae > Corynebacterium > Corynebacterium sp. 1103A. Next base: position 19,950 of record NZ_JASTTF010000016.1, read on the forward strand.
CGCGGAACAAGACCGCGGCCGGCGACATGCCCTGCCCGCGAGCGGATTCCACCACGGCCGGGTCCACGCCCTGCAGCCCGACGATGGCGTTGCGCAGGATGGGCAGCACGGCGTAGAAGACCACCAGCGCCACCGACTGGACCACCAGGCTGGTGTGCTGGAAAGCGCGGAAGGCGATGTCCTGCCAGCTGGCTCCGATGAATTCTGCGAGACCGTTCATGGGGTCAACCCTTCACAAATAAATAAATATGAAACTATATGCCCAGCATACAGGCCTACGTGCGGCGGGCCGGCTCCGCGATCTGGTCTGGCGGTGCAATGCCTAATATCCTTTTAGCTAACAAACCCGTCACATCCAGTAGAAAGAGTAGGCATGCACGCTACTGCCGAACCCAGGCCGCTTGCCCTCAAACAGGTGGTCCCGCTCATGGTCGCGTTGCTGGCGGCGGTCTTTGCCTTCCAGCTCAACGCCTCCATGCTCTCGCCCGCGTTGGCCACGATGGAAGCCGAGCTGGGGGCGACGACCTCCCAGATCGGCATGACGCAGACGGCGTTTTTCACCGCCGCAGCACTGTTCTCGCTCTTCCTGCCGCGGTGGGGTGATCTCATCGGCCGCCGCAAGGTCCTGGTTGGCATGATGACGATTACCGGCATCGGCTGCCTGGTGGCGGCGCTGGCGCCGAACGTGACCATCCTGCTGCTGGGCCGCGTTATCCAGGGCGTGGCGGGCCCGACGGTGCCGCTGACGCTGATCATGCTGCGCCAACAGGTCGCCAACGAGAAGCAGTACGCCCTGCTGCTGGGCGTTTTGACCTCGGTTAACGGCGGTATTGCGGGCGTGGACGCCCTGGCCGGCGGCGTCCTGGCGGACCACTTCGGCTTCCGCTCGGTCTTCTGGACGATGGCCGTTTTCTGCGCCCTGGCCGTTATCGGCGTGCGCGGCTGGACGCAGGAATCCGTGGCGGACGCGACCATCTCCATGGACTGGGCGGGCATCGCGCCGCTGGCCGTGGCGCTGGGCTGCGTGCTCACCGCCTTCAACGAGGCCGGCAAGCTTGCCGATGCCAACTGGCTTCTCGTCGTCATCCTCCTCCTAGTCGGCGCGGTCTGCCTGGTGGTCTTCTGGAACATCGAAAAGCGCGTGCGCCACCCCTTGGTCACCGTCGACTACCTCAAGCAGCGCCGCACCTGGGCCCTGCTATCGACGACTTTGCTGACGATGACCGGCGTCTTCGCCGTCATGAACGGTCTTATCCCGAACCTGGGCCAGGACGCCGAGGTTGGCGCCGGCATGAGCGCGGACGTCGTCTCCTTCTACACGCTGACCCCGTACGCGCTGGCCGGCCTGGTCTTCGGGCCTATCGCCGGCTGGATGGCCGCGCAGGTCGGCTACAAATTCGTGCTGCAGACCGGCCTGGTCGGCACGGTCGTCGGCCTCATCGTCACCGTCTTCATCGTGGGCAACCCCGGCAAGCTGTCGCTGCTTCTCGTCTCGCTGTTTATCGGTATCACCTACGCGGGTATTGCCAACATCATGCTCAACGGGCTGGGCATCGTTTTGTCCCCGGCGGATAACCAGGGCTACCTGCCCGGTATGAACGCCGGTGCCTTCAACCTGGGCGCGGGCCTGAGCTTTGCCATCCTCTTCGGCGTGGCCGGCTCCTTCGACTCCGGCTACCACGCGGGCCTGGTCACCGGCTGTATCATTTTGGCAGCGGCGTTGGCCATGAGCCTGCTCATCCCGAAGCCGGAATCCATAGGCGACACGGTCGCAGCCGCCAACCACGATTAGGAGATTGGTAAGAGAAGATGACCAAGATAATTCTGGACTGCGATCCTGGGCACGACGATGCCGTCGCCCTGCTACTGGCCCTGGGCAATCCCGGCATCGATCTGCTGGGGGTGACCACCGTCGGTGGCAACCAGACGCTCGACAAGGTCACGCGCAACGCGCAGGTCGTCCTAGAGCTGGCCGGCCACACCGAGGTGCCCGTCTACCCGGGCTGTAGCCGCCCGCTGGTGCGCGACGTCGAGGTCGCCGAAGACATCCACGGCTCAACCGGCATGGACGTGCGCGGCATCGAGCTGGCAGAGCCCAGCGTCGAGGTGCAAGACTCCCACGCGGTGGATTTCATCATCGATACCGTTATGTCCGCAGAGCCCGGCACGGTCACCCTCGTGCCGACGGGCCCGCTGACCAATATTGCGCTGGCGGCGCGGAAGGAACCGCGCATCGTTGAGCGTGTGCGCGAGGTCGTCCTCATGGGCGGCGGTTACCACCAGGGCAACTGGTCCGCGGTGGCGGAGTTCAATATCAAGGTCGACCCGGAGGCCGCGCACATCGTCTTCGGCGAGGCCTGGCCCGTGACCATGGTGGGCCTGGACCTGACCCACCAGGCGCTGGCCACCGCCGAAGTCGAAGAGCGCTTCCGCGCGATGGGTACCGAGCTTGGCGACTTCGTGGTCGGCCTGTTCGGTTTCTTCCGCGAGGCCTACCGCGAAAACCAGGGCTTCGACGACCCGCCGGTCCACGACCCGTGCACGATTGCCTACCTCATCGACCCGGCCATCGTGCGCACGGTCAAGGCCCCGGTCCAGGTGGAGCTGAGCGGTGCGCTGACCACCGGCATGACGGTCACGGACTTCCGCGCCCCAGCGAGCGACGACTGCCACACCCAGGTCGCCACGACGCTCGACCACGCGGCCTTCTGGGACCTGGTCGTGGATGCCGTCGGCGCCCTTTCCGGTTGCGAGGACTAGCCGGCTGTTTTAGAGTCGGCCCCATGACATCGGGGGATTGTTTGCAGCGCTTCCTGGCTGCCAGTGCGCAGCCGGGCATCGCCGTCATTGAGGGCGCCTGGCACGCCGACTGGGCCGGCCTGCGCGCCGACATGACGCAGAACCAGGACGAGGTCGAGCGCGTCATCGGCTTGGCCCAGACGCTGTTCGGGCGCGTTAATAACAGCCGCCGCCAGCGCCGCGTGCGCGCCAACGCCGAGCGGTTAGGCCACGGCCTGCAGGTCCTCGACGTAGTCTGCGGGGTGCTACGGCGGGTGAAAAACAAAAACGACGCCTGGCGCATCATGGAGGAGCTGTCCGCCCTCGAGCTGGGCGCCGCCGGCATGCGCCGGGCCGCTGCCCGGAAGGTCCGCGCCGCCGCCCCCAAGCCGGAGCCGGTGCCGGGCGTGGTCTATACCCGCTCCACCGCGGGCCTGTGGGCCATGCGCCTAGTCGCCGACGCCGGGCTTGTCGCCGACATCAAAGCCCACGTCAAAGACGTCGACGACGCCCGTGCCCTGTTCACCGGGGAGGGCAGCGCCGAGCGCGCCCATGTCACCACCAACGTGGTGCTCAACCTGGAAGACTTCGGCGAGCTGGTATCCGGCGGGGCGGGCGAGGACATCGCCGTCCAGCTGACTAACGGCGCTGTCATCAGCGGCGCCGAACTGGTCACCCGCACGCTTAACGATGCCGGTTACGTCGGCGTCTTCGACCCCGTCGCAGGTCCCGTCAACCTCTACCGCGATAGCCGCCTGGCCTCCTGGAAGCAGCGGCGCCTGGCGATGATGGAACACCCCGTCTGCGCCTGGCCGCAGTGCCTGGCCGGCGCCGACGAATGCCAGGTCCACCACATCCGGCCCTGGTTCTCGGGCGGGCCGACCAACCAGGACAACCTGGCCACCCTGTGCCCGCACCACAACGGCGCGAACGAGGACGGCGTGGACAACCCGAAAAAGCGCGGGCGCATGGCCCGGGTGCGCGGCAAGACCGTCTGGGTGCCGCCGCAGCGCCCGCCCGATGCCCCAGCCGCTGGGGCCACCGCTGCCCGGGCCTAAACGGCGCGCGTTCAAGAGTGCGGATCGAAGGCGCGAGCCTAAAGCACCGCAATCCCAAAAACGGGAAACGCGACACAGACGGCAAAGAAGACAAAGACGAGGCGTTCTCGGGAAAATTGCCCACGAACGCCCCGTCGGCGTGTCTAAAACTGCCTGCCTTAAACGGCGCATCTAGAGGCGCTTTTAGGCGCGCCCAAGCGCCTTGTGGCCAGTGGGGCCAGCGGGGCTCGAACCCGCGACCAACGGATTATGAGTCCGTAGCTCTAACCGACTGAGCTATAGCCCCTTATTAACCGCGCGCAGCGCTGGAAGCTAGTGTAGCGGGGCGGACCTGCCGGGGAAGAAACCGGGGGGTGTAGTGCCAGCGGCGCGTGCAGGGTGGTTCTAAAATCAGCAGTATGACGGTCGAAGAGGTAGACCCCCTAATCACCGCGCTGTACCGCTGGTCCGATGTCAGCGGGGTGCTGCTGATGGGCATCATCGGCGGCACGATTGCGCGCCAGCGGGGCTACGACATCGTGGGCTTTTTCTTCATCGCGCTGTTCTCGGCGCTGGGCGGCGGCATGATCCGCGACGTGCTGATCAACCGTGGCACCGTCGCCGCTATGAGCGAGCCGGAGTATCTTATCCTCGCCTTCACCGGCGCGCTGATTGCCCGCTTCGTCTATTTCAAGGGCAAGACCTGGGAATTCTTCGAAGTCCACGGCGACGCCCTGGTCTCCGCGCTGTGGGCGGCCACCGGCGCGGTGAAAGCCATTACCTACGGCCTGCCGGTCCTGCCGTGCATCATGATGGGCGTGTTCACCGCCACGGGCGGGTCCATGATCCGTGACACCGTCACCGGCCGCACGCCGGCCGTCTTCGGCGATAACCGCCCGACCGTCATCCCGGCGGTAGCCTGTGCCGTCACGGTGTTGGTGGCCCATCACTTCAGCTTCATGGCCGTCGGCATGGTGGCCGGGCCGATTATCAGCTTCGTGCTGACCCTGTGGGGCTACTGGGGTAACTGGCGCGTCTCCACGAACCAGGAATGGGCGCCGGTGAATGATACGGCGGCGCAGATGGCATCGTTGGCCAAGAAGGCCGAGCACAAGGGTCGGGCCGTGGGCCGGCGGCTGGAGCCGGGCAAGCTGCGGCGGTGGCGGCATCGGCAGATGGAAAAGGCGCTCAAGCGGCGCATCGAGGCCGAGGTCAGCAAAGGCACGCGCCGAGCGGACGCGGAGACCGCCGCCGACGAGTTCATGGAGGAATTCACCTCCGAATTCGCCGCCGTGGATCCCACCGCGCTCAACGATGCCCCCGCTTCCGACACCGACACCTCGAGCGACGACGGTCTGCTGTCCGGCATCGGTGTGGACCTGGCCGGCGACTCCTACGACAGCGATGACTCCGCGCACCGCGACATGCTCGACCGCATTTTGGCCGACGACGAGCTGACCGACGAGCTCATCGAGCGCCTGGTCAAGCGCTACGAGCAGCGCGGTGACAGCAATGATTAAAAACCTGAAAACAGTGCGCAGTTGCGTGGCATTAAACGTTCAGGTTGACGGACTAATTTAGCCGTTATGAACCTGAAATACTATCTGTTCCAACTGTGGGGCATCGTGGTCGATCACGGCCTGCCCCTGTTGGGCATTGTGCTGACCGCGGTGCTCATCCCGCGGATTGGCCGGCTGGTGGTGCGCATCATCGAAAGCCGGCTGGACCAGGAAGAAGAAGCCACCAAGGCGCGCCTGGCGCTGGTCGGGGCGCTCGTCTACGTCGGTGAGGTCGTGGCCTACTTCCTGCTGGTGGTCGCGGCCCTGTCGAATATCGGCGTGCCGCCGCTGGGGGCGGCCATCCCCGCGACCGTGGTCTCTGCCGCCGTCGGCTTTGGCGCGCAGTCCATCATTGGGGATTTCCTGTCCGGCTTTTTCATCCTGTCGGAAAAGCAGTTCGGCGTGGGCGACTACGTGAGCTTTGATGGGGCGACGGGCATCGAAGGCACGGTGGTGGCCCTGACGCTGCGCACCACCAAGGTCCGCACGCCGACCGGCGAGGTCGTCACGGTGCCCAACGGTTCGGCCGGCGTGGTCACCAACTACTCCCAGGACTGGTCGCGCGCGGTGGTCAACCTCGCAGTGCCGGTCTCGACGGGGGAGAACCCCGCCGACATCACCGCCCAGGTCGAGCGGATTTCCGAGGAGGCGATCGCCGACCCGCAGATTGCCCCCGATGTGGTCGGTGAGGTCGAGGTCCTGCCCGCCACCGGCCTGGAGGCCCCCACGGCAGCTGGCCAGCCGTGGCGGGTCAACTACCGCGTCATGGTCCGGGTCAACCCGGCCCGGCAGTGGGCCGTCGAGCGCGGCATCCGCTCCGCGCTGCTCAACGCCTTCTGGGATCACTACCACCTCGCCGCCGATGCCCCCAGCGAGCTACCTCGGCCTGCCGTCGAGGCGCTGGCCGGTACACAGCAGCCGGAGCCGGGAACGCCGAAGTCGCCGGGATCGCCGGACCCGGAGACCTCCGAGACCGTCGTGCTGCCCGGGCCGGAAGGCTCCACTCCCATGGAAGAACCCGAGGACATCGCTTCGGACCAGGCGACATTAGAAGGCAGTGAGGAGCTGGAGGACGGCCCGGCCAACGGGAGTATCTGGCGCGACGACGAACCGGCCACGCGCTGGGGCAAACTGGTGACCCTGGGTGGGCGGATCCGGGCCTCGACTACTGGCCTGTTCGCCGCCCTGGCCGTCATCGGCCTGCTGGTGCTGGCCTCCAGCAACCCGGAAAATGCCAGCGCCGGCTGGCTCTCGCCGGCGAACTGGACGCAGACGTCCACACCGGAAGCCGAAACCGAAACCACCGCGGGCGACGACGCCGCGACCGGCACGGACACCGCCACGGAGCAGGAGAGCGAACCGCAGCCGGAGACTGCCGAGCCCACCGCCGCAGAGCAGACGGGGCAGGCGGGCCAGTCTGGCGACTCTGGCCAGTCCGGCCAGTCCGGTGGGGCCGACCAGGGCACGGGGCAAGGCGCGGGCCAGCAGCAAGCACCGGCGACGGGTGAGGCGACTGGGGCGGAGACGGCATCGCCGGCCGCGCCTACGGAGCAGGCGGAGCCGACCGAGGCGGGTGACACAGCCCGGGCTAATCCTTAGACTCGGGGTATGTCACAGAACTACCGCGTTCAGAACCCCAAGACCGACGAAATCGAGCAGACCTTCGAGTTCGCCACCGACGCCGCCATCGGGCAGGCCATCACCGACTCGGCCGACGCCTTCCAGCAGTGGCGCCAGACCAGCTTCGATGAGCGCAAGAAGGTCCTCAACAACGCCGCGAACCTCCTACGCGAGCGCGCGCCCGAGCTGGCGGAAATCGCGGCGACCGAGATGGGCAAGGAGCTCGGCTCCGGTATTGGCGAGGTGAAGTACTCGGCCAAGATCCTGGACTACTACGCCGACAACGGCGCCGAGTTCGCTCAGGACGAAAAGATCCCGCACAGCGGCGGCACCGCCATCATGCGCCGCCTGCCGGTGGGCCCGCTGCTGGGCGTGATGCCGTGGAATTTCCCGTACTACCAAGTCGCCCGGTTTGCCGCGCCGAACCTGATGGTGGGCAACACGATCTTGCTCAAGCACGCTGAAATCTGCCCGCGCTCCTCGGCGGCGTTCGCGCAGATCCTTACCGAGGCCGGCCTGCCGGGGGCGCGTTCATTAACCTGTACGCCACCCACGACCAGGTCTCGACGATTATCGCCGACCCGCGGGTGCGCGGGGTCTCCCTGACCGGCTCGGAGCGCGCCGGATCGGCCGTGGCCGCGCAGGTGGGCAAGGCGCTGAAGAAGTGCGTGCTGGAGCTGGGCGGCACCGACGCCTACATCGTGCTGGACGCCGCCGACATCCCGGCCGCCGCCCGCCAGGCCTGGGACAAGCGCCTGGCGAACACCGGGCAGGCCTGCACCTCCAACAAGCGCATCATCGTGCTGGATGACATCTACGATGACTTCGTGGCGGAGATGGTGCGCATCGCGAAGGATTACCAGCCCGGCGACCCACTGGACGGCGCCGAGGGCAAGTACTACCCGCTGTCCTCGCGCGCGGCGGCCGAGACCCTCGACCAGCAGGTCAAAGAAGCCGTGGAGGCCGGCGCGCGCTTACACGTCGGCGGCGAGCTGGCCGAGGTCGGCGCTTACTATTCCCCGGCGGTGCTCACGGACGTGCCGGTCGGCTCGGAGTCCTACTACACCGAGTTCTTCGGCCCGGTGGCGGAAATCTACCGCGTCGGCAGCGAGGAGGAGGCCATCGCGCTGGCCAACGACTCCCGCTACGGCCTGGGCGGGGCGGTCTTCTCTGCGGACGAGGAGCGCGCCAAGCACGTCGCCTCCCAGATCGAGACCGGCATGATTCACGTCAACATCCCGCAGGCCTCGGCCCCCGAGCTGCCCTTCGGCGGGATTAAGAATTCCGGCTACGGCCGCGAGCTATCCCCTCTGGCCATGGACGAGTTCGTCAACAAGCAAACGTTCTACGTGAATGAAAAGGAATAAAATCTAGGGTTCGGAAGTTTGCTCCCACATGGATTCTTCGGTTCTTTTCGCGCCCTTAGAACTCGGGCGCCACACCCTGCCCAACCGCATCACGATGGCCGCCATGACCCGCCAGCGCGCCGGGCGCAGCGGCGTGCCGACCGAACTGCACACGCAGTACCACGCGCAGCGGGCATCGTTGGGGCTTATCGTGACGGAGGGCGTCTTCCCGTCGCTGGACTCGCGCGCCTTCCCCGGCCAGGCCGGCATCACTAACGATGCCCAGCAGGCCGGCTGGCAGCACGTCGCCGAGGCCGTCCACGCCTCCGATGGCGTGATGTTCATGCAGATCATGCATGGCGGCCGCGTGTGCCACCCGAACCTGACCGAGGGCGCGGAGCCGGTGGCCCCGTCCGCCATCTGCTCTGGCGCCCAGATCCACACCTTCGACGGCAAGCAGGACGCGGTGACCCCGCGGGAGCTGGAGGTCGCGGAGATGGAGCGCATCGTGGGCGATTTCCGGGCCGCGGCGCGCCGGGCTGTCGATGCCGGGGTGGATGGCATCGAGATCCACAACGCCAACGGCTACCTGCTGCACGAGTTCTTGGCTCCGTCGTCCAACCAACGCACGGATGATTTCGGCGGCAGCGTGGACAACCGACTGCGCTTCCCGCTGGCCGTGGCGCGGGCGGTCGTCGAGGAGATCGGCGCCGACCGTGTCGGCGTGCGCATCTCCCCGGAACACAACGTGCAGGGCGTTATTGAAGACGATCGCGCGGACGTGGCGGATGTCTATGGCCGCTTCGTCGACGAGCTGGCCGAGCTCGGGGTGGCCTATGTGTCCATCCTGCACTCCGACCCGACCGACGAGTTGGTCGCCGACCTGGCCCGCCGCGCCCGCCGCAACGGGCGCACGCGCGTGCTGATGAACAACGGGTTTGCCCAGCTGACCGAGCTGCCCGACGCCGAGGCCATGCAGCGGCTCGACTACGTCGATGCCGTCTCGGTGGGGCGCGAAATTATCGGCAATCCGGACATCGTGCGCCGCTGGAAGGAAGGGTTGGCGCTCAACACCCCGGAGCAGGCTACCTTCTACGCCAACGGCGCCCACGGGTACACGGATTACCCCTTCGCGGACTAGCGTGCGGGGTTGAGCCCGCCGTAGCTGGGCTTCGGGCATGACATCGGTCACTATTTGTTTTGTCAGGCCTGCCGCCAGCCTTCCCAGGCGATAGGATGAATTGAATTTTATTTAGCATCTCTCTTTGGGAAAGGGCATATTATGCGCACACAGCGTGGGGCAGTGGTGGCTGCCGTCGTGGTCGCCACCTTGGCGGCGGGGGCCGGGCAGGCGGCTGGGGCATCGGCAGCGCCGTTTGAGACCTCGGTGGACGAAAGCTTCGGTATCAACGACCCGACCTGCCAGCCCACCGGCGAGGTGGACGAGCCCGTCGTGCTGCTCCACGGCACCTCCGACAACTCCAGCAACTGGGAGAGCCTCATTCCGCAGCTGCAGGACGCCGGCATGTGCGTGTGGGCCTTCGACTACGGCGCCGACGACGTCACCCTGCAAAACGCCATCCCCTCCCTGAAGGCAATCGGCGACCTGGACGAGTCCGGCCGGGAGGTCGCCGAGCAGGTTCGCTACGTGCGTCAGGCCACCGGCTCGGACAAGGTCAACCTGGTCGGGCACAGCCAGGGCGGGATGCACACCAAGACCTACGAGCAGATCTACGGCGACGAGGGTACGGTCGCCCGGGTGGTGGCCATCGGCGGCAACTACCACGGCACCACGCTGGGCGGGGCGCTGGACTTCCTTGGGCCGATTATCACCGCCGTGCCGAACCTGGCGCGCTTTTTGGCCTCCACGGCCGCGATCCAGCAGGTGATTGGGTCGCCGTTTATCGAAAAGCTCAACGCCCTGCCGGATACCACCGCGGGAGTGAAGTACACCTCGATCTACTCGCCGGCGGATAAGACCGTGACGCCGAACAGCTCCTCGCAGTTGACGTCGGTCGAGGGCGCGGACGTCGTCAACGTCGACTTGGGCGAGACCTGCGGCGCGAGCCCCGAGCACCCGCAGTTGCCGCGCGACGCCTCCGCCCAGGCACTTATCCTGTGGGGCCTGCAGCGCGGCGCCGGCGAGCAGCCCGATGCCGCCGCGTGCGGCTCTTAAACCCTGACCGGCCGGGCCCCGGTACGCTGGGAAGGTATGAGTCTGCGTGAACATCTTGACCAGTGGCCCGTCGACAACGTTGCTGCGCAGGTTCTGCGCGGCGGCGAGGTAGTCGATTCGGTAGGGGATACCAGCCGGCGGTATTCGGTGGCGTCGGTGACCAAGCTCGTTGTCTCCTACGGGGTTATGCTCGCCGTCGAGGAGGGTGCAGTCGAGCTCGACCAGGCCGCCGGGCCCGAAGGCTCGACGCTGCGCCACCTGCTGACGCACGCCTCCGGGGTGGGCTTTGATTCCCGCGAGCCGCAGAAGCCGGTGGGCGAGCGGCGCATCTATTCCTCGGCCGGCTACGAGTGGGCGGCCGAGATCGTGGGAGCGGCGGCCGAGATGGACTTTGCCGACTACCTGCGCGAGGGCGTGCTCGAGCCGCTAGGCATGCGGGATACCGCGCTGGAGGGCTTGGCCGGCCACGGCTTGGTCTCCACCATCGACGACCTGGCCGCCTTCGCGCGCGAGGTGCTGAAACCACAGCTCCTGGACCCGTCGACGGTCGAGGAGATGCGGACGGTGCAGTTTCCGGAGCTGCGCGGCATCGTGCCCGGCTACGGGATGCATAAGCCCTGCCCGTGGGGGCTGGGCTTCGAGCTGCGCGGGTCGAAGGACCCGCACTGGACCGGGAAGAACATGCCGGAGGAGACCGCCGGGCACTTCGGGATGTCGGGGACCTACCTCTGGGTGGCAGGAGAGCACGCCATGGTCGCGCTGACCGACCGCGACTTCGGCGACTGGGCCAAGCCGCTGTGGGCCGAGACCAACGCGGCCATCTACGCCGAGCTGACCGGCCAGCCGGAATAGGCGCAGTGCAGACGGCGGGCTCTAGGGGGCGGCTCGGTCCCAGCGGAACAGCCTGCCGGAACAGCCTGCCGGGACAACCCGCCGGACCGCCGGAACAGCCTGCCGGGACAACCCGCCGGAACAGCCCGCCGGAACAGCCCGCCGGAACAGCCCGCGCCTGGGGCCCACGCCCCCCGGGGGTGGGGCTTAAGTTGTACTTGAGGTTGAGTAAACGGGGGATTGAAGTAGTGGTTTAGAGTTGCTGATGTGACGGGGGTGAGGGGAGACTAAGTCAGGTAACGCATTCGAGTTCGTTGGGGAAGACGATGCTCGTCTTGCGCCACTAAACGACGCCCCGGTTGCGCGTTTCTGGCAGGAGGTTCCGCCAGGGATTTCCGCCTGTCAGTGCGCAGCTTTTCGCACCTGGCTTTCGGCCCGCGTGCGGGCGCGGCACGGCAAATCCGTGCCGGGGAGGGCGTCGGTGGCGGGGCTACTCCGCGGAGGAGATTCGGCTTTGAGTACATGCGTAACACCCACTGGCATCGCCGCATCTTCGGCGGATGCCACTTCTTGGCCGGCCGGCCCCGTCGGGGTCGCGCCGCGAACGGCCGCGGCCGCGACGTGCACCACGGTCCTGCGGATTTCCGGCATGCCCGTGCGCCTGCGCCCGGTGATCGAGGATCTGATGGCGCGCGTCATCGAGTCCGAGTCCGAATTCGTCGTGCCCGGCGACGACCCCCTGACCGCCCAGTGGTGCACCCGCTGGCACAAGGACTACCCCGGTGACAATATCGTTGCGCTGGCCGCCGGCCGGGCCGCTGGCACGCCCTGCGGGGTCGGCTGCCGGCAGGTGCTGACCGGCACCCGTGAGGAGTTGACTGACTTTGCCGCCGAGCTGAGCCAGCTGGCGGGCGCTTATGGCTTTAGCGCGCAGCTAGAAGGGTTCGAGGACGTTGCCGGCTAGGTCGGCAACCGAGTCACGCACCGCCGTGGGGCGGTAGGGGTAGCGGGTGACCTCGGCATCGTCAGTAATGCCGGAGCGCACCAGCACGGTGCGCAAACCAGCCTCGATGCCGGCCTTGACGTCGGTGTCCATGCGATCACCAATCATCACGGTGTCCTCCGAATGGGCGCCGATGTGGTTCAGCGCCGAGCGCATCATCACCGGGTTCGGCTTGCCGATGTAGTACGGCTGACGGCCCGTGGCCGTCGTAATCAGCGCGGCGACCGAGCCCGTGGCCGGCAGCACGCCCTGCGGGGCGGGACCGGTCACGTCCGGGTTGGTAGCAATGAACCGCGAGCCGCCCCGGATCAGGTTGATGGCGGTGGTGATCGCCTCGAAGGAATACGTGCGGGTCTCGCCCAGCACGACGAACTCCGGGTCCGCGTCGGTGAGGATCCAGCCGGCTTCGTGCAGGGCGGTGGTCAGCCCGGACTCGCCGATGACGTAGGCGGTGCCGTCCCTGACCTGCGTGGACAGGAAGGTCGCGGTGGCGGTCGCCGAGGTCCAGATGCGTTCCGGCGGGATGCGCAGGCCCGTATTCGCCAGTCGCGCGGACAGGTCCCGCGGCGTGGACATGGAGTTGTTGGTCAGCACCATGAACTCGATGCCGTTGTCGTAGAGGGCCTGCAGGAAGCGGTCGGCGCCGGGGACCATCTCGCCTTCGCGGATGAGCACGCCGTCCATGTCAGACAGGTAAGAAATCATTGGTGGTCCTCCACATACTGCACGAAATCGCCGACGGTCGAAAAGCCTAGGACGGTCTCCTCGTCGAGTCGGACCTTGAATTTTTCTTCGGCCTTGACAGTCAGCTCGATCATCGTCAGTGAGCGCAGGTCGACGTCCGGGAGCGCCTTATCGCGCTCGATGTCGTCGGCATTCACCCCCGTGACCGATTCGATGAGCTGGCACAGCTCGCCGTAGGTGTCGCCCGCCGAGGAAGTGGACACCTCGGCCGGGCCGGAGGAAAAGTGCGCCTGAAGTTGCGCGGTGAGATCGTTGGCCATGGGACCTAGTCTAGTAGGTTAAACGCGGCGGTTCGGATAGGATTATTACTCAACATGAGAAGGAGATACCAGGCCGAGCTCATCGCTCGCAGTTGGGGCAAGCGGTTCCTGCCGTCCGGCCGCCGGCAGCTGCGCAAAGCCTACGAGCAACTGCACGATCACCGCACTGCGCCGGGGCTTACCCACCTGCTAGCGGAGGGGACCAGCACGGGCAACGGCATCGATATCGCCTGGTATGAGGCAGGCGCTGACGATGCCGACGTCACCGTCGTCTTCATCCACGGCTACACCCTGGCCGCCGAGAGCTTCTACGAGCAGGTCGACTACCTGCGCGAGCACTACCCACGGGCCAAAAGCCTGCTGGTTGACCTGCGCGGGCACGGGCAATCGGCCACGGCGCCCAGCGAGGACTGCTCGATTAGCTCGGCGGCCGACGACGTGCTCGCCGTCGTGCGCGAGCGCGCCCCGCACGGCCGGCTGGTCATCGTCGGGCACTCCCTGGGCGGGATGGTCGCGCTCAACCTGATTCGGCGCTGCGACGCCAAGACCTACGGGCGCATCGATAGCGCTTTGCTGGTCTCGACCTCCATGCGCCGGTTCTCCGCGCGCGGGGTGGCCCTGGTGCTGAACTCGGCGCTGATGCACGGGCTGTACAAGGCCTGCAACCGCCTGCCAGAGAAGATGAACAACATGCGCTACGAGGTCGCCCAGTTCGCCGCGCCCGTGCTGGCGCTGCTGGCGGCGGGCTTTCCGCGGATGGAGCGCATCCAATTCCACGCCGCGATGCTGCTGGATACCCCGCTGGATTCCTTCGTCGGATTCTTCGACGACCTGGTGGAGCACCGCGAGTTCGCCGCGCAGGAGCGCCTGTCCGGCCTGCCGGGCACCGTCGTCGTCGGCGGGCTGGATATCGTCACCCCGCGCAGCCAGTCCGAGGTCATCCTGAACCACTGGCCGCAGGCCGACCTCGAGATCGTCGAAGAGTCCGGGCACATGGTCATCCTGGAGGAACCGGAGAAGGTCGCCGAGTGCCTGAGCCGGCTCCTCGACAACTACAGCGACGTCTAGGCCGGTCTTTCGGCCCGAGGCAGCACGAAGCCCCACCTCCTGCAGTGCTGTTAAGCGCTAGGAAGTGGGGCTTTTGCCGGCTTAGCGGGATTATTCGCTGTCGCTCGGGGTGGTGCTGGTCGGGTCGTCCAGCTTGAGGTCGCTGGCGGCCTTCTTTACCACGTCGCGGTCAACCTTGCCGTCGCGGGCCAAGCCCTCCAGGACGCCGACGACGATGGACTCGGCATCGGTGTTGAAGTAGCGGCGAGCGGCCTCGCGGGTATCGGAGAAACCGAAGCCGTCCGCGCCTAGCACGATGTAAGTTCCCGGCACGTAGGGGCGAATCTGTTCCTGCAGGTCCGTGGCGAAGTCGGACACACCGACGAACGGGCCCTCGTGATCCTTGAGCTGCTTGGTGGCGAAAGCCTCGGTCGGCTCGCTGCCGGTACGCAGGGCCTCCTGGTTGCGGCGGGCGCCATCGCGGGCCAGCTCGGTCCAGGAGGTCACGGAGAACAACTTGGCCTTGACATCGTAGTCCCGGGCCAGGATCTCCTGGGCCTTGAGGGCCTCGTGCACGCCCACGCCGGAAGCCAGGATGTTGGCCGGCAGGGAGCCGCCCTCGGCGGTGTTGTAGTGGTAGATACCGCCGTGCAGGCCCTCGACGTCCAAGTCCTCCGGAGCGGCCGGCTGGTGGACCGGCTCGTTGTAGACGGTGAGGTAGTAGATGACGTTCTCGCCCTCGCCCTCGCCGTACATGCGCTCGATGCCGCGGTGGACCAGGTGGGCCACCTCGAAGCTGAACGCCGGATCGTAGGAGACGATGGCCGGGTTGGTCGAGGCCAGGACCGGGGAGTGGCCGTCCATGTGCTGCAGGCCCTCACCGGTCAGGGTGGTGCGGCCGGCGGTAGCGCCGATGAGGAAGCCGCGGCCCATCTGGTCGGCGACGGCCCAGAAGGCGTCGCCAGTGCGCTGGAAGCCGAACATCGAGTAGAAGATGTACAGCGGGATCATCGGCTCACCCTGGGTGGCGTACGAGGTCGCCGCCGCGGTGAAGCTGGCGGACGCGCCGGCCTCGGAGATGCCCTCGTGCAGGATCTGGCCGTCAGTGGCCTCGCGGTAGGACAGCATCAGGTCGTGGTCCACCGGCACGTAGTTCTGGCCGCGCGGGTTCCAGATCTTCAGCGTCGGGAACCAGGAGTCCATGCCGAAAGTACGGGCCTCGTCCGGGATGATAGGCACGACGCGCTTGCCCAGCTCCTTGTCGCGCATGAGCTCCTTGAAGGTGCGCACCAGCGCCATGGTAGTGGCCACTTCCTGCTTGCCGGAGCCCTTCATCACGGACCGCAGCTTGGACAGCTCCGGCACCTTCAGCGGGGTGTAGTCCACGCGGCGCTCCGGCAGGAAGCCGCCGAGCTCCTTGCGGCGCTCGAGCATGTACTTGACCTCCGGGGCGTCGTTGCCCGGGTGGAAGTACGGCGGCAGGTACGGATCCTTTTCCAGCTCCTCGTCGGAGATCGGGATGTCCTGCTTGTCGCGGAAGAGCTTCAGGTCCTCCAGCGTCAGCTTCTTCATCTGGTGGGTGGCGTTGCGGCCCTCGAAGTTGTGGCCCAGGCCGTAGCCCTTGATGGTGTGCGCCAGGATGACGGTCGGCTTGCCGGTGCCGTGGTTGTCCAGCGCCTGCGCGTAAGCGGCGTAGATCTTGCGGTAGTCGTGGCCGCCGCGGCGCAGGGACCAGATCTCGTCGTCGGAGAGATCCTCGACCAGCTTCAGGGTGCGCTCGTCGCGGCCGAAGAAGTGCTCGCGGACGTAGGCGCCATCGTTAGCCTTGAAGGTCTGGTAGTCGCCGTCGGAGGTGGTGTTCATGACGTTGACCAGGGCGCCGTCCTTGTCGGCCTCGAGCAGCTTGTCCCAGCCTCGGCCCCAGATAACCTTGATGACGGACCAGCCGGCGCCGCGGAAGAAGGACTCCAGCTCCTGGATGATTTGGGTGTTGCCGCGGACCGGGCCGTCCAAGCGCTGCAGGTTGCAGTTGACCACGAAGGTCAAGTTGTCCAGCTCGTAGAGCGAGGCCATCTGCAGCAGGCCACGGGACTCGGGCTCGTCCATCTCGCCGTCGCCCAGGAAGGCCCAGACGTGCTGCTTGGAGGTGTCCTTGATGCCGCGCTGCTCCAGGTACTTGTTGAAGCGGGCCTGGTAGATGGCGTTGGCCGGGCCCAGACCCATGGACACGGTCGGGAACTCCCAGAACCACGGCATCGGGCGCGGGTGCGGGTAGGACGGCAGGCCCTCGCCCTCGCCGCGGGAGACCTCCTGGCGGAAGCCGTCCAGGTCGTCCTCGGTAAGGCGGCCTTCCAGGTAGGCGCGGGCGTACATACCCGGGGAAGCGTGGCCCTGGAAGAAAATCTGGTCGCCGCCGGACGGATCATCCTTGCCCTTGAAGAAGTGGTTCAGGCCGACCTCGTAGAGCGGGGCCGCGCCGGCGTAGGTGGAGATGTGGCCGCCCACGCCGATGCCCGGGCGCTGCGCGCGGTGCACCATGATGGCGGCGTTCCAGCGAATCCAGCGGCGGTAGCGCTTCTCCAGCTCCTCGTCGCCCGGGAATTCCGGCTCCAGCGAGGTCGGGATGGTGTTGACGAAGTCCGTCGAGGTCAGCGCGGGCAGCTGCACGCGCTTAGCGGTGGCGCGCTCCAACAGGCGGAGCATGAGGTAGCGGGCGCGTTCCGGATCGGAAGAGTCCAGCAGGCCGTCGAGGGACTGCATCCACTCGCGGGTTTCTTCCGGGTCCTTATCGTGCAGGTAAGACGCGACGCCGTCGCGAATCAGCGGGAAGTTGGAGTCCCCCTGCAGGGCGTCCTTTTCAGCCATTAAAAGCCTCCTGAAGTAAGTTAAGCACTTTGCCGTCCAGAATACGCGCTTTATCTCCGCGCGCGCGGGACGGGCCGTTGCAAATCGTACCTACCCTTTTATTTGTGCCGTTGTGCAGTGGGAATGGAGAATCTGTGAAGCCTGTTAAGTCGCGCACTGGGAAGGGGCGGAAACCGCAACTAGGGCACAATTAGGGCGACAGTGAGAAAACTGCAGTATTAAGCGGTAGAGTGCTACCTGACACAGCCTGGTGAAGCGCCAGGACCCTAAACACACAGGAGGACAATTTCAGTGGCGGACGCTGCGGGCGTAACCAACGACCATGCTGACTACGCGAAGGTGCTGGGCATCGACAAAGGCATGGTTGCCCTAGAGCTCGGATGGGACGAGGATTGCGATCCGGCAATCTCCGAATCCGTCGAAGACGTCATCGGGGAAGATTTCCTCGAAGAAGAAAATGACGAACTGTGTGACGCCGTCGTGCTGTGGTGGCGCGACGGGGACGGAGACCTGGTTGACGGGCTGGTCGACTCCCTGCGCCCGCTGGGCGCGGGCGGGGTCATCTGGCTGCTGACCCCGGGTGCGGGCAAGCCGGGCACCGTCGCCCCGGGCGAAATCTCCGAGTCCGCCCAGCAGGCCGGCCTGGTCCAGACCAAGGCGGAGCGCCTCGGCGACTGGCAGGGCAGCTGCCTGGTCGGTCGCGGCTACACCAAGAAATAAAACCCCACCGCCAGCTGGCGGGGTGAATTTGCACTAGCTCGCGGCGTCGGGCTAGTCTTTGTAAAGCGCTTTTCGCGCATTGCGGCTTTAGCTCAGCTGGAAGAGCAATTGGTTTACACCCAATAGGTCACAGGTTCGAGCCCTGTAGGCCGCACAGAATTAAAGGCCCTTCCCGGTTATCTGGGGAGGGCCTTCTGCAGCTCAATACCCTTGCATGGCACCTGGCGAGGGGTGGGGCTCGCCGTTCCTAGCCGATCTGGAGTACGCCGCGCAGGTCGGCGAAGGCGTCTGGGGCCACCTCGTGGACGACGCGGCGGCCGTGGCGGCGGCGGTGGAGGAGGCCGGCATCGCAGAGCTTTTTAAGGTGGTAGGACACGGTTGATTGCGACATCCCCAGCATCTCGGTGAGGGCGGTGACGTCCGTGGGTGGGCAGCCGGCGGCGCCTAGGTGGGTCAGGATTGTCAGCCGGGCGGGATCGCCCAAGACCTTGAAGGTGGTGGCGTAGCGGTTGGCCTCGGCATCGCTGAGCAGCCCGCTGCCAAGCGCGCAACACTCGGGCTGGGGGTGCGGGGGCGTGTGACAGGACATGGTGCTAAGGATAGCGCTCCGGTGCTGTTGACCGCGGTGGGACGGCGCGATAGCTTAATATCGATAAACGTCGATATTTAAAGACTTGGAAAGCTGGTACGCATGCCCTCTGCCGCGCGGATGTCCTTCCTTGACCGATACTTGCCCGTCTGGATCCTGGCCGCGATGCTCCTCGGCGTCGCTCTTAGTCACTGGGCGCCCGGGCTCAGCCGCGTACTGGAGTCCTGGGAGATGGGCGGGGTCTCGCTGCCCATCGCCATCGGCCTGCTGGTGATGATGTACCCGCCTTTGGCGAAGGTGCGCTACGACAAGGCCAAGCGGATCGCCGCCGACGCCCGCCTGATGGGGCTGTCCATCGTGCTCAATTGGTTGGTGGGCCCCGCCCTGATGTTCGCGCTGGCGTGGATTTTCCTGGCCGATGAACCGGCGCTGCGTACCGGTGTGATCATCGTGGGCCTGGCCAGGTGTATTGCAATGGTCCTGGTCTGGTCGGACCTGTCCTGCGCGGATCGCGATGCCACCGCCGTCCTCGTCGCGGTCAACTCCCTGTTCCAGATCGCGATGTTCGGGGTCCTCGGTTGGTTTTACCTCGAGGTCCTACCCGGCTGGCTGGGCTGGCACACAGTCAGCGCGGAGTTTTCGTTGAGTGCCATCGTGCGATCCGTGCTCGTCTTTCTGGGCATCCCGCTGGTGGCCGGCGTCGTCACCCGGATAGTGGGGGAACGGGCGAAGGGACGCTCGTGGTACGAAGAGAAATTTCTCCCCAAGATTTCTCCGCTGGCGCTCATCGGCCTGCTATATACCATCGTTTTGCTGTTTACCCTCCAGGGCCAGCGGGTGGTGGACAACCCGTGGGCGGTCGCTCGGGTGGCGCTGCCTCTCGTTGCCTACTTCCTGCTGATGTTCGCCGTAGCACTGGCACTGGTCAAGGCCGTGGGTATGGGCTATGAGCAGTCGGCATCGGTGGCGTTTACTGCGGCGGGCAACAATTTCGAGCTGGCTATCGCCGTGGCGATTGGCACTTTCGGGGCGGCCTCGGGCGAAGCGCTCGCCGGTACCATCGGGCCGCTGGTCGAGGTTCCCGTCCTTGTGGCGCTCGTTTTCGTCGCGCGCTGGCTACGCCCGGTGCTCTTCGAGCGCGCGGAGGTCTAGGTTTGCGTGCGTTGCGCGCTAGAACCTCTCCTTGTTTCGCTTGGCGAACTTCGAGTAGAAGTCCGGCTTGGAGTCTCCGTAGCGGGCGCGCATGCGGCGCTCGTGGGCCTCGGCGGCCTCGGCCTTGGCGTCCGCGGTCTCCGGCGCGGCGGCTGCGGTCGAACCAGCGGTTGCGGCCGGGTCAGTGGCCGGGCCACCTTGCGCGTCGGCGGCGTCCAGCTGGGCCATCTCGGCTTCTTCGTCGCGGACGCGGCGCCGCTCGCGGATCTCGGCCCAGACGAAATAGCCCAGGCCCAGCGGGGCCATGATGCCGAAGGCTATCCACTGGAAGCCGTAGGACAGGTGGTTGCCGCGATCCATCTGCGGGATCGGGATGGGGTTGAGCACGCCCGGCTGATCCTCGGTGAGCTGGACGTAGTCGAGTCCGAGGTTGGCATCGATAAGCTTGCCGACCTGGGGTGGGTTGATGGAATAGACTTGGGGGTAGCCGTCGCGCTCGACGGGGGCGGAGGAATGCTCGGCCTCGTGCTGGCGGACCATGCCGATGATCTCCTGCGGCCCGCTGGGGGCGGGGGCGATTTCCGGCACGGCGTTGGCCTCGCCGGCCGGTACCCAGCCGCGGTTGACCAGGATGGTCTGGCCGCCGTCGGTGCGGAAAGGGACCAGGGACTGGTAGGACGGCCCGGAGGCCACCGGCCGCAGGCGCACCAGCACCTCGTCGTCCGGCAGGTACTGCCCGCGCAGGATAACGCGCGACCACTCCTCGCCGCCTTCGATGGCGCCGTTATCACCCAGGATTTCGTCCGCCGGGACAGGATCCTTCTCATAGGCGGCGGTGATGTGCTCATTGCGCTCGACGATGTCGTCGTCCTTGCCCAGCTGCCAGGGTGCTAGCACCGTGAAGGCCAGGTAGGAAAACACGATCACGAACAGCAGCAGGAAAACCCAGCTGGGCTTGAGGAAAGTCTTCCACCATGCTGTCTGCTGCCGCGCGCGCACCGGCTCGCTGTCCGGCGCCGTCTGCTTAGTCCGAGTACCCACGAATGCCCAGTCTAGTCACGGGCATGGTCGCGAATCCAAGCCATGAGCCCGTCGGCGGCGGCCTCGATGGCTTGGCGGGTGCGGGCGAAATCCTCCTCGTTGCCGTAGAAGGGATCCTCCACCGAGGACCCTGGGGCGGAATCCGGGTCGAAGTCGCGCAGCAGGACGACCTTGTCCGGAGCCGGGGCCTGGTCGCGCAGGGTGGCCAAGTGGCCGGTATCCAGGGCGACGATGAGGTCGGCGTCTAGGTCCTCGGCGGCCAGCTGGCTGGCGCGGTGGGCGCTGCCGTCGTAGCCGCCGCGGCGCAGCTCGGCGATGGCGCGCTTGTCGGCGCCTTGGCCGACGTGCCAGCCGCCGAGGCCGCAGGAGGTGATGCGCGCGGCATCGTCAAGCCCGGCGGACTCCACGGCGTCGTGGATGATGACCTCGGCCATGGGGGAGCGGCAGATATTGCCCGTGCAGACGAAGACGATGTGGAGGCGGGGATCAGTCTCAGAAACAACCATCAGCGGGGAATTCTCACCTTTAGCTCGATTAGTGGGGGCTGCTTACACAACCGTAGAACGCAGTTAGGATATACCTTTAGGACCTGCCAACGCTAAAGGAGCATAAAAAGTATGACCACTACGGCCACCGTGGGAGAAGTCTGTCACCACCTGGATTCGGCCTACCCGCCGGCGCTGGCGGAAAAATGGGACGCCGTCGGCCTGGTCTGCGGCGACCCGGACGCCCCGGTCACCAAGGTGGCCTTCGCCTTGGACTGCACGCTTGAGGTCGCCCAGGCGGCGGTCGATGCCGGCGCGCAGCTGCTCGTCGTCCACCACCCGCTGCTGCTGCGCGGGGTGACCTCGGTGGCCGCGAACACGCCGAAGGGCAAGGTCGTCCACACCCTGCTCAGCGGGGGCGTGGCTTTGTATGCCGCCCACACCAACGCCGACTCCGCCCGGCCCGGCGTCAACGACAAGCTGGCCGAGCTGGTCGGCATCACCCCGGGCCGGCCCATCGTGGTCAAGGACCCGGACGTGATAGACAAGTGGGGCGTGCACGTGCCGGCCGACGCTGCCGACCGGGTCAAGGAGGCCCTCTTCGCCGCCGGGGGCGGCCAGATTGGCAACTACCGCGCCTGCTCATTCGACATCGCCGGCACCGGCCAGTTCGAGCCTCTGCCAGGGGCCAACCCCACCGAGGGCGAGATCGGCACCCTCCACCGAGGGGCCGAGACCCGCGTGGAATTTGTCGCGCCTTCGTCCCGGCGCAGCGCCATCCGGGCCGCGCTTATCGATGCCCACCCCTACGAGGTCCCCGCCTACGACGTCATGGAGACCGCCAACCCTGTGGACCTGGAGCAGGCCTGCGGCCTGGGGCGGGTGGGCCGCCTGCCGGATCCGATGACACTGCGGGAGTTTACCCAGCAGGTGGCCAACGCCCTGCCGGAGACCGTCTGGGGCGTGCGCGCGGCCGGGGATCCGGACCAGCTCATCCAGACCGTGGCTGTTAGCTCCGGTGCCGGCGATAGCTTCCTGGACCAGGCGGCTAAACTAGGCGTCGACGTGTACGTGACCTCGGATCTGCGGCACCACCCCGTCGACGAGCACCTGCGCGCCGGCGGCCCCGCGGTCATCGACACCGCGCACTGGGCCAGCGAGTTCCCCTGGACTTACCAGGCACGCGACATGGTCGCCGGCAAGACCGGGCTAGACTGCGAAGTCCTAGAAATTCGCACCGATCCGTGGACCGTGTCGCTACATTCGGAAGGAGAATAAAGAACATGAAGCTGCAACCTGAGAGCCAGGCCGTGCTGCTGAAGCTGGCCAATCTGCAGCGCGCCGTCGACTTCGGCGCCGAGGAGTGCCAGAGCCCGGAGCAGGAGGAGCTGGCTAGCGCCGAGCGCGAGTACGCCCGCCTGGTGGATTCCGCCGGATCCGCCCAAATGGCCGTGGACGATATGGAAAACGAGATACTGCGCATCCAGGCCGACGAACGCAAGCTGCGCGCCCGCGAGCGCGACGACCGCAAGCAGCTGTCCGCCGAGCTGGATCCGGACAAGCGCCGCGACTTGGAGCACGACCGCTACGCGGCGAAGTCGCGCATCGCTGACCTGATGAGCGAACTGCAGGAAGCCCACAACGAGATCCACGCCCTGCGCAACAACCGCGACTCCCAGGGCGCGCAGCGCGACGAGGCCGCCCGCAAGCTCGACGTGGCCCGCCGCGCCGCGGAGGCCGCCCAGGCTGCGACCGCCAACCAGCCGGCCCCGCGCGTGGAAATCGAGCAGCTGCGCGGTCAGCTGCCGGGCGAGGCGCTGCGGATTTTCGACGACCAGCGCGCCGAAAACAACGTCGGTGCCGCCGAGTTTAAGGCGCAGAAGTCCTGCGGCGGCTGCTTCATCGTGCTCCCGCCGGCGGACCAGTCCGCGGTGCGCAACGCGCCGGACGACGAAGTCCCGCAGTGCCCCGAGTGCGGCACCTACCTCATCCGACAGTCCTAGGCGGCCGGTGCCATGAAGGTAATCATCTACGCCGACGGCGGATCCCGCGGCAACCCCGGGGTGGCCGGCTCCGGCACGGTCGTCTACGCCGCCGACGGCCGCGAGGTGCTGCGCACCATCGCCTACGTGGTCGGCACGCAGTCGACCAATAACGTCGCCGAGTACAACGGCCTGCTGCGCGGGCTCGAGGCCGCCCGCGAGCTGGGTGCCACCGAGGTCGAGTTCTACATGGACTCCAAGCTCGTCGTCGAGCAGATGAACGGGCGCTGGAAGATCAAGCACCCCGACATGCAGAAGCTGGCCATGCAGGCGCACAAGCTGGTAGCCGGCCTGGACGACTTCCAGCTGGCCTGGGTGCCGCGCGCCAAGAACAAGGTCGCCGACGCCCTGTCCAACGACGCCATGGACGCGGCGGCCGCCGGCCACGCGGTCGGCATCGTCGGCGGCATCGAGGGCGATGCGGGTACGGGCGACCACGCCGCGGGCACGACCGAGCACGGCGGACCGGCGCCCAACGACTGGCTGGGCGAGCGCGGGGAAACCACGCGGCTGGTGCTGCTGCGCCACGGGCAAACCAAGATGTCGGCGCAGCGCCAGTACTCCGGACACTCCAACCCGCCCCTGACCGAGCTCGGCCGCCGCCAGGCCCTAGCCGCCGCGCAGGCCCTAGCCAGCAGCTTCGGCACGGGCGAGGACGGCCAGGTCGCGGCGGTGGTGGCCTCCCCGTTGGCCCGGTGCCAGGAAACCGCCCGGGCCGTCGGCGAGGTCCTGAGCCTGGACGTGGGCACCGACGACGGGCTCATCGAGCTCGACTTCGGCGCCTGGGAGAAGCTGACCTTTAACCAGGCCCACGAGCGCGACCCGCAACTGCACGCTAAGTGGCTGGAAGACACCGCGGTATCCACGCCGGGCGGGGAATCCCTGCAGCAGCTGCACCGCCGGGTGCGCCAGGCGCGGAAGAAGCTAGTCAAGCGCTATGCGGGCAAGACCATCGTGCTGGTGAGCCACGTCAACCCGATCAAGTCGCTTGTCGCGCAGGGCCTGGGCGGCGGGCCCAGCCTGTTCGATCGCTTCTTTTTGGATCTTGCCTCGCTGTCCGAGGTGGAGTTCTGGGACGACGGCGCTCTGGTGCGCTGCGTCAACGACGCCGGCCACCTGTCCGGGCTAGATGCGGGCCAGAGCTAATTTTCACGCCGGCCCGCGCGCGGACTAGACTAAAGCGCGCGAATGAGTCGGCCGGGTAAACGCGGCAAATGAACCGCCCCACGCGTTGGGGCAGGCAGGCGCCGAGGAAAGTCCGGACTCCACAGAGCACGGTGGTTGCTAACAGCAACCCGGGGCAACCCGCGGGCAAGTGCAACAGAAAGTAGACCGCCTGGAGCAATCCAGGTAAGGGTGAAACGGTGCGTTAAGAGCGCACCAGCACCCCAGGTGACTGGGGCGGCTGGGTAAACCCCACCGGGAGCAAGGCATCACGGCCTGCCTTTTGGGCAGGCCCGATCAGGTGTTTGAGGGCTGCTCGCCCGAGCCTGAAGGTAGCTGCTTGAGGCGGCCAGCAATGGTCGACCCAGATGGATGTTTACCACGCCGGGGACGGGCAACCGCCCCGCGCGGACAGAATCCGGCTCACAGGCCGGCTCATTCGCCCCACACCTTTCCATTTTCCGTCGCTCACACTGGCGCGCGGGAGTGGGGCGCCTGTGGAACAATGAGCCGGTATGAAGCTGTATGCTGCGCCGCTGGACTTTGATAACGTCGCCGCGGAATTCCAGGTCTCCCGCGACTTCAACGAACACGTCACCGACCAGGCCCGCGCGGCGGTCGATCAATTTGCCGCCAGCCGCCGAGACGCCCGCGACCTGCCGTTGGTCACCATCGACCCGCCGGGCTCCAAGGACCTGGACCAAGCCGTCTACATCACCAGCGGGACCGCGGGCGGCTACCACGTCTACTACGCCATTGCCGACGTGGGCGCCTGGCTGGGCGGGGCCGGCGAAGGGGCGCCGGCGGCCGTGCACGCGGAGTCCATGGCCCGCGGCCAGACCATCTACCTGCCGGATTCGCCGGCCCGCCTGCACCCGCCCGTGCTGTCTGAGGACCGCGCGTCCCTGCTGGAGGGCGTGGACCGGCCGGCCGTGCTCTTCAGCTTCGGCCTGGACACGGACGGGGAGGTGACCGACTTCTTCGTCGAGCGCGCCCTCGTACGCTCCCGGGCGCGGCTGGACTACGACGGCGTCCACGAGGACCTAGTACACGGGCGGATGAACTCGGCCATCCGCCTGCTGCCGGAGGTAGGTCAGCTGCGGCAGGCCTCCGCGCTGCGGCGCGAGGCGATTTCGCTGCGCATCCCGTCGCAGCGGGTCGTCGAAGACGCCGACGGGCGCTTCGAGCTAGAGATCGAGCCGCGCCACGAGGTCATGGACTATAACTCCGAGATTTCCCTGATGGCCGGCATGTGCGCGGGCCAGCTTATGCACAGCCACGGCG
Source organism: Corynebacterium sp. 1103A (assembly GCF_055700955.1). NCBI lineage: Bacteria > Bacillati > Actinomycetota > Actinomycetes > Mycobacteriales > Corynebacteriaceae > Corynebacterium > Corynebacterium sp. 1103A. The sequence continues at coordinate 45,693 of NZ_JASTTF010000016.1, forward strand.
TGGGTTTCCTGCGCACCCTGCCAGGTGCCAGCCCCGAGGCCGAGGAGGAGTTCCGCGCCGAGGCCCGCGCCCTAGGCTTCGAGTTGAACGAGCTTAGCATCTCCGAGTTCCTGCGCGGGGTGGATGCCAGCTCACCTCGGGGGATGGCGGTCATGCGCGAGGCTCTGCGGCTACTGCGCGGGGCGGACTACGCCCTGCTGGGGCGAGACGAGGGGCAGATCCACGCGGGCATCGGCGGCTATTACGCGCACGTGACCGCGCCGCTGCGCCGGCTCATCGACCGGTTCGGATTGGAGGTCTGCCTGGCTATCTGCGCCGGCACCGACGTCCCCGAGTGGGGGCAGGCGGACGGTGAGGAGGCGGTGGCATCGATGCGGCGGAGCTCCCAGTTGGCCTCCCAGGTGGACAAGGCGTGCCTGCAGCTGACCGAGGCCACGGTCCTGGAGCCGTGGGTGGGCACGAACTTCTCGGCGGTGGTGCTCTCCAGCAACGCCGAGCGCGAGACCGCCCGCCTTTTGGTCAACGAGCCCCCGGTCATCGGGCAGTGCGTGGGCGCGCCCGAGCCGGGCAGCGAGACCTCGGTTTCCCTGGTCACCGCGGAGCCGGAAGAGCGCGCGGTGCGATTCGCCTGGCCGGCTGACTAGAACCGGCCGACTAGGACCGGTCGATTAGGCGGCGGGCTCGCCGGGGTTGACCGGGACGACGAGCAGGCCGTCGTCGGCGAGATCCTGAGAGAAATTCTGCGCGCGTTCGGCGGGCACGTAGGCGATGACCGAGTTGGCCACGCCGGCCGCGGCCGCTCGGGCTTCCACCGCGCCGCGGGCCGTGACCAGCTCGGCGACCTCGGCAGCCACCGGCAGGTGGTAGATGCTGCCCAGCGCCGATTGCGACTGGTGGAGGAGCGGCAGCAAGTCCGCGCCGCGGCGGGAGCGCAGCGAGCGCGCGATGCCCAGGGCGCGGTCGGTCTCGGCGGCGTAGAAACCGAGCCAGCTGGCGGCATCGGCGTGCTCGGGGTGATCCTGTTCCGGGTGCACCTCGTGGACCGCGTCCAACCAGTCCAGAACGCGCGAGGACGCGTCCGGCAGCAGGCGCAGGCTCTCCGTGCCGAAAGCGTGGCAGGCGTTGTCGACGAAGCGCTGGCGGATGCGCAGGTCAACCCCAATCTGCGGGTCCGGGGTGGAGTCCGGGACCGCGACGAGGAAGGCGTGCAGCTTGTCGCCCAGCGGGTGCGGGGCCTGGGTAACGGAACCGTCGGCGTAGTCGATGATGGAAACCTGCCGGCCGTTGCCGCGCAGGGCCGCGGTGTGGCGGGCGCGCAGCGCCGGCAGGGCGGCGAAGGAATTGACGGCTTGGGAGCAGACCTCGGCTAGGCGGGCGCGCAGCGGGGCATCGTGGGGATCCTCGTTGCCGCCCAGCATGGCTAGGGCCACGGCGACATCGGCGGCCGCCAGTCCACCCAGGCCGGAGTAAGCAGGGATGTCAGTGACCACGGTGATGTCCACTCCGGTGGTCTCGCGGGAGAGCAACTGCCGGGAGACCATTGTGCTGACCACGCCGCCGAAGCGCTCGGCCAGCCCACCCGTCGGGAACGGCGGCGGGACCGGCTGGCCAGCCTCGTCGACGCCGGGCTGCTGCGCCGCGGCCAGCTGGGACAGGGTGTCGAGCGTCGTCGATTCCTCGCGCACCTGGGGTTCGCCGGGGCCGTCGACGCGGTAGGTCACGGTGATGGTTGAATCCTCGCGCGGGCTAACCGCCGCGGCGGCGCGCAGATCTGAAAGCCCTGCGGCAACGATGCCCCCGTAGTGGTCAACGTGCTCACCGATGAGCAGCCAGGTCGCCGGTGCGCTCGCCACGTGGGCGGCTTCTACACCCACGCGTTGGTGGTGGGCGGCGCGGGCTTTGTCGACGACATGGTCGGTCGGGGCGGGCCAAAATGGCATTGCGGGGGATACTCCTTCATTAGCGGTCGCACTCGCCGGCCCAGCGCCAGCGACCTCGGTGACGAAGATTCAGCGGGGATGAGGCGCGGGCGGGCGAGAAGTCCTAACAGAAACATTCTAGCGGCGCGGACAACTCCCGATGAGTACTGTGGGATCCCGCGGGCGATAACCCGCGCTAAATCGCTTAATAACCCCCGTCAACCAAGGAGGATTAGCCCATGGCCGAGCAGGATTCGCGATGGTATTTCAACCCGTCTACCGGTGAAGTCACCCAGGGGCCGCAGGATTCCTGGGACAACCGGATGGGGCCGTACTCGTCCGAGGAAGAGGCCCGCAACGCGCTCAAGACCGCGGCGGAGCGCAACGCCGCGGCCGATGAAGCCGAGGAAGCAGAAGACGACTGGGGCAAGCCCGCCCAGTGGGATAAGTAATCTACTTCAGCTTCTTCTTCAGCGGCTTGAACGCCGCCTTAATCTGGTCGAAGGACTCGGAGTAGTCCTCCAATGCCTCCAGGCCAATCTGGCGTTCGCGCTGGTACAGCAGCCCGTAGCCGAAGGTGTCCTCGCCCCGGCTGCGGGCTGCTTGCGCGAGCTCTAGCAGCTTGTCGCGGGAGGTCACCGAGTCCTGGAAGTCGCCCAGCACCGACTGCATCTGCTTGCAGGCCTTGTACAGGCGCTTGGTCTTGAGCTTGGTCGCCGAGCCCGCCGCCTCAGCGGCGTAGCGCAGTTTCTTGGCGGCCTTGCGCATGTCGTGGAAGTAATCTTCGCGCTCGTGCAGGCTGAGCTCTTCATTATCCCAGTTGGAAACCGCCTTTTCGTGGCGCTTGACCAGCTTGCGGTAGGCCTTGGCCAGGTGCCGCGCCATGACGGTTTCCATGTCCTCGGGCTCGGCCTGCTCAGCCTGCTCGGTCTGCTTGGTCTGCTCGGCCTGTTCGGACTTGTCGGACTCCGCCTCGGCAGGGGCAATTTCCGCGGGCGCGGCGGAGGTGGTGTCCTCGCCGCCGGCCGGGGCAGGGGCATCGGCGGCCGCCTCCGGCTCGGTTTCGGCCGGCTGAGCCTCCACGACGGGCGGGTGGGCAAGCAGCTGGTCGAGGGAGTCGAGCAGCTCGAGGTAGCGGTCGGAGTTGAGGGCGCCAATGACGCGACGGTGGGCGCGGCGGTAGGCGGTGCCCATGTCGTGGGCGATGTGCCGGCGGGTGGTCTCATCTAGGGTGTCGGAGTCTTCCTCCTCCAGCAGGGACTGCCAGCGTTCCTCGACGACCTCGGCGTCGCGGGCAACGCCCAGCATGCCGGCCAGCTCCTTCAGGTTGGCCTCGATCTTTTCGATCTCTGGGCCGGCCACGATCCCGTGGAAGGTCTGCAGGTGGCTGCGCAGCTCGCGGGTGGCCACGCGCATCTGGTGGACGGAATCCCACTCGTCGGCGCGGACCTTCGGGTCGTATTCGACCAGCTTGTCGCGGTTGGCCTGCAGAGCCTCGACGACGGCGGCGGCCGGGGAGTCTTCCTCCACGTCCGGGGTGCGCAGGGCCGGGGGAAGCGGAGCCTGGTCCTTGGAGCGGCCGAGGGCAGACGACAGCTTCGACGGGGAGGCAGACACCCGGGCCCCGGCGCCGATGAGCAGGGAGGTAGCAGAGCGGATGAGCTCGCTGCCGCGGTCGGTGCCGGCGGTTTCCGCGGCCAGCTCCAGCTCCCACTCGCGCCAGGTGGACTGCTGGCCGCCGGGCAGGAAGCTCCAGGCGGTGACGTGGTCGTCGCAGAACTCGGCGACCGGGCGGCCGTCGTTGCCCAGCAGCAGGGTCTCGGTGCGGTTGTTATCAACCTGGGCGATGGGGGAGACCGGGTGGTTGCGCACGATGGCGCGCACATGGCTGAGCAGTTCCGCCGGGACGCGGTATTCGCCGTCGACGGGCTCGCCGAGCTCGGCGCGGACCTCGGTGCGGCCGGTCGAGCCGGGCAGCTTGATGTGCCAGCCGTCGTCCTTGCCGCCGGTGCGGCGCCGCAGGGTGATCTTGTTGCGGGTCAGCCGCAGGTCCTCGGTGTCGTAGTAGATGGCGGATAGGGACTGTTCGGTGGATGCCCCATACCCGGCGACGTGGGCCAGGCGCGTCAGATCCGGGGTGGGGGTGGATTCCGCGACTGCGAACTTCGTCTCGATCTCGAGGAAACTGCTGGTTGCCATGGGTGCCCTTTCCTTGTAAAGACTGCTGTGCCTATTAGCTGCGATCATACCCGGCTAAATATTGCTCCGTACCGGGGCCATCACCCGCCGGCGCGGAATCCGGAAAACGTGGGCAACCACCGGGCCCGCCTGAGGCCCCACAACGGGGGCTAGGCGCTCAGCGCGCGCTGGTGGGGCGCGAGTCCGGAGGAGTCGCCGCTTAAGTGGGAGCGTTCCGCGGCGCTGGCCCCGGCGCCGGCGCCCAGCGGGTTGTTCATCGACAGGCTCGACTGGCTGGTGTGCGGGTAGACCTGCTGCAGTGCGTCCTGGGCGGCGGCCATGCGCTCGGCTAGGACGGGCAGGAGGCCGTCGCCATCCGGGTCCCCGTCGGCGTTGGCCGCACCGACGCGGTTGGCCTCCTCGAGGAGCTCGGAAATGCGCGCGGCATAGGACAAGCGGAAGCTGCGGCGGTAAGAGGCGGTCTGGCTGAAGTACTTGGCCATTTCCGCGTCCGCGCCGTTGCGCATGTGCCAATCGCACTGGCGGTTGAGGTTGGCAAACAGGTCCACGGTATGCGCGCAGTCGTCGGGAGCGCCCACCAGCACGGCCAGGCCGCGCTTGTCCACCAGCAAGGCGGTGACCGAGTTCGCCGCGGCGATAACACTGAGCAGTACAGCCTGGTAGGCCACCCAGGGCGCATGCAGGTGCACGCGGTGGGCAATACAAGGCATTTCTGTCTCCGCGCCGGCGGAGGCCTCCGCTAGGCGGTATTCCTGCCGCAGCTGCTGTGCCTTGGCGATGAGCGTTTCCGCCTCGTCCAGAAACTCGGTGGACTCGGCCTTGCGCAACAGGGCGTCCACCTTGCCGGCGGCCTTGCGTTGCGCCGACGTCATGGCGGCCTCGGCGGCCTGAGAAGGATCCAGAAGCTCCCAGTCGGGCAGGCTGGGCAGGGACTTGAAATCCTCAAAGAGCTGGTCGATGGCCTTGTCCGGGACGGTGGGATCGGTCGGCGGGCCGATGGTCAACCAGGCGTGCCGCAGTGCCGGGCTGGTCACATGTGCCGGGATGCGGGCGGCGGCGTAAAAGACCGTCTGGTGGGTATAGGGCCCGCAGATGTGGATCAGATCCTCCGGCCGCCAGCCGGCGCGGGCGACGAGGATGAGGAAGTCGGCTAATTGCTCAAGGCGGCGGTGGTAGCTAAAACGCATGGGCTAAAAGTTCCTTTCGTTGTTTAGGGTCTAAAATTCCCAAATTCAGTAGGTGCTGCGGTGGCCTTATCCGACCACGCGGGCCAAGGGGCACTGGCAGCCGCTTCCCCTGCTGGCCACCCCCGCTTACTGGCCGCAGGCGGGCAATGTGACCACCCTGCAATGGCCCACCGGACTGGTCCGCGACAAAGCCCGCTTTGGTGAGCCCGGCCTACTAAGGTGGGTTCCATGAACAGCCAACATGAATTCGTGCTGCGTACCGTCGAAGAGCGGGATATCCGGTTTATTCGCCTGTGGTTCACCGATATCCTGGGCGCGCTCAAGTCCGTGGTGATGAGCCCGTCCGAGCTGGAATCCGCCTTCGAGGAAGGCGTGGGCTTTGACGGATCCTCCGTGGAAGGTTTTTCGCGCATCTCGGAATCCGACACAATCGCGCTGCCGGATCCGTCTACGTTCCAGATCATGCCCTTCGACCGCGACGAGCCGGAGCTGCAGTCCGCGCGGATGTTTTGCGACATCGCCCAGCCCGATGGGCAGCCGTCGATGGTGGACCCGCGCCACATCCTGCGCCGGCAGGTCACCGCGGCGGCCAACGAGGGTTTTACCTGCATGGCCTCGCCGGAAATCGAGTTCTACCTACTGCAGCAGCGTCCCGAGGCAGAAGACCTGCTGCCGACCGATAACGGCGGCTATTTCGACCAGGCCACCCAGGATGCCGCCCCGCGCTTCCGCCGCCAGGCCATGTTGTACCTGGAGGAACTCGGCATCGCCACGGAGTTTAGCCACCACGAGACCGCGCCGGGCCAGCAGGAGATCGACCTGCGGCACGCGGACGTTATCACCATGGCGGATTCCATCATGACCTTCCGCTACGTCATCAAGAAGGTCGCCGCCGACCTGGGCGTGCGCGGCACGTTCATGCCCAAGCCCTTCGAGGAATACTCCGGCTCCGGAATGCACACCCACCTTTCCCTGTTCGAGGGCGAGTCCAACGCCTTCCACGACCCGGACGATGAGTTTTCGCTGTCGACGACGGCCAAGCAGTTCATCGCCGGCATCCTGGAGCACGCCAATGAGATGTCCGCGGTGACAAACCAGTGGGTCAACTCGTATAAGCGCCTGATGTTCGGCTCGGAGGCCCCGGGCTCGGCGACCTGGGGCGTGTCCAACCGCTCGGCGCTGGTGCGCGTGCCGACCTACCGGCTGACCAAGGAGGAGTCGCGCCGGGTGGAGATCCGATCGGTGGATTCCGCGATGAACCCCTACCTGGGCTACGCCGTCCTGCTGGCTGCCGGGCTCAAGGGCATCCGGGAGGGCTACGAGCTGGGCGACCCGGCCGAGGACGACGTGCACCAGCTGACGCGCCGAGAGCGCCGGGCGATGGGCTACAAGGACCTGCCCATGTCGCTGGACCAGGCGCTGCGCCACCTGGAAAAGTCCGATTTCATGGCCGAGGTCATGGGTGAGCACGTCTTCGAGTTCTTCCTGCGCTCGAAGTGGGATGAGTGGCACGCCTACCAGCGCCAGATCACCTCCTTCGAGCTGCGCCACAACCTGAACTACTAAGCCTTTAACAACCAAGCGAAAGGGGCAATTGACTGTGCGCGCGACGGTACCTTCCCCGGCCACCCTGGGGCTGACGCGGGCGAACGCGGCAGCCGACCTGGAGTGGTTGGGCTGGAGCAACGCCGAATCGACCGAGCTGCTCTGGTGCCTGGCCGCGGCCGGGGACCCGGATCTGGCGCTGAACACGGTGATGCGCCTTTATCAGGGCCTGGATGATTCCGGTCGTGAGCTGGACCAGCAGATGCGCGCGAACGAGGCGCTGCGGGTCCGGCTGCTGGCGCTGCTGGGGGCATCGACGGCGCTGGGGGATCACCTGGCCGCCGAGCCGGAGCTGTGGCGCCAGCTGGCCGAGCCCTTGCCGGAGCCGGAGGAGATGCTCGCGCAGCTTTTGGGCGCGGTCGATGCCCGCCCCGCGCAGTTTGTGGCCGAACTCGACCGGCCGGACACGGCGAGTGTGCAGCTAACCTCCCCGGGCAGCTACGTGGCGGGAACGACGGGGCAGGACGCCGCGCGGGCGCTGAAGTCGACGTACCGGACGCTGATGATGCGCGTGGCCAGCCACGACCTAGCGGGCACGTTCTATTCGCGCAAGGGGCAATCCCGCCCGCAGCCGCGCATCGAATACTCCACGGTCACCCAGCTGACCACGGCGCTGGCGGACGCGGGGCTGACCGCGGCGCTGGCGGTGGCCACGGCAACGGTCTACGGCGAGGAGCCGCTGGATAGCCAGCTGGCCGTCATCGCGATGGGCAAGTGCGGGGCCGGGGAGCTTAATTACATCTCCGACGTCGACGTCATCTTCGTGGCCGAGCCCTTGAGCGAGGACGGCGACGCCAAGCTGAGCAAGGCCACGAGGGTGGCCTCGAAGTTCATCCAGATCGGCACCAAGTGCTTTTTCGAGGTGGACGCGAACCTCCGCCCGGAGGGCAAGTCCGGGGCCCTGGTGCGCACGCTGGACTCGCACGTGAAGTACTACCAGCGCTGGGCGCACACCTGGGAGTTCCAGGCGCTGCTCAAGGCCCGCCCGCAGACCGGCTACCTGCCGCTGGGCCAGGACTACCTGGAGCGCATCGGGCCGATGGTCTGGTCGGCGTCCCAGCGCGAGTCCTTCGTGGAAGACGTGCAGGCCATGCGCCGGCGCGTGCTCGACAACGTGCCCGAGGATCTGCGCGCCCGGGAGCTGAAGCTGGGCTCGGGCGGCCTGCGGGACGTGGAGTTCGCCATCCAGCTGCTGCAGCTGGTCCACGGCCGCTCCGACGAGAGCCTGCGCGTGCTGTCTACCGTCGATTCCCTGGCCGCCCTGGTCAGCGCCGGGTACGTGGGCCGCGAGGATGGCAACCAGCTCATCGAGGCCTATGAATTCCTGCGGCTGCTCGAGCACCGCCTGCAGCTGGAGCGTTTCCGCCGCACCCACACCATGCCGCCCAACGATGACGCGGACGCGTGGAAGTGGCTGGCCAAGATCTCGGGTTTCACGCCCACGGGCCAGCGTTCCGCCGCCCAGATGATGGCGGCGACGCTGCGCACCATCCGCCACCGGATTTCGCAGCTGCACTCGCGCCTGTTCTACCGCCCGCTGCTGAACTCGGTGGTCTCCATGAGTTCCGCGGAGCTCAAGCTCTCGCCCGAGGCCGCGAAGCTGCAACTGGCCGCCCTGGGGTACAACTACCCGGATCGCGCCTTCGAGCACCTGACCTCGCTGGCGGCGGGCAGCTCCCGCAAGGCCAAGATCCAGGCGATCTTGCTGCCGACGCTGATGGAGTGGCTGTCTGCCACCGCCGATCCGGACATGGGCCTGCTCAACTACCGCAAGCTGTCGGAGGCGGCCTTCGACCGCACCTGGTTTTTGCGGATGCTGCGGGACGAGGGCATCGTCGGCCAGCGGCTGATGAAGATCCTGGGTACCTCGCCGTACACCGCGGACCTCATCATCGCCGCGCCGGATACCGTCAAGCTGCTCTCCGACGGCGCCGCCGGGCCGAAGCTCATGGACGCCCAGCCGGAGCAGGCCTTCAAGGCCCTGGTCAACTCCACTAAGCGGCACGCCGACCCGGACAAGGCGGTGGCTGTGGCGCGTTCCCTGCGCCGGGTGGAGCTGGCGCGCATTGCCGCCGCGGATCTGCTGGGCTTCATGCCGGTCGAGCAGGTCTGTCGGGACCTGTCCCTGGTCTGGGACGCGGTGTTGGAAGCCGCTCTGCGCGCCGAGATCCGCGCCTGGCTGCGCGCTCAGGAAGAAGCAGTGGCCGACACCCCCGAAGACCCCGACGGCACGGAAGGTACTGACGCTGCCGACGGGGCAACGGCCACGCAGCCGGTGCGCCCGCCGGCGCGGATCGCCGTTATCGGCATGGGCCGGCTGGGCGGTATGGAGCTGGGCTTCGGCTCGGACGCGGACGTGATGATAGTGGCCGAACCCGCGCCGGGCGTGGACGAGACCGCCGCCATCAAGTGGGCGATCGGGATCGTGGACAAGATGCGCCGCCGGCTGTCCAAGCCCTCGGGTGATCCGCCCCTGGAGGTAGACCTGGGACTGCGCCCGGAGGGCCGATCCGGGGCGGTGGTGCGCACCATCGCCTCCTACGAGCGCTACTACGACCAGTGGGGCGAGCCCTGGGAGATGCAGGCGCTGCTGCGCGCGGCCTTCGTGGCCGGCGACAAGGACGTAGGGGAGAGGTTCCTGGAGGTCATCGACCGCTTCCGGTACCCCAGCGAGGGAGTGAGTCAGGCCACCATCCGCGCCATCCGGCGGATGAAGGCGCGCGTGGACAACGAGCGCCTGCCGCGCGGGGCGGACCGCAACACCCACACCAAGTTGGGCCGCGGCGCGCTGACCGACATCGAGTGGACAGTCCAGCTGCTGACCATGATGCACGCGCACGAATTCACCCAGCTGCACGACCCCTCGACGCTGCGGGGACTCGACGCGCTGGAGCAGTGCGAGGTGCTTGATGCCGAGCAGGTCTCTAGCCTGCGGGAGGCGTGGCTGATGGCTACCGATGCCCGCAACGCCCTTGTCCTGGTCCGCGGCAAGCGCGTGGACCAGCTCCCGCAGCCGGGCCCGCAGCTGGCCCAGGTGGCCGGTGCGGCCGGCTGGGCGCCGGAGGGCAACCAGGAATTTCTGGAGGCCTACTTGAAGCTGACCCGGCACGCCCGGCGGGTGGTCGACGAGGTTTTCTGGGGCGAGGCTGAATCCTTCGAGCACGACTAACAGGCGGCACCAATGCCCCTAGGGGGTCGCCCGGATTTCGCCCTGATTTTGCTGGCAAAGTCGGCTTTTGCCTAGGCAAGCCGCGTTCGTCTTCCTAGACTAGGGTGTGCCGTCCACGGTGGCTGGCCCAGCACGTGGCCCCACCGCGGACGCGGCAGCACAGCGACTTAGCCCCACAAACAGCGGACCAGGAGAAGAGGAGAAAACACCATGGCGCTGCAGATTTCTTTAGAACTTTCGGCGGCGACGTTTCGCGATCTGAGCGGGTTTATGGAGTCGGCGCGCGCGGCCGGCGCGGGCGCGGACACGGAGCTGAAGGTAGAAGACGACACGCTCGTCATCACCATCGAGGGCCCGGCTGGGCACAACCGTCCTGACGCGCCCCACCAGGTGGTCGACGAGGACGGCCGCGGCGTCGACGAGTGCAAGCCCAGATTCGGCCCGGTGGGCGAGCAGGCCATCCGCAGCGTGATCGATATCTTGAGCGGCCGGCAGGAACCGCCGCGCCGCGGTGATAGCTTCGGGCGCTTCTAGGCGCTAGAATTCCCGAGAGTTCAGTACTAGTATTTGTTCATTCGGTTTTCTATTAGTTCAGGCAAGGGGCCAGCATGGCAGGCACAGAACCCACCGCGCCCTCTCAGCGCACCCGGGCAGAGGAGCCGGCCGGGGCCGCGCGGGCGGTCAGCGGGCAGGCGGACGCCCATCGTCAGCAGTGGGTCGTCACTGGCGCCGTGGTTGTCCTGGCTCTGATTTTCGCCCTAGTGGCGGCCTGGTTCATGTGGCCGCTGAACACCACGCACCAGGGGCGCACGGTCGGCGACGCCGCCTCGCAGGTCACCGGACCGGAGACCACCGCGTCCGAGGACGACGACGAGGAACCGCGCCCGGGCTACCGCTTGGTCGAGCTAGCCGAAGCCCTGGGCATCCCGGAGGCCGCCATGCCCAAGCAGGCCTTCGAGGCAGGCGATAGCCGGGAGCAGTCCCGGGAGGAGCTCGAGGCGGTTATGGACACCGCCGTCAGCGAGGGCCGCCTGAACGAGGACGAGGCCCAAGCGGTGCTCAAGGCCTTCGATGAGGGACTTATCGAGGGCCAGTCCGGCCCGCTGGTGGCCAGCAACGACGACCAGTAGCGCGGGCTGCATCCGGCCCTGCGGGCCAGGGCCGGGCAACCGGCAGCGAGATAGCAGGAAGCCGCCACCGCCTACACAGATGCGACGCTTATTCTTTCCCCTAGAAGATAACGGAAAGGTAACGTTTTATGTCCTGTTCTTACACTGTCCGCAGGCGCTGGCAGACGCTCGGCATGTTGGCAATCGCGCTGGGAGTACCCATCTTGGGCGGCGTGGCCATGGCGGCCACGGTCAACGACTTCGTGGTGGCCGGGGCCGGAAACGTCGAAACGTACCTGCCTTTTACCAGTAGGGTAGAGCTGCACCCAGCCAGCGCGCTGCCCCTTGGCGGCGCCGAAACTGGGCTGGCTGAACGGATGGCAAACGCGCTGCCTGCCCGGCTGCGCGGACTCTATTAGGGAAGGTCGTGGCTCGAGATGCTGACAACGGTAGCGTTCCGGACTTTCGAGCAGCGCCGGCACCGGCCCGGGAGCGCCTATGTGTGGCAGCTGCCGATAACCCGCTACCTGCTGGAGTTCGGCAAAATCGATTTTCGCAGCCCGGTGACGTTCTTCGCCGGCGAAAACGGCGCCGGCAAGTCGACCTTGCTGGAGGCCATCGCCCTGAGTGCCGGTTTCAGCGGGCGGGGCGGCCCGCTCCAGCCCGAAGAGGTGAAGGGGACCAACACGGAGTCGGAGCTGTCCCACTGGCTGACCCTGCGCTTCGATGAGACGCTCCTGCGCGGGTACTACCTGCGCAACGAGACCCACTTCGACCTGCTGCGCGACGAGGCCACGCGGGCCGCCGGGCGTAACAACCTCGCCCGGGGCGTGGACCTGATGAAACGCTCCCACGGCGAATCCGTCTTCGACGTCCTCGGCGAATACGTCGACGGCCGCGGGCTTTACCTCATGGACGAGCCGGAGGCGGGCTTGTCGGTTATCCGCCAGATGGCCCTGCTCGCAGAAATCGACCAGGCCGTCGAGCGCGGCGCCCAGTTCCTCATCGCCACGCACTCGCCCATCCTGTTGGGCACACCCGGGGCGGAGATTTTCCAGTTCGACGACTTCGGCGTGCAGGACGTGGCCTACCGCGACACCGACGCGTATCGGGCCACCCAGGAATTCATTGAGGCCCCGGAAGCGGTCGCGGAGTTTCTGACCCGCCCGGAGATAGGCGAAGAGGCCAACTGACCAGACTCGCCGCGCGGCTTAGACCGCGCGGCCTGCCGCCGGAAGCGGTTATTCCGGCAGGCGGGTAATGCGGATGCGCGGGCCGGGTTCTTCTTCGCCGCGGCGCAGCCAGCGGGTGACCAGAATGCCAATAACGCCGACTGACCACACCGCCAGGATGGCCCACGCGGCGTAGCGGAAGTCGCCCCACTCGTAGGCCGCGCCCTGGGAATGGGAATCCAGCAGGAAGGCGAAGGACTGCGCGCCCAGCATGCCGGCGATGAATCCGCCCATGTTGCCCAGGCCGGTGGCGGTGGCCACCACGTCGCGGCCCAGGTGCTCGCGGACCAGGTCGAAGCCGTAGTTCGCGGACGGGCAGCACAGGGCGATGATGAAGGCGAAGCCTAAGGCGGCGGCCAAACCGCGCGGTTCCGAAGCGGAAAAGAACCACGCCCAGAACAGCACGTGCAGCGTGGAAAAGCCGACGGCGATCAGGTCGCGGGCATTGCCCGTGCGCGCGGAGACCTTGCCGTGCAGCGGGCCGATGAGCACGAGGAAGACGGAGTTAATAGTGAGGACCAGGCCGGCGGAGGCCTCCGACAGGCCCATGCCCAGCGTCATCAGCGGCACGCCCCACATCATCACCACGACGATCTGAAAGAACAGGTTGGAGTAGTGGATAAAAAACGCTTGCCAGGCCACCGGGGAGGTCACCACGGATTTCAGGCGCTGGGGGATGGACAGCGCCTGGGAGTTGGGCTGGACCTCGACGACCTGTTCCTCGTAGACGCCGGCCTTTTCCGGGGAATCGGCCACCGCGACGGCCGCGGCCAGCGCGATGATAATGCCCACCGCGCCCAGGTTGACGAACGCCGCCGTCCAGCCTGTGGCGCCCAGTAACCAGAGGAAGGGGACCGCGGAGGTGAACTGACCCAGCTGGCCCATGGAGCCGGTGACCTGAGTGAGCATTGGCGTGCGGTGCAGCGGGAACCAGTAGGGCAGGATGCGCATGACCGACAGGAACGCGGTCGCATCCCCGCCGCCGATCAGCACGCGGGCGCCGATGGCCACCCAGTAGTGGGTGGTAAAGCCCAAAATGACTTGGCCAATACCCATCACCACCGCGCCGACGACCAGCATGTTGCGGGGCCCGAAGCGGTCGATGGCAATGCCGGTGGGGATCTGGGCCAGGGCGTAGACGCCGACCTGTACGGAGGTAAACACCGCGATCCGGGAGGCGTCGACCCCGAAACGCTCGATGGCGTCGACGCCGGCCACGCCGAAGGAGGTGCGCCCGGTAATCGCCACGATGTAGACCAGCACCGCGGCCACCCAGACATACAGCGCCTTGATGGTGATGACTTCCCGCGGGTTGGGGCGGTGATTCTCAGGAGTCGACATGGCCGCTTAGTTTACTACCGCACGAGTTTTTGTCGACTGGGCACCGGCGCGGAAGCCGCAGCTGTGGGTGCGCCCAAAGCGGGGGATAAAAAGGGGGCCGAGCACACTGTTAACCGCTAGACTTAGCCGCGTGGATTATATTTCGACGCGTGATGTGGACCAGGTTCCGGCCAAATTTACCGACATTCTGCTAGGCGGGCTCGCCCCGGATGGCGGTTTGTACCTCCCGGAGCATTACCCGCAGCTGGATGATGAGCTGCTGAGCAGCTGGCGCGCCCTGGCCGATAAGGAAGGCTACGCCGCGGTCGCCGCCGAGGTGCTGAAGCTTTATATCGACGATATCGACCCGGCAGACCTGGAGCAGATCGCCGCACGCGCTTATACCTACCCGAAGTTCGCTTCCGAGGAGATCGTGCCGGTAACCGAGCTGGGCGACGGTCTTTTCATCGGCCACCTGTCGGAGGGGCCGACGGCCGCGTTTAAGGACATGGCCATGCAGCTGCTCGGCGAGCTCTTCGAGTTCGAGTTGGCGCGCCGGGAAGAGACGCTGAACATCCTGGGCGCGACCTCCGGCGACACCGGATCCTCGGCGGAATACGCCATGCGCGGCCGCCCCGGCATCCGGGTATTCATGCTGACCCCGGCCGGCCGCATGACCCCGTTCCAGCAGGCGCAGATGTTCGGGTTGGACGACCCCAATATCTTCAACATCGCGCTGGACGGCGTCTTCGACGACTGCCAGGACGTGGTCAAGGCCGTCGCCGCGGACGCGCAGTTCAAACGCGACTACCGGATCGGTGCGGTCAACTCCATCAACTGGGCGCGGCTTCTGGCCCAGGTGGTCTACTACGTCTCCTGCTGGCTGAGGGTGACCGACAACAACCAGCAGAAGGTCTCTTTCTCCGTGCCGACGGGTAACTTCGGCGACATCTGCGCCGGCCACATCGCCCGCCAGATGGGCCTGCCCATCGACACCCTGGTGGTGGCCACCAACGAGAACGACGTGCTGGACGAGTTCTTCCGCACGGGCAATTACCGCCCCCGCCCGGCCGCGGAGACCTTCAAGACCTCCTCGCCGTCGATGGATATCTCCCGCGCTTCCAACTTCGAGCGCTTCGTCTTCGACCTGACGGGCCGTAACGCCGCCCAGGTGGCCGACTGGTTCGGCACCAAGGTCAAGGAGGGTGGGTTCGCCGTGCCCCCGGAGCTACTAGAGGACGCCCAGGACAAGTTCGGCTTCACCTCCGCCAGCTCCACGCACGCGGACCGGCTGGCCACCATCGCGGACGTAGATAAGCGCTACGGGGTGCTCATCGACCCGCACACCGCCGACGGCGTCAAGGCCGCCCGCGCGGCCCAGACAGCCGGCGTGGAGACCCCGATCGTCTGCCTGGAGACGGCCCTGCCGGTCAAGTTCGCCGACACCATCCGGGAGGCCACCGGCCGGGAGCCGGAGGTGCCGGAGCGTTTTGCCGGTATCCTAGATGCCGAACGTACCGTGGCGGACCTGCCGAACGACGCCGCCGCGGTCAAGGATTACATCACGCGCTCGATTGACACCACGGAGGTCTAACCATGGCACAGGAACAGTTCGCTGGGCCCGAGTACCACACTGAATTCGATCCGGAGAAGTTCCTGCGCGACCTGCGCGCCCAGGCCGCCGAGGAAGAGGATGAGACCACCCCGGACGATGGCGCATCGCGAAGCTAGCCGCGTGGCCCTCGCGGCCGCCGCGGTCGTGGGGCTTAGCAGCGCGTGCAGCCTGCCCGCGGTAGACCCGCTGGAGGAGAGCAGCCAGCGCACCGCCCCCGCCACGGATCTGGGCGCGGCGGCGGAGCAGACGGACATCCCGCCGCGCGAGGACGAGATCCTGACCCCGCAGTTCGCACCCGTGCCGCCGGGCGCGGCCATCCACCTGTCCGCGCAGACGCCGCAGCCGGGGGAGTACTTCAGCTACCAGCTGTGCACCGTCGCTTACTCCTTCAACCTGCCCGACGGCCGGAGCATTGCCGTGACGGCATCGCACTGCGGCAAGGTCGGCGACCAGGTCTGGGCGGCGGACGAGTACGGCGAGTTTTCCTACCCCGCGGAGCCGGTGGGCCAGGTGGTCTACTCGGATTTCTACGCCGCGGATACCCACCACCTGGACGTGGCGTTTATCGAGCTCAACGAGGTGGGAACCTCCGGGAAGATTCCTTTCCACAGCGCGGAGTCTTTGGAGACCAATGTCGCCACGCAGCTGGCGCAGCTTCCCGAACATGCCTGCAAGCTGGGCGGATCCACCCATAAGACCTGCGGGGAGGTCACCCACCTGCCGGAGCTGAGCAAGCTCAATGCCGACGGCGAGCAGCTCGAATCCGAGTCCGCGCGCGCCCGCATGTGTGCGCGCACGGGCGACTCGGGCGGGCCCGTCTACTCCGAGCGGGATGGCCGGCCCGTCATCATCGGCTTGGTCTCCGGCACTACCGAACGCATGGATGGGGGAACCACCTGCGAGGACTACCCGGACATGGAGGTCTCCTTCACCCCGGCGGTGGAGGTCCAGCGGTTAGCCGACGGCCTGTGGGGCGAGGTTGCCCGCGCCGACGCCGCCACCCCTTAAGGTCGCTGCGTGCCGTAGGCTAGGGGGTATGGCAACCCCGGATTTCATTGTGTCCCTGCGTGAAAAGATCGGCCACGACCAGCTCTTCCTGCCCGCCGTGACCGCCGTCATCGTGCGCGGCGTCCCGAAGGGCGCCCCGCTGTGGGAGGTGCCCACGGTGTTGCTGGCCCGCCGTGCCGACAATGATAAATGGGCCCCGGTGGCCGGCATCGCTGAGCCGGGCGAGGAAATCAGCACTACCGCCATCCGGGAGGTCGCCGAGGAAGTCGGGCTGGAGGCCCGCGTCGTGGCCCTCCTGGGGGTTGGCCAGGTCGGCCCCGTGGAATACGGTAACGGGGACAGGTGCTTGTTCATGGACACCACCCTGCGGTTGAGCGTGGCTGACGATGCTGTCCCGCATCTCGCCGACGACGAAAACACCGAGGTTGGCTGGTTTTCCGTGGCGCAGCTGCCGCAGTCGCTCAACGCCCGTCACCGCATGGTGATCGCGGACGCCGTAGCGCAGATGAAGCACCCCGCCGGCTTCCGCCCCCGGATCGGCTACGCTAAGCGCAACTAGGCGGGCCGATTAGCCCCTGCAGCTGCTCGGGGCTGTCGGCGAAGGCGAAGCTATCGATGCCGTTGTCGACCTCGTCGCGGCCGTGAATGTGCCCGCAGACGATGATCTCGGCGACCCCGCGCGCCGGGGTCACCAGCAGCCGGCCCCGGCTAGCCAGCGCGTAGAACAGGCCCGCATGCTCAGCACCCCATCGCCAAGCCGTCGCGTAGACGTCGCGGGCGCCATCGCCCAGCCAGGACGTCTCCAACACCAGCCCCGGGCGGGTCTGGTAAATCCCGTCGCGCTTCAGCGAGCCTAACACCTGCCGCACCGCCGCCACGTCGGCGGTGTCCAGGGCGACGAAGGTTAGGGGGTTGAACATGGAAATGAACCTAGCACGACCGTGGATACTAAAGTTGTGGCTTTGGCGTCAATCAAGGCCGGCCGTTGGATATACGAATTATAGGTGGTGCGAACATGGCAGTGTCTTTACCGGGATACGCGGTCGTTGACTTTGAGACAACCGGCTTCGGGGCGACCGACCGGATCATTGAAATCGGGACCGTGCTCTTGGACCATAACTTCCGCGTCGAGGGCGCCTTTGAGACCCTCGTCCAGCCCGACCGGGACGTCCCCAATAGCTTCGTCCACCAGCTGTCCGCCTCCGATCTGGTGGCGGCGCCGCGGTTCGCGGACATCGCGAGCCGGTTCGCCGCGGCGCTGAGCGGCCGCGTGCTGGTGGCCCATAACGCGCCTTTCGAGGTTCGCTTCTTGGGCTACGAGTTCGGGCGCCTGGGGATCCCGCTGGCAGTAAGTAAATCCAGCGTCGTGGACACCCAGGTCCTGAGCCACCAGGCACTCGGTAAGCGCAAGCTGGCCGAGGCGCTGGACGCGGTGGGCATTTCCAACCGCCGGGCGCACTCGGCCCTAGCGGACGCGGAGGCGACCGCCGCCTTGTTGCGGTGCTTGGTCCGCGATTACGGCGTTCCTGTTCCCGCGGGCGCGGGGTTGGCCATCGCTGCACCCGGTCAGGTCGGCGCAGCTCAACCGGCGGCGTTGCTTAGGCGCAACGATGCCGCGAAGGCCGCCGAGGAGCCCCAGGCCTGGTTGGCGCGCCTGGCCCAGCTGCTGCCGCCGGCCGGCGGTGCGGAGGGGCAGACCTACCGCGGACACCTGGCCGCGGCACTGGCCGACAAGAAGCTGTCGACCTCGGAGCTCAAAACCCTGGAGGCCTCCGCCCTGGAGTCGGGCCTGGGCCTGCAGGACGTGCTCGATATCCACGAGGACTTCCTGCGCCAGCTGGCCGTTGAGGCCTGGCTGGACGGCGTGGTCACGCCGGCCGAGCAGCGGGTGCTTAGCTCACTCGCCGCGCAGCTGGGCCTGCCGGACGAGCTCGTGGGCGAATTGGTCGCCCGCCCCGTGACTGGGGAAGCCACCGTGGGTGTCCACCTTGCCCCGGGAGACCGGGTGACCTTTACCGGCGCGCTGGATCTACCCCGCGAGACCTGGGAGTCGCGCGCCCGGGCCGCCGGCCTGGACGTCGGCGGGGTGACCAAGCGCTCGGTGCTCGTGGTCTCGGCCAACCCGGACTCAATGAGCGGCAAGGCGAAGAAGGCGCGCAGCCTGGGCGTTCCCATCGTCGACGAGAAGACCTTCGGACAACTGCTCAAGGCCCTGGGGGCTGTCCCCGTGGCGGTTCCCGCCCCAGAGGCGGATGAGGCGGCGGCGCCGGCGGCATCGCCTAGCTCAGCCGCGCCCGCCGCAGAGGATCCCACGGAGCCGGCAGCAACGCCGGGCGGGGCGACGAATGCGCTCTTCCCCTGGTTCGGGGACCAGCTGGACTACCTGGGCAGCCAGGCCGAGGCGATTACCGCCGCCATCGCCCGCGGGTGGGTGCGCTCCCATGCCAGCACCCCGCTGGTGGAGCTGTCGCCGGTACTGGCGATGAATACCCCGCTGGAGTTCAACAACTCCTCGGTGCGCAAGGCCTCGGCGTTGTGGCAGCGCCGTTTCCCGGTCATGCTGGAGGCCACTGTGCACGACCTGGGCGATCTGCCCGGCGTCGGCAAGGTCAAGCTCCACCAGCTCGTCGAGACCGTCGTGCTCGCCGCCCTCGATGCCCTCGATGGCCCGGAAGCCCCCACCGCCCCCGCGGCGGAAAGCGAGGCCACAGGCGGGGCGGAGGTGGCCCCCAGCGTCTACGCCGACGAGGACGCCGTCGCCACAAACGGACTCGCGGAGCGTGCGTTGGGCTGGCTGGGCTTGGACGGCGCGCTGGAGCTGCCCGCCGCGGTCTACCCAGACTACGATCATGCCCGCAGCCTGCAGCGTCTGTGGGACGACTGCATGGAGGACATCGCTGCCGCGTGCGGCGCGGACGAACGAAAACTGACCATCGTGCGTGAGCGCTGGGTTGGCGGAGCCACGCTCGATGAGGTGGGCCAGGCCCTGGGCCTGACCCGCGAGCGCGTGCGCCAGATCGAAAAAACGCTGCGGGAGGCCGTCGATAGTGAATGCGAGCTGGCACGCGCCACCGCGCATCGCCTGGCCGAAAACATCGGGACAGCCCGGGACGCAGCCGAGCTCGACAAGCAGTGGCCGGGGTTCCGGGATAGTCGCACGAGACTAGGCGGCAGCCCCGAGGAGGTGCTGCGCGCCGTCTTCGGCCTGTGGGAAACGGACGGCCAGTTGCTGGCGCGGCCCGGGTTCCTGGAGGAATTCCCCGCGCTGGTGGAGGCCGCGGCCGACGGCTACGGGCTGATAAACCTGCCCGAGTTCCGCCGCGATCACGGAATCCCGGAGGAAGCCTGGACTGGGTTGGCCAGACTGTTGCGCACGGCGCTTCAGGTGGGCGACTACCTTCTGGTGTCCAATTCACAGGGCGGCCGGTCCTGCGCCATGCTGTTGCTGCACGGCGAACCCATGACGGCGGAAGAAATCGCTGAGATCACCGGCGACGACGTGCGCGGCGTGCGCAACCAGCTGGCCGTCGATCCGAGGGCCCACCGCGTGGGCAATGGCTCCTACGGGCTCACCAAGTGGGGCCTGGACGAATACCGCAGCTTGGCCGACTGGATCGCTCAGCGGGTCGAGGAGCGCGGCGAGGTGACACTCGAGGAGCTGTTCGCCGAAGCAGGCCGCCTCAATGTCAGCGAAAACTCCATTCGCGCCTATGCCGACAGCGGCGACCTTGAGACCGTCGACGGGGTGGTGCGCAAGACCGAGCGGGCGCCCGAGCTACTGGATGCGGACATCCAGGAATCGCGCGGGCTGGCCCACTTCGACGGCGCGTGGCACCTGCTGCTGGAGGTGACCAGCGACCACCTGCGCGGCTCTGGGTTCGGCGTCCCGGCCGGCATCGCCGCGGAATTCGACGTGCCCGTAGGAGGTGAGCAGCAGTGGCCTAGCCACCTGGGCGAGGTCAGTCTGCGCGTAAACCGCCTGCGGCAGGCGTCCCTGTCGACCATCCGGCGTTTCCTCGAGGAGCTGGGCGCCGAGCCCGGGCAGCGCGTGTGGTTGCGGCTTGGCGACGGCTTCGAGGTAACCCCGGCCGAGCCGCGCCGGGCAGGCCTGGAGGGCCTCGACGAGGTGCTCAACGCGATGGGGCTGGCGCCTGTCGGCGGCGGGCACCAGGACAAGATGGCCGTCATCAACTCCGCCCTGGGGTGCCGCCCGGACGCGCCGGTGCGGCGTTCCGTGGCCATTTTCGGTCACCGGCGCCAGGACGAACTGGCGGATCTCATCCGCACCAGCCGGCCCTAAACGGCCCGGGCCAGTACATCGGACTATTGGCGGGCGTCATGTTGCCTGCCGTGCTCGTTATGGTGCCTCTAGACTACTTCTTCCTCTTCGTTGGCTTCCGAAAGAAAGGACCTTCAGCCGAGTCTCAAGAGCACTAATCAGTGTCAAGGTGATGGCAGACCGGCAGCGCGTATTGTAAAGTGGGGCAGAAACTATTTCCTACGGAAGCTATGCCAGTGAAGATTTAAGCCTTTTCCGCAATTGCTGAGGTCACAGCTTGTGCCCTCAGCTGGACTATCGGCTTGTAGAAAGGGCATCTTCCTGTGCGATTTTCTGATTCACAATCTTCAATTTCTTTTCAAGACTTGGGGCTGACTTGGTCCAACGGGACCCCTTGTTTTTCTCATGTTACGGGCCATCTTGGCCGCGGCGTGACCGGCTTAATCGGAACCAACGGATCGGGCAAAACGAGCCTCTTGCGTGTACTCAACGGTAACCTCAAAGCTTCCACGGGCAACTTTCAAGTCCCCGACTCAGTAGCGTACTTGCCGCAAAAACTGGACATAGCTGATTCGAAAACGATCGCGGAAATGTTCGGGATAAGGGACTTAATCGATGCACTGAGTGCGTTGGAATCCGGAGCTTATGACGAAGCTCTGTTCGAGCGCGTCGGGGATGATTGGGATGTGCCTGAGCAGATCCTAGCGGAGCTTTCCCGCTATGGTTTGAGTTATTTATTGGATTCGGACGCTGGGGAAGAGACGTCGACACTGGAGTTTTTTCGACGACCGGTTACTTCTTTGTCTGGGGGCGAAACAATGCAGATTGCTCTGTGCGCTGTATTGCTTGCTGACCCCGACTATCTCTTGTTGGATGAGCCTACGAACAATTTAGACACGGGCGCACGTAAACGACTCATGGCTATGCTTCAAACCGCCAATGTTTCCGCATTGGTTGCGAGTCATGACCGGCAACTCCTCCATTCCGTCGATCGAATAGCAGAGCTCTACGACGGGCAGTTGCGAGTTTTTGAGGGAAACTACGAGGCGTATCAAGAGGTTATTCGGCAGGAGCAAGAGCATGCTGCTCACGACCTCAAGGATGCGCGTCAAGAAGAGCGGCGACAGGTACGGGAGCAACAGGCTTTACAGACCCGCCTTGCCCGGGACGCCCGCCGTGGCCGGCAGTTCTCGAAGAGTAAACGGAAACCTGGAATGGCGCTGGGAAATGACAAAATCGTCACGAAAAGAAGTCTGCGAAGCGAAAAGCAGGGCAGAAGCAGGCGCTGGAACGTTCGAGGCGAAACGTACAAAAGGCGCAGTTGCACCTGAGAGAGGAAGAAAAGGTCTATATTGACCTCGAGGATACTGCCCTAGCTTATAGGACGAAAGTATTGCAACTCAGTCTAAACGATCCAGCGTTGGCTACTGAGACCTGCCCGGCCATGGTGACGATCATGGGGCCGGAGAAGCTGCGCATCGCAGGTGCTAATGGAGCTGGTAAGACTACTCTTCTCCGGGGTCAAGTCCGAGAAAGTGGTGTATCTGTCCTTCCTGAATCAGTGGGCTAGAGCTGTGCTGGTGTCAGGGACCGGCA
>NZ_JASTTF010000017.1:0-33186 GCF_055700955.1 Corynebacterium sp. 1103A
CCGGCACACACCAACACAACCATCCACACAAATGCAAAAAGTACATTGGTACACTATTGAGTTCTCAAACATCACTGTTGCAAAACCGTTCCGCGCTATTGTCTAGCGTAGTTCGTGCTTTGTAACTGGGATTTAAATCTTAGACCAACTTTTAAACCAAAGTCAACCTGGAGTTTAACTCCCTGTCACCTGCTCTCGCGGCGACTCGGATTAATTTACACACCGCTCTGACTTTCCACAAATCCCCTGCTAAACGCGCAAAACCCGTCACCGGGTGGTGACGGGTTAACTTTCGACGCCGCTGTTTGCTGCATTTAGTGGGTTTTAGACGAACCTGGCGCCGGCGAAGTTCTTCTTACCGCGGCGCAGGACCAACCAGGCCCCATGCAGAAAGTCACTCTCGGACGGCTCCCACTCGGAATCGCTTACCCGCTCGTTGTTGACGTACGCGCCGCCTTCCTTGATGGTGCGGCGGGCCGCACCCTTCGAATCCGCCAGGCCGCTGGCGACCAGAAGGTCCACGATGGTGCGGGGCTGGCCGGGCTCGATCTCGGCGACCTCGGTCTCGGAGAGGGCACCCCGCAGCGTCTCCTCGTCCAGGTCCGTCAGGTTGGCCTTGCCAAACAGCGCCTGGGCGGCGAGCTCCACGGACCTCGTTGCTTCCTTGCCGTGGACCAAGTCGGTCATCTCCTGGGCCAGGCGGCGCTGCGCCTCGCGCTTGTACGGCTCGGTCTCTACCTTCTGCTGGTACTCGGCAATCTCTTCCTGGTTCAGGAAGGTGAACCAACGCAGGTAGTCAATGACCACGGAGTCGCCAGCGTTCAGGAAGTACTGGTACCAGGAGTACGGGGAGGTCTTCTCCGCATCCAGCCAGAGCTTGCCGCCGCCGGTGGACTTGCCGAACTTCTGGCCGTTGGCGTCGGTGACAAGCGGTACGGTCAGGCCGTGGACCTTGGCTCCGTCGACGCGTCGGTTCAGGTCCACGCCGGAGACGATGTTGCCCCACTGGTCGCCGCCGCCGATCTGCAGGATGCAGTCGTAGTTGCGGCGCAGCTGCACGTAGTCGTTGGACTGCAACAGCATGTAGGAGAACTCGGTGTAGGAAATGCCATCGGCCTCCAGGCGGCGCTTGACGGTGTCACGATCCAACATCGTGTTCAGGGAGAAGTTCTTGCCCACGTCGCGCAAGAAATCGATGACGGACATGTTCATCGTCCAGTCAGCGTTGTTGACCAGGGTCGCTGCGTTCTCGCCCTCGAAGTCGACGAAGCGACGCAGCTGGCACTTGATGGCACCGAGGTTCTTCTCGATGACGTCCTCGGAGAGCATGGAGCGCTCCCCCACGTCGCGCGGATCCCCGATAAAACCGGTGGCACCGCCGGCCAGGACCAGCGGGTGGTGGCCGGCTTCCTGGAAGCGGCGCAGCATGATCATCGGGACTAGGTGGCCGGCGTGCAGGGAATCCCCGGTCGGGTCAAAGCCGCAGTACAGGGTGATGGGCTGCTCGCAGGCCTCGCGCAGGGCCTCAAGGTCCGTGGACTGGTTGATCAGGCCGCGCCATTGCAACTCATCGATGATATTCATGAAAAATCGCCCTTCTAGTCGATCTCGTCTGGTGTAGTTTCCGGGTGCCGCTGGTGCCGGGGTTAGGCCGGCCACTTCTTGGCCTCGTCGGCCAGCATGACCGGGATGCCGTCCTCGATGGGATAGGCGATCCCCAAGCGCTTGTTTACTAGGACCTGCTGGTCCTCGATATACTCCAGCGGGCCTTTATCCTGCGGACAAACCAAGATGTCTAGGAGGGCGGGGTCACAACTCATGCCCATCATCGTACCTGTTGTGCTTCCACCCCGCGGGCTTGGCCCCGCGATTCCCAGTGGCGGGTTTCCGGTTGGCTTCTCGCCCCAGTTTCGGCGCGGGTTTACGCTGGGTTGGTCAGGGCCGGCGGCGAGCAAGACTAAACCCCGCTTCCCTATCGGCGTGTGCACCGCTGGGAGGCGGGGTCGGTCGGGCGCGCGGGTTCTAGGTTGACCCGCTGCCGGTTAAATCAGGGACGGGACGTTCGCCACGAGGGAGAACAGATCCTTCGGATCGTCCGGGTTGGCAATGATGTCGATGTCGGTCTCCAGCTCGGTGCCCTTGACCGCGTCGCGGACGTAGCGCAGGGCGGAGAAGTCGTTGATAGCAAATCCCACGTCGTCGAAGAGGGTGATCTGCTCGTCGTCATCGCGGCCGGTCGCCTGGCCGGTCAGGACCTGGTAGAACTCCGTGACCGGGAAGTCCTCCGGCATCTGCTGAATTTCGCCCTCGATGCGGGTCTGCTCCGGGAACTCGACGAAGACCTTGGACTTGTCCAGGATGGAGGCTTCCAGCTCGGTCTTGCCCGGGCAGTCGCCGCCGACGGCGTTGAGGTGCACACCCGGGGCGACGTGGCGCTCGGCCAGAATCTGGTTCTGGGCCTTGTCCGCGGTGCAGGTGGTGACGATATCGGCGCCCAGCACGGCCTCATCGACGCTGTTGCAAGCGGTGATGTTGAAGCCGAGCGGCTCCAGGTTGCGCTTAAACTTCTCGACGGCGTCGGGGTCAATGTCGTAGATGGTGATGTCCTCGATGCCCAGCACGCCGCGGAAGCCCAGCGCCTGGAACTCGGACTGGGAACCGGCGCCCACCATGGCCATGCGCTTGGAGTCCTTGCGGGCCAGGTACTTGGCCACCATCGCGGAGGTCGCGGCCGTGCGCAGAGCGGTCAGCAAGGTCATCTCCGCCTCGAAGGTCGGGTAACCGTTGTCCACGTCGGCGAGCACGCCGAAGGCGGTCACGGTCTGGAAGCCGCGGGCCGGGTTCGACGGGTGGCCGTTGACGAACTTGAAGGCGTACTCCTCGCCGTCCGAGGTCGGCATGAGCTCGATGACGCCGAACGGGGTGTGGGAGGCCACGCGCGGGATCTTGTCGAAGCGCTCCCAGCGGCGGTAGTCGTTCTCGAGGTACTCGACCATGCCGGTGATGATGTTTTCCACGCCGTCGCGCTGAATCCAGCGCGCCATGTTCTCTACGTCGACGAATTTGACCATTGTTTCTCAATCTTCCTTTCTTAACTAACGGTGCCGTTTTCTTGAGCGCCGGTCCGTATCCCAACGCTAAGTTGTAACCGTTAGAGATCCTACTTACTTTTGATTGCGCGGGTGCAGGTCCGTCTGCGGGGCAGCCGGGAAGCTGGACGTCGGCAGGTGCTTGGCGCGGCGTTCATCTGCGATGGCCCGAATGCGGTCGCGCCAGGCGAACCACATCACCATGAAGACGGGTACCAGCAGGATGGAGGCCCCCAGAGCGTAGGTGCCGATCGGGTAGTCGAAGGCCATCAGGACGATGACCACGCCGATAAAGACCAGTGTGGCCCAGTCCCCGACCGCGCCGAAGGGCGAGCGGTATCCCGGACGCGTGTAGCGTCCGCTCTTGGACAAGCGCACGAACTTCAGGTGCGCCAGCGCGATCGCTGCCCACGATGCCAGCGTTCCCAGCGCCGCCAGGTTCAGCACGATTTCGAAGGCCGCCTCCGGGACGATGAAGTTCAGGAACACGCCTGCCAGGCCCACGAAGGCTGCCATGACGATGCCGCCGTAGGGCACGCCCGACTTGGACATCCGGGCGCCGAACTTCGGGCCGGAGCCGGCGGTCGACATGTTGTACATAATACGGCCTGTCGAGTACAGGCCGGCGTTCAACGAGGAGATCGCCGCGGTGATGACCACCAGCTGGAAGATCGGGGCCGCAGCCGCGATGCCCAGGGACTCAAAGAAGGTCACGAACGGTGAGACGTTCGCAATGTATTCGGTGTACGGCAGGACCAGGGTCAGTAGCAGCACGGAGCCGAAGTAGAAGACCAGGATGCGGACTAGGACGTTGTTGACCGCTCGCGGGATGTGCTTCTCGACGTCCTTGGTCTCACCACTGGTGGTACCGACTAGCTCGATGCCGGCGTAGGCGAAGACCACGCCCTGGATGACGATGACGGCCGGGATGAAGCCGTTCGGCAGCCAGCCGCCAGCATCAGAAATCAGGCTGAACCCAGTCGGGTCGCCGCTCGGGTGGCCGAAAATGACCACGCCGATTGCCACCAGCATGAAGATGAGCAGCGCGACGACCTTGATCATGGAGAACCAGTACTCGAGCTCGCCGAAGATCTTCACCGACATCATGTTGAACAGCAGGATGCCGCCGATGACCAGCAGCGCCAGCACCCACTGCGGGATGTCTTCGATCCAGTGGGTGTACTGCGAGAACCACTTGATGTAGAGGGCCACGGCCGTGGCGTCGGCAACCAAGGTCATAGCCCAGTTGCCCCAGTAGAGCCAGCCGGTCACGAAAGCCGTCTTTTCGCCGTAGAACTCTCGGGCATAGGAGACGAACGAGCCGGAGCTCGGGCGGTAGACAATCAGCTCGCCCAGCGAGCGCAAGATGACGTAGCCGAACATACCGCAGATGAGGTAGAGCACGGCCAGCGAAGGACCGGCCTGTTCAAGGCGGGTACCGGTGCCCAGCAAGAGGCCGGTACCGATGGCGGAACCGATGGCAATCATCTGGAGCTGGCGGTTGCCCATCCCCTGTTGCAAGCCATGGTCCTCGGAGGCATAGACGTTGCGCTCTGCCTCGTGGGGGGCTGACTCGGAGCCCGTTGGATTGGTTGTCATAGGTAGGCTTTCTAAATCTGTCCACGTTTAAGTAGCACGGATCACATCCGCTTCGGTGAACTGTAGTACACCTTTCACATTTCTGTGACTGGACGCACCCTCCAACGTCTCGTTTCTCAGACTTGTGCCGGGCGCACCCCCACCACCACAGAAAATAAGACGCCGCACGGTGAGAACCCCTAGCCCCGAAAGTGGTAGAACTCACCCGTGCGATCAACAAAACCGGCGCGGCTTCGTCGGCTCCCGTAGGAGGCAACGAGACCGCGCCGGTTCGCTAATGGCAGCTGGGCCAGTTAGCGGCCCCTATTTCTGGACGCCGGGGATAACCGGCGTACCGGCCCAGGCTTTCGCTTCGGCGTTGCGCTGGGCAACAAGCTCGCGCTGCTCCGCCACGCGCACGCCCGCGGTACCGCCCTTGGTGGAGCGGGAGGCGACCGCGCCATCGATGGTCAGCACCTCGCGGACCTCAGGCTTCAAAGCCTCGTGGACCCCGGTAAGCTCCGCGTCGGTGAGATCGATGAGGTCGACGCCACGCTCCTCGGCGATCCGCACGCACTCGCCGGAGGCCTCGTGCGCCTGGCGGAAGGGCACGCCCTGGCGCACCATCCACTCGGCCAGGTCCGTGGCAAGCGTGAACCCGCGCGGGGCGAGCTCGCGCATGCGGTCCTCGTGGAAGACCAGGGTGCTGACCAGGCCCGTCATCGCCGGCAACAGCAGGTTGAGCTGGGCGACCGAGTCCACGATCGGCTCCTTGTCTTCCTGCAGGTCGCGGTTATAGGCCAGCGGCTGCGCCTTGAGCGTGGCCAGCAGGCCCGTCAGGTTGCCGAGGATCCGGCCGGTCTTGCCGCGGGTGAGCTCGGGCACGTCCGGGTTCTTCTTCTGCGGCATGATGGACGAGCCCGTCGACCAGGCATCATCCAGGCTGACGTAGCCGTATTCCGGCGTGCACCAGTAGATGATCTCCTCGGCCAGGCGAGACATGTCGATGGCCGTCTGCGCGAGGACGTAGGCGGCCTCCGCGGCAAAGTCGCGCGAGGCGGTCGCGTCCAGCGAGTTCTCCGCCGCCGCGTCGAAGCCTAGTTCCTCGGCGATGGCCTCCGGATCCAGCGCCAGCGACGAGCCCGCCAGGGCGCCGGAGCCGTAGGGAGAAATCGCCAGGCGCTTGTCTAAGTCCCGGAAGCGCTCAATGTCGCGCAGCAGCGGCTGGGCATGGGCCAGAAGCTCGTGGGCCAGCAGGATGGGCTGGGCGGCCTGCGAGTGCGTCTTGCCCGGCATGATGGCCTCCGGGTGCGCACCCGCCTGCTCGACCAGGGCATCGACCAGCTCGGTGATTTGCGCCGTGATATCGCGGATCGCGTCGCGGACCCACATGCGGAACAGGGTCGCGACCTGGTCGTTGCGGGAGCGGCCAGCGCGCAGCCGGCCGCCGACCTCGGGGCCGACGCGCTCGATGAGCCCGCGCTCCATGGCGCCGTGGACATCCTCGTCGTGCGCGTTCGGCGTGAACTCGCCGGAGGCGACGTCCTTGCCCAGCTGCTGCAGCCCGGAGATCATGGTCTCAAAGTCGGCATCGCTGAGCAGGCCGGCCTTGTGCAGGACCCGGGCGTGGGCCTGGGAGGCGAGCACGTCGTAGGGCGCCAGGACCCAGTCGAAGTGGGTGGACACGCTGAGGGCAAACATCGCCTCAGAGGGCCCGCCGGAGAACCGGCCGCCCCAGAGGGCGCCCTCGTTCGTCTTGTGGGGCTGCATCTACTTCGCCCCCGTGCGGAAGCCGCCGTCCCGGTCGCGCTGGTTAGAAATCTGCGTGGACAGGCCGTGCAGCTGTACGAAGCCCTTGGCTGCGGTCTGGTCGAAGGCGTCGCCGGTGTCGTAGGTGGCCAGGTCGAAGTCGTACAGGGACTGGCCCGAACGGCGGCCGTTGACCACGATGGAACCGGCGTGCATGACCATGCGGATGTCGCCGGTGACGTTCTCCTGGGAGGACTGGATGAACTGATCCAGCGCCTTCTTCAGCGGGGAGAACCAGAGGCCGTCGTAGACCTCCTCGGACCAGCGGGCGTCGGTGAGCCGCTTGTAGCGGGCCAGCTCACGCTCGACGGTCACGTCCTCCAGCGCCTCGTGGGCCTTGATGAGTGCGATAGCGCCCGGGGCCTCGTAGACCTCGCGGGACTTGATGCCCACCAGGCGGTCCTCGACCATGTCCAGGCGCCCGATACCCTGGGCGCCGGCGCGCTGGTTCATCTGCTCGATGGCCTGCAGGACGGTCACCGGCTGGCCGTCGATGGCCACCGGCTTGCCCTTCTCAAAGGAGATGACAACCTCGTCCGGGGCGTTGCCCAGGCCCGGATCCTCGGTATAGGCGTAGAGGTCCTTTGTCGGCGGGTTCCACAGATCCTCCAGGAAGCCGGTCTCAACGGCGCGGCCCCAGACGTTCTGGTCGATGGAGAACGGCGAGGAGGCGGACTGCTCGATCGGCAGGTCGATCTCCTCCGCGAAGGCGATGGCCTTGTCGCGGGTCCAGGCGTAGTCACGGGCCGGGGCGATGATCTCCAGGGACGGATCCAGCGCGCGGAAGGAGACCTCGAAGCGTACCTGGTCGTTGCCCTTACCGGTACAGCCGTGGGAAACGTGGGTACCGCCGTGCTCTTGGGCAGCCTCGACCAGGTGCTTGACGATGAGCGGGCGGGAGATGGCGGAAACCAGCGGATACTGTTTCATGTACATGCCGTTGGCCTGGATGGTCGGCAGGCAGTATTCCTCGGCGAACTCGTCCTTCGCGTCGATGACGATGGACTCGACGGCGCCGCAGTCCAGGGCGCGCTGGCGGACCGACTCCATGTCTTCCCCACCCTGGCCGAGATCCAGGGAAACCGCGACGACGTCGCCGCCGGTCATCTTGGCCAGGTACGGGATGGCCACCGAGGTGTCCAGGCCGCCGGAATAGGCCAGCACTACGCGTGCACTCATTGCGAATCTTCTCCTTCTTGAGAACGGTTGTCTGCAATTAATTCATCTGGATAAATATTATACACCGGGAGCACGGGGAACAAACTCCGCCACCCCGCGTGTCACCCCTGGCGCTGGTGCGCCGGCGCTACTCGCTCGCGGAGCTGCGGCCGGTCAGGCGCTCCCCTAGCTCCTTGCCGGCCAGCGGCTCGCGCGCCAGGACGAAGACCGTGTCGTCGCCGGCGATGCACCCGACGACGTCCGGCAGGCCCACGCGGTCGATGAAGCTGGCCAGGTACTGCGCCGCGCCGGCTGGGGTGCGCAGCATGGCTATATTGCCGGAGTGATCGTGGGAGACCACCAGCTCGTCGACCATGCGGCGCAGCTTCTCGCGCGGGCCGTTGACCTGGTCGTCAAAGTCTTCGTATTCGCCGCCGACCTTGTAGAAGGAACGCCCGCCGTCGCGCTTGACCTTCTTCGCGCCCAGCTCGTCCAGGTCGCGCGACAACGTCGCCTGGGTAATGTCGATCCCCTCGTCCAGCAGCAGGTCAGAGAGCTGCACCTGGCTGGTCACCCGGGTCTTGCCCAGGATCTCCAGGATTTTGGCCTGACGCGCGTTCCGGGTACTCGGCACGGTCATGAATCTAGCTGTCCTTTCGTTCCAACAACCACGTCAGCAACGCCTTCTGGGCGTGCATCCGATTTTCTGCCTCATCGATGACCCGCGAGGCCGGCCCGTCGATCACCTCGGCCGTCACCTCGTTGCCGCGGTAGGCCGGCAGGCAGTGCAGGAAGATGGCGTCATCGGCTGCGGCCGCCATAATGTCCTGGTTGACCTGGTACGGCAGGAACGGGGTGCGGCGGTCCTTGCCGTCGCCCTCCTGTCCCATGGACACCCACGTATCCGTGATCACCACGTCGGCGCCGACCCCGGCCGCGACGTCATCACTGACAACGACGTTAGCACCGGTAACCTCGGCCCGTGCGCGCGCCCGGTCGATAAAACGCTGCTCCGGCTGGAACTGCGCCGGCGAGCAGATGGTGATGTCCATACCGGCCGTGGCAAACCCCAGCAGGTAGGAGTTGGCCATGTTATTGGCGCCGTCGCCGTAGTAGACCGCCTTCTTCCCGCGGAGGTTTTCTACCCCGCCGAAATTCTCGGCGCAGGTGACCAAGTCCGCCAGGATCTGACACGGGTGCAGGTCGTCCGAAAGCGCGTTAATCACCGGGACCGTAGCGGTTTCCACCATGTCCACCAGGTTCTGGTGGACGAAGGTGCGCCAGACGATCGCGGAGACATACCGCGACATCACCGCGGCAGTGTCCTGGATGGACTCCCCTTTGCCGATCTGGGTCTCCGAGGTATCCGAAACCACCGCGTGGCCGCCCAGCTGCGGCACGCCCGAACCGAAGGAAAAGCGCGTGCGCGTCGAGGTCTTATCAAAAAGCACCGCGACGGTCTGCGGGCCTTCCAGGGGCCGGTAGCCGTACGGGTCCTTTTTCATTTTAAGGGCCAGGTTCAGCACCTCGGCCTGCTCCTGCGGGCTCAGTTCATCATCGGCCAGGAAGTGCCGAAGCTTTGCGCTAGTAGTCATATCGTTGGTCGTCCTTTCGGTGTGTCTTGGATCTTATTTTATAGCCGCGCATGCATAAACCACAGCGGCTTGCGGAGACGTGTTGCCGCTAGGTGGATTGCTCGCTAGCTAGCTCGCCCAGGATCTCGGCTATTCCCTGGACTGCGAAGTCGATGTCGGCGTCGGTGATGACCAGCGGCGGGCACAGGCGCAGCACGTGCTCGTTGGGGGCGTTGAGCAGCAGTCCGTGGGTGTATCCGGCCGGCACGGCCTTCTTCGCCATCGGCTGGTTGAGTACCACGCCCAGTAGCAGGCCCTGGCCGCGCACGTAGTCCACCTGCTCCAGGGCGGTCAGCCTTTCGCGCAGCGCGGCGCCGGCATCCTTCACGCGCTGACAGAAGAACTCGTCGACGTGTTCTATGACCACCTGGGCGGCCGCCGCGACCACGGGGTTGCCTCCGAAGGTCGTGCCGTGCGAGCCGGGCGTGAACAGCCAGGCCGCCTTGTCCCGGGCGATCGTCGCGCCCATCGGCAGGCCGCCGCCCAGCCCCTTAGCCAGGGTGATGACGTCGGGCTGGATGCCCGCCTGCTGGTAGCAGAAGAACGAGCCCGTGCGGCCGATGCCGGTCTGCACCTCGTCGATAATCAGCAGGATGCCGTGCTCGTCGCAGAGCTCGCGGGCGGCGCGCAGGAATTCCGGCGTGGCGGGCACGACGCCAACCTCGCCCTGGATGGGCTCGCAGATGATGGCGGCCGTGTCTGCCGGGTCCTGCTCCACCAGGGTACGCAGGTAGTCGATGTCGTTGTAGGTGAAAAACTCCACCCCGCCGGGCAGCGGGCGGAAGGCGCGCTGCTTGTCCGGCTGGCCCGTTAGCGCCAGCGAGCCCATGGTCCGGCCGTGGAAACCACCGTGGGCCGCCAGTATCCGCCGCCGCGCGGTCAAGCGGGCAAGCTTGAAGGCGGCCTCGTTGGCCTCCGCCCCGGAATTGCAGAAGAACACGCGGGCGCTGGCATCGCCCACCTTGTCCCGCAGGGCGGCCGCGACCTGGAGGATCGGGTCGGAGGCACACAGGTTGGACACGTGGCCCAGGCGGGCAATCTGCTGGCTGACCGCCGCCACGATGTCGGGGTGGGCGTGCCCCAGCGCATTCACGGCGATGCCCGCCACCAGGTCAAGGTAATCCTTGCCGGCGTCGTCGGTCACCCAGGCGCCCGACCCGCTGCGCAGGGCCAGCGGTGGGGTGCCGTAGTTGTTCATCATGACGTCATTCCACTGCGGCGCGGTGCTCATTTCGCGTCGTCCTTCCTAAAGACCGTTCCGGCCGGGTAATTGTTGGTCTGGTAGTCGTTGGGCAGCACCATCGTGCCGATACCGCCCATGGTCATCAGCTCGAGGAGCACGGTGTGGGCCTGGCGGCCGTCGATGACGTGCGCCGCCTTCACCCCGCCTTCCACGGCCTTGAGACAGGCCTCCATCTTGGGGATCATCCCGGTGTCCAGTTGCGGCATGAACTCGCGCAGTTGGCTGGCCTCCAGCTTGGAGACCAGCGAGTCCGGGTCCGGATAGTCGATGTAGAGGCCCTCGACGTTGGTCAGCATGACCAGGCGCTCCGCGCCCAGGCCGACGGCCAGCTCGCCGGCGGCTATGTCGGCGTTGATGTTGTACACTTGACCGTCGTTGCCCGGGGCGATGGTGGAGACCACCGGGATGCGCCCGGCGTCGATGATGTCGCGCACCGCAGCCGGGTTGACCTCGGTGATTTCGCCGACCAGGCCAACGTCGCAGCCCTTGCCGTCGATAGTGACCTCGCGGCGACGGGCCCGGAATAGCCCGGCGTCCTCCCCCGAGGTGCCCACCGCGTAGGGCCCGTGGGAGTTGATGAGGTTGACCAGCTCCCGGCCGACCTGGCCGAAGAGCACCATACGGACTACCTCCATGACCTCCGGTGTGGTCACCCGGAAGCCGCCGCGGAACTCGCCGTGCAGTCCGACGCGCTCCAGCATCGCGTTGATCTGCGGACCGCCGCCGTGGACGACCACGGGCTTGGCGCCCACCGTGCGCAGGAAGACCATGTCGGCAGCGAAGGCCTCCTTGAGTGCGTCATCCACCATGGCGTTGCCGCCGTATTTGACCACGACGATCTTGTCGCGGAAGTGCCTGAGCCACGGCAGCGCCGCCGCCAGGACCTGGGCCCGCTGCGCGTCGCTGAACTTGTCCAAGCCGGGCTGGCCCGCCCCGGCGCCCGCGGTTGTGCCATTTTCCATTGCTTCTACTCCCCTAGTTCTTCTTGCACCTGAGTGTTTTACTCATCCCGCGCGCTGCTAGGAGCTGTAGGCGGAGTTAATCTCGACGTAGGCGTGCGACAGGTCCGTCGTGCGCACCGTCGCTTGTCCTGCCCCGCCCGTTCCCAGGTCGACGGCGACGTCGATGTCCGACCCGCTCAGGTCCACCTCGCGCGCGGTCGGGGTGCCCGTGGTGTTCTCGCAGACCACGTGGCCGTTGAAGCGCACGGCAATGCCCTCCGGATCCATCGCCACCGGCGCCATGCCGACGGCGGCCAGCACCCGGCCCCAGTTCGGATCGGAGCCGAACATCGCGCATTTGAAGAGGTTGTCGCGGCCCAGGGTGCGGGCGGCGACCAGCGCGGCGGCATCGTCGTAGGCGCCGGTGACGGTGATCTGCACGCGCTTGGTCACGCCCTCAGCATCGGACTGCATCTGGGCGGCGATTTCGGCACAGACCTCGTGGATAGCGGCGTTGAGCTCGGCCTGTTCGGGAGTGACACCCGCCCGGCCTGAGGCCAGCGCCACCACCGTGTCGTTGGTGGACGTTGAGCCGTCGATGTCCAGGGTGTTGAAGGTCTGCGGCATCGCCGCCTCCAGCGCGGTCTTCAGCTGCGCGGAAGTCACGTCGGCGTCGGTGGTGACAACGGCGAGCATCGTCGCCAGCGACGGCGCCAGCATGCCCACGCCCTTGCCCATCGCGCCGACGGACCAGCCTTCGCGCTTAACCGCGGCCTGCTTGGGCACCGTGTCGGTGGTCATGATGGCTTCTGCGGCCTGGCCCGCCGCCTCCGGCGTTGTGCCTGCGCCCTGGGCGACCTGCGCGCCCAGCTTGTCGATGCCATCGGTAACCACCGGCATATCCATCAGCTCGCCGATGATGCCGGTCGAGCAGACCACCACCTCCTGCGACTCTACCCCCAGCGCCTGCGCCGTTTCCTGGGCCATGGTCTCGGCGTCCTGGTCACCCTGGGCGCCGTTGCAGGCGTTCGCGTTGCCGGAGTTAATCACCACGGCGCGCACGCTGCCGTCGGCCACGGCCTTTCGGCTGTATTTGACGGGCGCGGCCACGACCTGGTTCTGGGTAAAGACCGCGGCGGCCGCGCTGGACGGGCCCTCGTTGACGACCAGCGCCATGTCGGGCTTGCCGGAGGGCTTGAGCCCGGCGGTCGCGGCGTAAGCGCTAAACCCGGCCGGGGTCACGACCCCGCATTCGTCTGGGGCGGCGTTTGTTTCTAGGGTGTGGGTGTGCATGGGGTTCTCCTACAAGGTGTTTTTTGGGGAAAGGAATGGCGGCGCGGAGGATTCTCCCGCCTCTAGGGCAGGACGGCGGTGCCGTTAAGCCCGACCGTTTCCTCCCAGCCGAGGGCGAGGTTGAGGCACTGCACTGCGGCCCCGGCGGTGCCCTTAATCAGGTTGTCGATGGCGGAGGTCATGATTAGGCGGCGCGCCACCGCGTCGACGTGGACCTGGATCTGGGCGAAGTTCGATCCGACGACGTGCTTGACCTGGGGCTGCGCGCCCCGCGGCAACAGCTGACAGAAGGCCTCGTCCGCGTAGGCCGCTGCGTAAGCGCGCCGGGCGGCGTCCTCGACGGCGGCGGCATCCTCTGCGGCGTCGGCGGCCAGCGGAGCGGTCACCGTGGCCAGGATTCCCCGCGTCATGGGAGCGAGCACCGGGGTGAAGCTAACGGTTACGCCGGCCGTGATTTCGGAGAGGTTCTGGACCATCTCCGGGGTGTGTCGGTGGGTGCCGCCCGGGCTGTAGGCCTTGACGTTGCCAATGGTCTCGGAGCCGCTGAAAGCCACCGCGGCCTTCTTGCCCGCCCCCGAAAGACCGGTGACGGCCACGACGTCGAAGTTCGGCACTATGATGCCGCCCTGCAGCGCCGGGAAGGCCGCCAGCGTGACAGCCGTCGGGAAACACCCCGGCACGGCCACGCGGCGCGCCGCGGCGATGGCCTCTCGGTGGCCGGGCAGCTCCGGCAGCCCGTAGGGCCAGGACCCGGCGTGCTCGGTGCCGTAGTAGGTATCCCAGACGGCCGGGTCTTGAAGCCGGAAGTCGGCGGCGCAGTCGATGACCAGGACCTCGTCCGGCAACTGCTGGGCCAGGGCGGCCGAGTGCCCGTGGGGCAAGGCCAGGAAGACGACGTCGTGGCCGGAAAGGGTCTCGACGGTCGTGTCTTCCAGCGTGCGGTCGGCCAGCTCGGGCAGGTGAGGGAGCGCCTCGGCCACGCAGGCCCCGGCCTGAGAGTGCGCGCACAGCGACCCGATGGTCAGGTCGCCACGGCGGTACGCGGGGTGTGCGAGCAGGAGGCGGAGGATTTCGCCACCGGCGTACCCGGTGGCGCCAGCTAGTGCGACGTGAATACTCATAGCCGCGAGCATAGCTAAATATGCATCCGGATGTAAGTTATTCAACTAAAGTGCCAGACTTTTGCCGCTTTCTAGCGTTTTTACTACCCCCGAAAATGCATAAACACCCGCCGCTGGGTGCGGCGGGGGTAGGTGCGGGCGAGGACTTAGGCGCGGATCTGGGCGCCCAGTTCCTGTTCGGCCAAGGCGGCGGCGGCCTCGCGGTGCGCGTTGACTTCCTCGTCGGTCAGCGTGCGGTCCGGGGCGCGGAAGAGCAGCTTGAAGGCGAGCGACTTCTTGTCCGCCCCCAGCTGCTCGCCGCGGAAGACGTCGAAGAGCTCCACGGACTCGAGCAGCTCACCGGCGCCCTTCGCTATGACGCGGCGGACCTTTTCAGCCGGCACGTCCTCCGCGACGGTCAGGGCAATGTCCTGATGCAGGGCCGGGAAGGCCGAGAGCACCGGCGCCGGGAAGCGCTCGTCCAGCGGGAGCGCCGTGACATCCAGCTCCATGGCGCAGGCGCGCTCCGGCGCGCCCAGCTTCTCCAGCACCTGCGGGTGCAGCTCGCCGGCGTAGCCGACGACCTTTTCGCCCACCTTGAGCGCGGCGCAGCGGCCCGGGTGCCACGGCAGCTCGCTAGCCGCCTCCACGTCCAGCTCCACGCCGGCCGCGCGGGCCACGACGCGGGCGGACTCGATGGCATCCGCGTAGGTGTAGGCGCGGCCCTCGCCCCACGGGCCCGGGTTATCCGCGAAGCCGGCGGAGACGGTAGCCACGTGCAGCGGCTGCTCCGGCAGGGTGCCCAGCAGCTCGGCCAGGGTCTCCTCCTCCGGGCGGGAGGCGACCGAGGGCATCGGAGTGGCATCCGCGCGGCGGAAGGAAACCTGCTGCAGCCCGTAGAGGCGCAGGTTGGGCTGGCCGCGGGAGACGTTGCGGTTGAGGGCTTCCAGCATGTTCGGCAGGAGGGTCGTCGACAGCTGGGCCTTGTCGGCCTCCAGCGGGTTCTGCACGGCGACGTTCTGGCGGCGGGCATCGTCGGCAGCCAGGCCCCACACGTCGAAGGTGTCGTTGGCCACGAACGGCGACGGGATGATCTCCGCGTAGCCGGAATAGGCCAGGCTGTGCCCGATCGCCCGGCGACGCTTCTGCGCCGGAGTCAGGCCGCGGCCGCCGCGCGGGGTCGGCAGGATGGACGGGATGTCGGCCAGGCCCTCCAGGCGCAGGACCTCCTCGATGAGGTCGACGTCCATGCCAATGTCCGTGCGCCAGGTCGCCGGGGTAACCGAGAGGACGTCCGAATCCGCGTTCTCAACCTGGCAGCCGACCTCCTCGAGGCGGGCAGTGACCGTCTCGCGGGAGTAGTCGACGCCGGCGTAGCGGCCCGGCATATCCACCGGCAGCTCGATGGCGGCCGGCTGGGCAACCTCCCCGACGAGCGTGCGGCCGGCCTCAATGGTGCCGCCCGCCAGCTGCTGCAGCAGCGCGCAGGCGTAGTCCAGGGCCACTTCGGTAAGTGCCGGATCCACGCCGCGCTCGAAGCGGCGGGAGGCTTCCGAGGACAGCTTGTGGCGGCGCGAGGTCCGCGCCACGGTGATGGGATCCCAAATCGCGGCCTCGAAGATGACGTCGGTGGTCTCGTCCGAAATCTCGGAGGTGGTCCCACCCATCACGCCGGCCAAGGACTGGATGCCCTTGTCGTCGCAGATGACGACGTCCTCGGCGTCCAGGGTGCGGTCGACGTGGTCCAGAGTCTGGAAGTCCTCCCCCGCCTCGGCGTTGCGGATAACCAACCCGCCGGAGACCTGGTTAGCGTCGAAGGCGTGCATCGGCGAGCCCAGCAGTAGCATGATGTAATTGGTGACGTCGGTCGGCAGGTTGACGCTGCGCTGGCCAGAAAGCATGAGCTCGCGCTCCAGCCAGAACGGGGTGCGCGCGTTGGGGTTGATGCCGGTGACCTTGCGCAGGCCGAAACGCTGCGCCTTCGTCTCCTCCCGCAGATCGACCGGCAGCGCGCCGGCGGCATCGTCGGCAGCCGGTACGTTTGCGGTATCGATGCCCGCGGCGGCCGGATCCACGGCCAAGTCGCGGTAGTCGGCGTCGAAGGCGGAGGCCACCTCGCGGGCCAGGCCGCGCACCGACAGCGCGTAGCCGCGGTCCGGGGTGATGTTGACGTCGAAGACGGTCTCGTCCAGGCCGATGACCTCGCGGGCGTCGCGGCCGACTGGGCCGGCCTCCTCGCCGAGCGTAATGATGCCGTCGGCCTTCTCGCCGAAGCCCAACTCCGCGGCCGAGGCCAGCATGCCGTTGGAGATGTGGTCGTAGGTCTCGCGCGCGGCGATTTTGAAGCCGCCGGGCAGCTCGGCGCCCGGCAGAGCTACGACCACGAGGTCGCCCTCGCGGAAGTTGCGGGCGCCGCAGATGATCCCCTGCAGGTCGCCGCTGCCGTTGGCCTCGCCGACATTGACCTGGCAGTAGCGGATCGGCTTCTTGAAGCCGGTCAGTTCCTCAATCTCCTCGACTCGGCCGATGACCAGCGGGCCGGTGGTTTCCGGTAGCGGGGCATAGCCCTCGGTCTCGAAGCCGACGCGCACGAAGCCACTATCAAGCTCCTCCGCGCTGACCGACCAGTCCGGGTTCTGGGCGCCAAGCACGCGGGTTACCCAGCCTTGCGAAATAAGCATGTGGTGAATTCTTCCTTTCTAAAAGTCTGGGTAGCGGCCTAGGCCTGGATTCCGAACGGCAGGGTGAAGCGGACGTCGCCCTCGACCATGTCGCGCATGTCGGACAGCCCGTTGCGGAACTGGAGGGTGCGCTCCAGCCCCATGCCGAAGGCGAAACCGGTGTACTCGGACGGGTCGACACCCACGGCGCGCAGCACGTTCGGGTTGACCATGCCGCAACCGCCCCACTCGATCCAGCCGGCGCCGCCCTTCTTGTTCGGGAACCAGACGTCGACCTCGGCCGACGGCTCGGTGAACGGGAAATAGTTGGTGCGCATGCGGGTCTTGGTTTCCGGTCCGAAGAGCACCTGGGCAAGGTGGTCCAGGGTGCCGCGCAGGTGGGCCATCGTCAGGCCCTTGTCGACGGCTAGCCCCTCCACCTGGTGGAAGACCGGAGTGTGGGTGGCGTCCAGCTCGTCGGTACGGAAGACGCGGCCCGGGCAGGCAATGTACAGCGGGACGTCGCGGTCCAGCATGGTACGGACCTGCACCGGAGAGGTATGGGTGCGCAGCACCTGCTTGGAGCCTTCCACGGAAACGTGGAAGGTGTCCTGCAGCGTGCGGGCCGGGTGGTCCGGCTTGAAGTTCAGCGCGTCGAAGTTAAAGTACTCGGCCTCGACCTCGGGGCCGTCAGCGATCTCCCAACCCATGCCAACGAAGATGTCGGCGATCCGCTCGGACAGCGCCGTAATCGGGTGCAGCGCGCCGGTCTGGGCGCGGGTAGTCGGGATGGTCACGTCCACGGTTTCCGCGACTAGCTGCTCCTGGCGGGCGCGCTCCTCGAGCTCCTTCTTCAGCTGTGCGTAGCGCTTCTCGGCCTTACCGCGCGCCATGTTGACAGCCTTGCCCGCGTCCTTGCGCTGGTCCTTCGGCAGCGATCCGAGGGACTTGCGGGCCTGCGGGATATATCCTTGCTCGCCCAAGTGCTCCCGATGCGCCTGCGCCAGCCCGGCCAGGTCCTCGGCGCCCTCAAAAGCGGCGATAGCCTCGTCTGCGGCCGCGGCCAGGGCCGCGTCTGTCAATTCAATCTCGGGGGTATCTGACACGTAGCTTCAACCTTCTTCTCACGCTTAAACTAACGGAGGCTATGTTACCCGCTCTAGCCCTGCGCACCGGCGCCGGGGCGGGAGTTTTGTCCCCTCCGCCAACCCGAGTTAGCCGGGTTGGCTCGGGCTAGCCCTGCGCCTTGGCGGACTCGTAGAGGCAAATGCTGGCGGCCGTGGCGAGGTTGAGGGACTCGGCGCGGCCGCGGATCGGAATCCGCACCCTAAGGTCCGCCTGGTCCAGTAGGTCCCGCCCCAGCCCGCGGGCCTCGTTGCCGAAGAGCCAGGCCGTGGGCTGGGACAGGTCGACGTCCGCGAGATCCGCCTCCCCGTCCGCGGCGGTGGCCAGGATCTGCAGATCGTGGGAGCGCAGCTGGCCCAGCACGTCCTTGACGTGGGTCTCACGCGCCACCGGCACGTGGAAGAGCGAGCCGGCCGATGCCCGCGCCACCTTGCAGCCCAGCGGGTCAACGGTCTCGCCGGCGAAGATGACGCCGTCGGCGCCCATGGCGTCCGAGGTGCGGATCAGGGTGCCGGCATTGCCCGGTTCACTGGTCAGCACCGGGACCGAGACCAGCGAGGGCTTGCCCGCCAGAATCTTGCCAGCCGACCACAGCACCGGCCGGCACACGGCGAAAAGCCCGGTGGTGGTCGCCGTGTCGGACAGCGACTTGGCGGCCTTATACGTAATCGGGTGAACGTAGACGTCCATGTAGCCGGCGGCAGTAAGGATCTCAACGAAACGCTCCGCCGCCTGCTCCGTGGCGAAGACGTCGGTGGCCGCGCCGGTGGACACGGCTGCATCGACGGCGTTCTCGCCCTCGATGAGGAAGGCGCCGGCCTTACGCCGGGCCGCGGCCCGGTGCAGCTTCGCGGCCTTGACCACTCGGGGCGTGCGTTCGGTTAGAGGTTGGGAAAAATCCAGTGTCATACCCGCCAATCTAGCAGGCAGGGACCGCCCCACCGCGACGGGGACCGCCGCCCCAGACAAGAGAAAACCCCGCGGCCGGAGCACTGTTGACCAGTGGCGGGCGCAGGGTGGAAGGCGAAGTAGCAAAAAACTACTCCGAGACCCGTTCAGGCTTAGGCAGCCTTCGGGGCGTTGACGTCCTCCGGCAGGGCGGCCTTGGCGGCGTCGCACAGCGCGGAGAAGGCGTCGAAGTCGTTGACGGCCAGCTCGGCCAGGATCTTGCGGTCGACCTCGATCTCAGCCAGGCGCAGACCGTGGATGAGACGGTTGTAGGTCAGGTCGTTCATGCGGGCTGCAGCGTTGATGCGCTGGATCCACAGCTTGCGGAACTCGGACTTACGGGCGCGACGATCGCGGTAGGCGTAAGTCATGGAGTGCAGCCACTGTTCCTTCGCAATGCGGTAGCGGCGGGAACGGGCGCCACGGTAGCCCTTGGCGGACTTCAGAATCGCGCGACGCTTCTTCTTGGCGTTCACAGAGCGCTTTACTCGTGCCACGGTAGTACTTCCTTAAATCTTTCTCGACGGTATTGAGGTGGGGTGGATTCGGCGCTATTAGGAGCGGCCGAGCAGGCGCTTGACGCGCTTGACGTCGGACTGGGCGACAGCCTCGGTGCCCTTCAGACGACGGGTACGCTTGGAGGGCTTGCCCTCCAGCAGGTGGCGACGGCCAGCCTGCTCACGGCGCAGCTTGCCGGAACCGGTCACCTTAATACGCTTGGCGGTGCCCTTGTGGGTCTTCTGCTTCATGAGAATTAAGTCCTTAAATCCCTAGTGTGTGGTCTACTTCTTACCCTTGCGAACCGGGCCCAAGACCATGGTCATGTTGCGGCCATCTTGCTTGGGGCGGGACTCGACGACGCCAACCTCCGCGACGTCCTCAGCCAGCCGCTCCAGCAGGCGGAAACCCAGTTCCGGACGCGACTGCTCGCGACCGCGGAACATGATGGTCACCTTGACCTTGGAGCCCTTTTCGAGGAAGCGAACAACATTGCCCTTTTTGGTCTCGTAATCGTGGTCATCGATCTTAGGACGGAACTTCTGCTCCTTGACCACAGTCTGCTGCTGGTTCTTGCGAGCCTCGCGAGCCTTCTGGGCCTGCTCGTACTTGTACTTGCCGTAGTCCATGATCTTGGCCACCGGCGGCTTCGCCTTCGGGGCGACCTCAACCAGGTCCAAATCGGCTTCGTACGCAACCTTGCGGGCGTCGTCGGTACGGACAACTCCTACCTGTTCACCCTCGGGTCCGATCAGACGAACTTCGGGTACTCGGATTCGCTCATTGATGCGAGCTTCAGCGCTGATTGTGTGTCTCCTAAGTGAGAAGGGTCAATGGTTAATTCGCCTACCAACGCCACAAACAAAGAAACCCGCCTGCCAAAACTGACAGCCGGGAGGTCTCACCTAGATACCGCACCTCGAGGGGCTCGGTTACCTTTTGACCCGTTGCCTGCTCTAGGCGGCTGAGGGTGGGAGAATCTCCGCTTGTGACCCGGAAACCTTATGGAAGGTACCACGGGCGGTAGTGCTCACAACACTAGCACGCCATCCGCGCCCGGCCAAATCGCGGCCCTACTTCCCCGTTGTCCTGCCTCTTCCCCGGCTACTTGCCGGCCGGGGTCAGCACGTCGGCGAGGAACTGCCCGGTATAAGAGCCCTCGACGGCCGCGACCTGCTCCGGGGTGCCTTCCGCGACGACCGTGCCGCCGCCGTTGCCACCCTCCGGGCCCATGTCCACCAGCCAGTCGGCGGCCTTGATGACGTCCAGGTTGTGCTCGATGATGATGACCGAGTTGCCCTTGTCCACCAGGCCCTGGATGACCAGCATCAGCTTGCGAATGTCTTCGAAGTGCAGGCCCGTGGTCGGCTCGTCCAAGATATAGACGGTGCGGCCGTTGGTGCGCTTCTGCAGCTCCGAAGCCAGCTTAACGCGCTGGGCCTCGCCGCCGGACAGCGTTGTCGCCGCCTGGCCCAGCCGCACGTAGCCCAAGCCCA
This sequence comes from Corynebacterium sp. 1103A, assembly GCF_055700955.1. NCBI lineage: Bacteria > Bacillati > Actinomycetota > Actinomycetes > Mycobacteriales > Corynebacteriaceae > Corynebacterium > Corynebacterium sp. 1103A. The sequence continues at coordinate 20,573 of NZ_JASTTF010000017.1, forward strand.
CCTCGACCAGCGTGTGCAGGTAGCGGTGGATGGAGGTGATCGGCTCGAAGAACTCGGCGGCCTCCGAGATCGGCATGTTCAGCACCTCGGCGATGTTCTTGCCTTTGTACTGGACCTCGAGGGTCTCGCGGTTGTAGCGCGCGCCGTCGCAGACCTCGCAAGGAACGTAGACGTCCGGCAGGAAGTTCATCTCGATCTTCAGGGTGCCGTCACCGTGGCAGGCCTCGCAGCGCCCGCCCTTGACGTTGAAGGAGAAGCGCCCGGCCTTGTAGCCGCGCACCTTCGCCTCCTGCGTCTCGGCAAACAGGTTGCGGATCTTGTCGAAGACACCCGTGTAGGTCGCCGGGTTCGAACGCGGGGTGCGCCCGATGGGGCTCTGGTCGACCTGCACCAGCTTGTCCAGGTGTTCCATGCCCTCCACGCGCTTGGCTCGGCCGGGCACTTGGCGCGCGCGGTTGAGCTCGTTGGCCAGGGTCTTGGCCAGGATATGGTTGACCACGGTCGACTTGCCCGAGCCGGACACGCCGGTCACGCAGACCAGCACGCCCAGCGGGATGGTCACGTTGATACCCTTGAGGTTGTTCTCCCGGGCGCCGACGATCTTCAGCACGCGCTGCCTATCGATCTCCCGGCGATGATCCGGCACCGCCAGCACCTTGCCCCCGGACAGGTACTGCCCGGTCAGGGAGTCCTCGCAGCTTTCGATGCCGGCCGGCTCGCCCTGGTAGACCACGTGGCCGCCGTATTCGCCGGCGCGCGGGCCGATATCCACCAGCCAGTCGGCTTGGCGGATGGTGTCCTCATCGTGCTCGACGACGATGAGCGTGTTGCCGATATCCCGCAGCCGCTGCAGCGTGGCGATAAGCCGCTGGTTGTCACGCTGGTGCAGGCCGATGGACGGCTCGTCCAAGACGTAGAGCACGCCCGCCAGGCCGGAACCGATCTGGGTGGCCAGGCGGATGCGCTGGGCCTCGCCGCCGGACAGCGTGGAGGCACCGCGGTCCAGGGTCAGGTAGTTCAGGCCGACGTCCAGCAGGAAGCGCAAGCGCGCCTGGATCTCCTTGAGCACCGCGCCGGCGATGATCTCCTCGCGGTGGCCCAACTGCAGCGTGGACAGGAACTCGGAGGCGTCCTCGATAGACAGGGCCGTGAGCCCCGCGATGGACTGCTCGCCGTGCGCACCGGAGGCCAGGCGCACGGCCAGGATCTCCGGCTTCAGGCGGGAGCCGTGGCAGGTCGGGCACGGCACCTGGCGCGTGTACTGCAGCAGGCGGTCCTTCTGCGAGTCGGAGTCGGTGGTCTCCAGCTTGCGCTCGATAAAGCCCACCGCGCCCTCGAAGGGGGCGGTCCAGTTGCGCTGGCGGCCGTAGCGGTTCTTGTAGCGGACGTGGACTTCCTGCTCGGTGCCGTGGACCAGGGCATCGCGCTGCTCGTCGGTCAGCGAGCTCAGCGGGGCGTGCGGATCGAAGTCCAGTGCCTTGCCCAGGCCCTCAACCAGTTTGACGAAGTAGCGGCTGTTGGGGCTGGAGTGCCAGGGCTGGACGGCATCGACAGCCGGGGCATCCGGGTCTGGGACGAGCAGATCTTCGTCGACCTTGAGGCGGGTGCCCAGGCCGTCGCAGACCGGGCAGGCGCCGAACGGCGAGTTGAAGGAAAAGGCGCGCGGCTCGTATTCCTCGATGGTCAGCGTGTGTCCGTTCGGGCAGGCGGCCTTCTCCGAGTAGGTGTGGTTGAGCTCCGGCTGCTCCACGAAATCGATGCTGACCAGCCCCTCGGCCAGCCGCAGAGCCGTTTCCACCGAGTCCGTCAGGCGCCGCTTCTGGGAGGCCTTGACCTGCAGGCGGTCGACGACGACCTCGATATCGTGCTTGATCTGCTTCTTCAGCTTCGGCGGATCCGACAGCTGGTGCACCTCGCCGTCGACGCGCACGCGGACAAAGCCCTGGGCGGCCAGATCTGCAAAGAGGTCAACGAATTCACCCTTGCGTTTGCGCACCACCGGGGCGAGCACCTGAAACTTCAGCTTCTCCTCGTGCTCGAGGACCGTGTCCACGATCTGCTGCGGGGTCTGGCGCTCGATGACGGCGTCACACTTCGGGCAGTGCGCCGTGCCCGCGCGGGAAAACAGCAGGCGCAGGTAGTCGTAGATCTCCGTAATGGTGCCGACGGTCGAACGCGGGTTGTGGTTGGTCGACTTCTGATCGATGGACACGGCCGGGGACAGGCCATCGATAAAGTCGACGTCCGGCTTGTCCATCTGGCCCAAAAACATGCGGGCGTAGGAAGACAGGGACTCCACGTAGCGGCGCTGGCCCTCTGCGAAGATGGTGTCGAAAGCCAGCGAGGACTTGCCCGAGCCAGACAGTCCGGTGAACACAATCATTTTGTCGCGGGGCAGGTCAATGTCTACCCCTTGCAGGTTGTGCTCGCGGGCGCCGCGGACTACGAGGCGATCAGCCACAGTTTGCCTACCTTCCTTAATGGATCTGCTGCAGATTATTGACTGCGGGATTTACTGCTCGAATTTACCCGTAGACTGGTCAATATGACTAAAGAGCTCAAGCTACACCGTATTTCCGTCTCCGAGATGGACAACAATTGCTACCTGCTGGCCTGCGGCGACGAGGGCCTGCTTGTCGATGCCGCCGACGACGCCCCCGCCATCCTCGACATGGCCCGCCAGGCTGGCGTCACCATCACCGCGGTCTTTACCACCCACCGCCACTGGGACCACGTGCGCGCGCTGCCGGAGATCCTGAAGGAAACCGGCGCCACCCACTACGCCTCCTTCCTGGACTCGCCCGCCCTGCCCGCGCCCGTCGACGTCGAACTCAACCACGGCGACACCATCACCTTCGCCGGACACGAGCTACCGGTTATCATCTTGCGCGGCCACACCCCGGGCGGGGCGGCGCTGGCCACCGAGCTGGACGAGGTGCCCAACCTTTTCGTGGGTGATTCCCTCTTCCCGGGCGGTGTCGGTAAGACCACCTCGGATGGCGACTTCGTCCGCCTCTACAAGGACCTGACCGAACGCGTATTTGATATCTACCCGGACGAGACGGTCATCTGGCCGGGCCACGGCAAGCCCACCACGCTCGACGAGGAGCGCCCGCACCTCGGCGAATGGTGGGACCGCCGCTGGTAGTCTCCCCCGGCTGGCCCACAGCCGAGTAAAAAGTGCGTAAACTTGAACCCCTAGGTTAAATTTCTGGCTTAGAACTTCTAGGTTAGACTTACTCGTCTTTTTCACTAAAGGAGCATTTTCAGACATGATTCGTAAGATTGCCCGCCCGATGTTGGCTTCGGTCTTCGTTATCGACGGTGTGGACACTCTCCGTACCACCTCCGATCACGTGGAGGAGACGGAGTCTTTCCTGCAGACTCTGCGCAAGGCCCTGCCGGGTAGCTACGCCGGTTACGTCCCGAACGACCCGGAGCTGGTCGCCCGCGGCCTGGGCGGTGCCAAGGTCGGCGCCGGTTCCTTGCTCGCCCTGGGCAAGGCCCCGCGCACCTCGGCCGCCGTGCTGGCCGCCGCTACCCTGCCGACGATGTTGGCCCGTAACAACTTCTGGGAGGCCGACAGCGCCGAGGAGAAGAACTCCAAGCGCAACGGCCTGCTGACCAACACCGCCCTGCTGGGTGCGCTGTTCATCACCACCCAGGACACCGCCGGTAAGCCCTCCCTGCGCTGGCGCGCCCAGAAGGCCGGCGAGCGCACCAACAAGAAGATCCAGCAGGCGCTGCCGACCAAGTCCGAGTCCCAGAAGTTCGCCGACGACGTGTCCGAGCGCGCCTCCGATTTCTCGGATCGCGCCTCCGACTGGTTCAACGAGACCTCCGACAAGGTCCAGGCCTACATCGACGACAACAAGGACGACTGGCAGGAAAGCGGCAAGGACCTGCTGGAAACCGCCAAGGGCTACGTCAACGACGCCAAGGACTTCGTCACCGATAACAAGGACGACTGGCTGAAGGCTGCCCAGGACAACGCCGAGACCGCCCGCAAGGGCGCCGTCAAGGCTGCCTCCCGCGCGCAGGAGAAGGCCGAGCAGGCCCGCTCCGCCGCCGACAAGAAGAACGGCAAGCGCGCCGCCAAGAAGGCCTCCAAGAACGCCGACAAGCTGCAGAAGCGCGCCGACAAGGCCATCGCCAAGGCCATGAAGAAGCTCGAGGGCAAGCTCTAAGCTTTCCCACCCAGCTACTTTTCCATGCAACGGCCCAGCGAGTATGCTGGGCCGTTGTTCTTTTGCCCACCGCGCAAACCCGTGCACGAGACAGAAAGCCCACCTTATGACCGGTGAACGTGACCCGCGGCAGGCCTCGGTCCACCAGGCCGAGGTAGCCGCCGAGCAGGCCTACGTGGACGGCTTGTTCGACCGCCTCGACGACGCCGTCGCCCGCGCCAACGAATCCTTGGCCCGCGTGCAGGCGGACGTCGATCCCCAGACCCCGGACGCAGACGCCCTGGTGCGCCGCGAGACGGAATACCACGGCCTGCAGGCCAAGCTGGACAAGCTCAACCTGGCGCAGCTGGGCCTGGTCTTCGGCCGGATCGATATCGACGCCGACGGGGACAACCCGACCGAGGCGGGGCTCGACCGGCGCTACATCGGGCGCATGGGCATGGACGATCGCGCCGACGACTACCGCACCCTGCTGCTGGACTGGCGCGCCCCGATGGCCCGCCCGTTCTACCTGGCCACCACCGCCCACCCGGAGGGCGTCGAGCAGCGCCGCACCATCCGGATGCGCGGGCGCGAGGTCACCGATTTCACCGACGAGTACCTCTCCGGCGACAGCGCCGGCACGGACACCGCGGGCGTGGCCAGCGAGTCGGCGCTCTTCCAGGCCCTGCAGCAAGCACGCACCGGGCACATGTCCTCTATCGTGGAGACCATCCAGCGCGAGCAGGACGAGATCATCCGCGATTCGACCCGCGGCGTCCTGGTCGTCGAGGGCGGGCCCGGCACCGGTAAGACCGCCGTGGCGCTGCACCGCGTGGCCTACCTGCTCTACACCTACCGCGAGCGGCTCGCGTCCACCGGCGTGCTCATCGTGGGCCCCAACCCGACCTTTCTGGACTATATTTCCCAGGTCCTGCCCGGGTTGGGTGAGACCGGCACCGTGCTCTCGACCATCGGGGATCTCTTCCCCGGCGTGACCGGCAACCACCCGGAGGGGCTCCTGGCCCGCGAGATCAAGGGTTCGGAGGCCATGGCCGAAATCCTGGCGAACGCCGTCAAGGACTACCAAAAGGTCCCCGCCGAGGCGCAGGAGATCACCGTCGAGCAACTGCCGCTTACGGTCACCCCGGCCATGGTCAAGGCCGCCCGCACCCGCGCACGCCGCTCCCGCAAGCCGCACAACGATGCCCGCCTGGCCTTCGCCGAGCACCTCACCGAGTCCCTGGCCCGGGCGCTCTCGGAGCGCATCGGTGCCGATCCCCTCGGCGGCCAAAACCTGCTTTCGCGCGCCGACGTCGACCAGCTCCATGACGATCTGGCCGAGTCCCCCGCCGTGCGCGAGCTCATCGGCGCCTACTGGCCGGAGCTAGACCCCCAGCAGGTGCTTTCCGAGCTCCTGTCCTCCCGCGAGTTCATTTCCCGGGCAGCCGCCGCCTACGACGAGGAGACCCAGGAGGCACTCTATCGCGCCGACGGTACAGCCTGGACGGCTAGCGATGCTGCCCTCCTCGACGAGCTCGCCGTACTCATCGGCATGCCCGACCCGGCCGCCATCGAGGAGGCGGAGCGCGAGGCCTGGAAGCAGCAGGTCGCCGAGGCCGAGGACGCCCTGGATATCCTGAGCAGTTCCGAGTCCACGGACAACGACGACGACATGTTTGACGCGGAGATCCTCTCCGCCCACGACGTCATCGACGCCGAGACCCTGGCGCGGCGCCAGCAGGTCCAGGACCACCGCACCACCGCCGAGCGCGCCCGCGCCGACCACACGTGGGCCTTCGGGCACGTCGTGGTCGACGAGGCCCAGGAGCTTAGCGCCATGGAGTGGCGGATGGTCTTCCGCCGCAGCCCCTCGCGCTGGGTCACCCTGGTTGGCGACACCGCCCAGACCAGCGCCCCGGCCGGCGTGGACGCCTGGGCGGAGACCCTCGAGTCCTTCGTCGGCGGCCGCTTCCGCCACCACCGGCTCACCGTCAACTACCGCACGCCCGAGCCCATCACCGAGGTTGCCAACCGGCTGCTCGCACTCATCGACCCGCACGCCGAGCCTGCCACTGCCATCCGCCCCGGCGAGCCGGTTACCTACCACCGCCTGCCGGAAGAGGAGGCGGAGCGACCGGCAGCCGGCATCGGCAGCACTGCAGACGGGCGCTTGCGAGCGGTGATTGATGCCAGCAACGTCGAGGAGATCAAGGGCCTGGAATTCGACCACGTGGTTATCGTCGACCCGCAGACCATCGTCGCGGCCTCGCCGCAGGGGCTGCAAAACCTCTACGTGGCGCTGACACGCGCCACCCAGACGCTTACGGTCTACGGCGAGCTACCCGCTTAGGATAGATTGGTCATCATGGCTTTATCTGATTTTGCCCGCCTCTGCGAGCGCCATATCAACCGCTGGAGCGTCAAGCGTTCCGAAGCCCGAGGATGGGTGCCGGCCGTAACCTGCTACCTGGGCTACGGCAGCCCGGACCGGGTCCGCGTGCTGGGCCGCGTCCTGATGGAAAACCCCGACCGGCCCGCCCGTAACTGGGCCGAGCGCGGCTACCGCCAGTTTTTCACCATCCAGGTCGCCGGCCACGACGTCGCCGTGACCGCCGGGGACCAGACGGTCCACGCCTCCACCAACGACAACGGCTACATTGACGTCCTCGTCAAAGACCACGGCCTGAGCCCCGGGTGGCACGAGGTGACGATTGCCGCCGCGGGCGCCGAGCCGGTGACCGCGGAAGTGCTCATCGTTGATGAGAGCACCCGCGTCGGCATCATCAGTGACGTGGACGACACCATCATGGTCACCTGGCTGCCGCGTGCCCTGCTGGCGGCTTGGAACTCCTGGTTTAAGCGCACCAACCGCCGCCAGCCCGTGCCGGGCATGGACGCGTTCTACTCGGAGCTTATCGACGCCCACCCGAGCGCGCCCGTGTTCTACCTTTCGACCGGTGCGTGGAACACCTTCGACACCCTGGTCAACTTCGTGCGCGCGCACCGCCTGCCGCGCGGGCCGATGCTCTTGACCGACTGGGGCCCCACGCCCACCGGGCTCTTCCGCAGCGGCGTGGAGCACAAGAAGGTCCAGCTGCGAAACTTGATTATCGACTTCCCACACATCCAATGGATCCTAGTCGGCGACGACGGCCAGCACGACCCGCTGACCTACCGCGACGTGGTCAACGAGCACCCCGAGCGCATCGCCGGCGTGGCCATTCGCAACCTGTCGCCGCAGGAGCACGTGCTCTCGCACGGCACCGCCGCCCCGCTCGCCGAGGCCGGCAACAGCGCGCGCAGCGACGTCCCGCTCATCCAGGGCGACAACGGCCACAGCCTCCTAGCCGTCTACCGCCGCAACCCCTTCGATCGCGTCGAAAAGCACCGCGCCCGCTAGGCCCGGGCACGCACAAGGCCCTCCCGACTGCACCACGAGGAATGCAGCGGGGAGGGCCTTTAGCCTTCGGCGAGTAGGCCGCGCCTTAGGCGACGGTGTGGACGATCATGACGTCGCAGTCGGACTGGCGGGCGACATCTGCCGGGACGGAGCCCAGCAGGCGGCCGGTCAGGGAGTTGATGCCGCGGTTACCGACGATCAGCAGGTCGGCCTTGTTGTCGTTGACAATCGACATCAGGGCCTGCACCGGGGTGCCCGGGCGGACGGCGGTCTTGACGTCCTTGGCGCCGAACTTCTCGGCGTGCTCGCGGCCGGCCACGAGGTTGGCCTCGGCCTTGTCATCACCCAGGATGGTCACAGACTCCTGACGCAGAGTCTTGGAGGCCTCTTCCTTGTTCTCGTAGTAGGCGCAACCGATGATAAGGGTTGCGTCGAACGCAGCGGCAATCTTGGCTGCGCGCTCCACTGCCAGCAGGGAGGAGTTGGAGCCGTCGGTGCCGACAACTATGGTGTTGTAATCGCTCATGGTGACCTTTCTGTGGACTCTTGGTCCGCAAAATATTCTTCTGGTATTTACCCTATTCTAGTGTAACAACCAGCCGGCGGGGCTTTGGTGCAGCGGGCTAGTCAGTGGTATCTGCCACAAGCACGTCGACATGTGCCCGGCGGGTCAGATCCTTCGCCACGGAACCGAAGACGCGGCCGCGCATGGAATTGAAGCCCTTGTTGCCCACGACGAAGAGGTCGACATCGAAGTCCTCGCCGGCCGCCAGCAACGCCTTGACCGGATCGCCAGAACGGCCCACGATCTCGACGTTGTCGGCCTTCTCCTCTTCCGCGACCTGCAGCGCGGTAGCCAGGAAGTCCTTCGCCATGTCCTCGCTGATGACCGGCACGCCGGTGTTGTCCGAACCGGTCGCGCCCAGCATGGAGCTGGAGTGGTTGAAAAACGCGGACACGATGATGAGGCGGGCCTCGTAGACGCGCGCCAGGGAGGCGGCGGTACGCACCGCGCGCAGGGAGGTAGCCGATCCGTCGGTGCCGACGACGATATTCGAATAGGTAAGCATGTTCTTTCTTTCTTGCAGATTCAGCTTGCTTCTGCCCCAGTATAGCCTCTAAATGCCTGCCTCTTTGAGGCCTCGCGCTTCCTTTTTCAGGTCCGCGATCTCGTCGCGCAGACGTCCTGCAAGCTCGAACTTGAGCTCCCGGGCGGCCTCCCCCATTTGGGCGGTCAGATCGTCGATGAGCTTCTCGACTTCCTCGACCGCCATCGAGGACACGTCCGGCTTGTCCACCATCGCCGCCGGGTCGCTGGCCGCGGCCGATTCCCCGTCGCCGCCGCCGTCGTTGTCGTAGACTTGGTCCAGGATGTCGGCGATCTTCTTGCGCAGCGGCTGCGGATCGATGCCGTGCTCGGTGTTGTAGGCGATCTGCTTTTCGCGGCGGCGCTCGGTCTCCTCGATGGCGTTGTTCATCGACTCGGTGACCTTGTCCGCGTACATGATGACCTCGCCCGAGACGTTACGGGCCGCGCGCCCGATGGTCTGGATGAGCGACGTCGTCGAGCGCAGGAATCCCTCCTTGTCCGCATCCAGGATGGCCACTAGGGAGACCTCCGGCAGGTCAAGGCCCTCGCGCAGGAGGTTGATGCCCACCAGCACGTCGAACTCGCCCAGCCGCAGCTGCCGCAGCAGCTCCACGCGCTGCAGAGTGTCGATGTCGGAGTGCAGGTAGCGCACCTTGATCCCGTGCTCGAGCAGGTAGTCCGTGAGATCCTCGGCCATGCGCTTGGTCAGCGTGGTCACGAGCACGCGCTCCTGCTTGTCGACGCGGGTGCGCACCTCATCGATGAGATCGTCGATCTGGCCCTTCGTAGGCTTGACCGTGACCTTCGGGTCCACCAGGCCGGTCGGGCGGATGACCTGCTCGACAAACTCGCCGGCGGAGGCGGACAGCTCGTAGTCGCCCGGGGTCGCGGACATGTAGACCGTCTGGCCTACGCGCTGCTCGAACTCGTCGAAGGTCAGCGGGCGGTTGTCCACCGCCGAGGGCAGGCGGAAGCCGAACTCGACCAAGTTGCGCTTGCGGGCCATGTCGCCCTCGAACATGCCGCCGATCTGCGGCACGGTCACGTGGGACTCGTCGATGATCGTCAGGAAGTCTTCCGGGAAGTAGTCCAGCAGCGTCGCCGGCGCGGATCCGGCCTCGCGGCTGTCGATGTGCCGCGAGTAGTTCTCAATACCCGAGCAGAAGCCGACCTGCTCGATCATCTCCAGATCATATTCGGTGCGCATTCGCAGGCGCTGGGCCTCCAGTAGCTTGCCGCGGTTTTCCAGGTCGGCCAAGCGCTCGGCCAGCTCTTCCTTGATATCGGCCACGGCCTTTTTCATGCGCTCCGGGCCGGCCACGTAGTGGGTGGCGGGGAAAATCCGCAGCTCGTCGACCTGCTCGAGGACGTCCCCGGTGACCGGGTGAATGTAGTAGAGCGAGTCTACGTCGTCGCCAAAGAACTCAATGCGCACCGCCCGCTCCTCGTAGGCTGGGATGATGTCGACGGTGTCGCCGTTGACGCGGAAGGTGCCGCGGGTAAAGCCGACGTCGTTGCGCTCGTACTGGATATCAACCAGCAGGCGCAGGAAGCGGTCGCGCTCGACCTCGTCGTCGACGGCGAGAACCACCGAGCGGTCCAGGTAGGACTGCGGCGTGCCCAGGCCGTAGATGCAGGACACGGAGCTAACCACCACGACGTCGCGGCGCGAGAGCAGCGCCGAGGTCGCCGAGTGGCGCAGGCGCTCGACGTCCTCGTTGATCGAGGAGTCCTTCTCGATATAAGTATCCGTCTGCGCGATATACGCTTCCGGCTGGTAGTAGTCGTAGTAGGAAACGAAGTATTCGACGGCGTTGTGCGGCAGCAGCTGGCGCAGTTCGTTGGCCAGCTGGGCGGCCAGGGTCTTGTTCGGCGCCATCACCAGCGTCGGGCGCTGCTGCTGTTCGATGAGCCACGCCGCCGTCGCCGATTTACCGGTACCGGTCGCACCCATGAGCACCACGTCGGACTCGCCGCGGTCCAGCCGCTTGTCCAGCTCCGCGATCGCCGCGGGCTGGTCGCCGGCGGGCTCGTATTCGGACTCGACCTTGAACTCACCGGGGGTGCGCTCCACCTCGCCCACGGGGCGGTGCTCAGACTCGGACAGGATGGGGTGTTCCGCTGCAAAGGCCATGCCATCCAGTCTACCCGCCCGCCCGCTCGCGCCCTAGGCGAAGACGCGCTCCCGGATGCCCTCCACCCGCTCGCGCAGTTCCTCCAGGCTGCCGTTGTTGTCAATGACAATATCAGCCGCCGCGCGGCGCTTGTCGTCCGGGATTTGGGCCTTGATCCGCGCGCGGGCATCCTCAGGCGATAGGCCGCGGCCCACCAGCCGGGACACCCGCTCCTCGGGGTTGACGTCCACAACCAGCACCAGGTCCATGTCCTTGTCGAGGCCCTTGTCGACCAGCAGAGGCATATCGTAAACGACGACCGCGTCGCCGCGCTCACGGGCCCTGTCGAAGGCCTTGCGCGTTAGCTCCTCGATGCGCGGGTGGGTTATCCGGTTCAGCCGATCGGTCGCCTCCCGGCTGGCAAAGGCCCGTTCGGCGAGCTTGCTACGGTCCAGGCTCCCATCCGGGTTAAGGATGTCAAGCCCGAAGGCGTAGGCCGCGTCCTGGAGGGCCGGACGGCCCGGCTCCATAATATCGCGGGCGATCTGGTCGGCGTCCACCACCGTGGCACCAGCTTCCTCCAGCATCTTCGCCACGGTCGACTTACCGCTGCCGATTCCCCCTGTCAGTCCCACCACAAACACTCATTCTCCTCCTTTAAGTCTGATACGAGATTTCATGGCTAACTACCAACATCCAGGATAATTGTATCTCTCTTCCAGTGTGAAAATAATCCTCCCTCTTTAGCATAGAAACCTGAGCGCCGGTTCACGGAGCCATGTAGAGTTTCAGACACCCGTGGCTGAAGTGCCCTGACTTTTTAGACCTTAAATACACAGCACGCCGGACTTGCGAATTGTCTTCAGCGAACAAGTCGCCTCACCTTGTCGCAACAGAGAATTCCAAGGGAGCAGAACAAAACCAACAGACAATCACCTGGGTAGCTTAGGATCTACCTCTTCTGTCGATGCTTCTCAGCAACTATGGCAGAATGGCTCGACCAGCATTGGAGCTACACTGGCTTTTCGCTCGTGCCCGTCTTAATCCGACTCACTCCACACTCGGCTATTGAAAATAGAATGGAAATCTGGTAGAATAGGCTACGCATACAAGTTCACTACCCCGAGAAAGGAATTCCCGTTGACTTCTCACGCTATTCACGAGAACCACGAGCACGTACATGGTACGAACTGTGGGCACGTCAGTTTCCCACATCATGACCATACTGACTACGCCCACGACGGGCACATTCACCGCAAGCACGATGGCCACTGGGACGAATGCGAGGTGAATGAACACCACTACGCCGAACCCCACGACGATCATACTCACGGCGAAGGATGCGGCCACGTTGCAGTGCCCCACGGCGACCATGTCGATTATCTTCACGATGGCCACCGACATGCCGCACACGGCGACCATTATGATGAGCACTAACCATACAAGTCCCATAAAGGGTCTCGGGCCCTACTGCTAGCAGATTGAAAGGTTTAATAAAACAATCTGCTCTGAGCTATCCGAACTGTTGGAAGCACAAACCGGATCGAGCCAAGTACGACGACCAAGATACTTAGGTCAATATAATGCGGTCGATTAACGAGCAAATCTTGTCGGAATGTAACGCCTTCGGTTTGTGAGGTAGCCTTAAGCCGTTTGGGATTATGTGGTATCGGCTCCCGGGCGGGGTGATGGTACCCCTGCTCGGATTCGTTAGGTGAGGCATGGGACCTGACCCCTGTTTGGTGGACACCTGATATCCAGCCTAGTCGGGCTGGAAGAAAGGTAATCTACCACCATGTCCAGGTACTCCGAACAGTTCAAACGCGATGCCGTGGCCCTCT
>NZ_JASTTF010000018.1:0-29287 GCF_055700955.1 Corynebacterium sp. 1103A
TCGTGCCACAGTTGTCATTCTGGTCCATCTCCTCATGCAGGTTGGGAACCCACACACAAACCATCAGACACTCTCGCAGAAAGCGGACACCTTAAGAAACGACGCCACTGGTTTTTCAGTAGATCATGATGTTCTTTTGGTCTACGGTAAAACTGCCAGCCTGTCTCTGAACCGCATGGATCGAGAGGCAAAGCATAATGCGCGGTTCAAAAACCCAGATAATGACATCAATGGCAAATGGTTTCCCGGCGCAAGAACTGCGCCGGGAAATATGTCGGGAACAAAGCAAAGCACTCTCCTCTTTGGTATTGAGCACCCTCTTACTGGACAAGTTTTATACCCGAATAAGGGGTCGATGTGGAGGTTTGGCGGTGAACGTATCTTAAAATCATTGAAGAGGTATGCCCCCTACGAATGGGTCAAACCGGATCTCGAACTCCGAAAAGAAGCGACTGGTCTATCAAGCGAGCAGATACGTGAAGATGTCTACGATTTGCGCATTCCACTGGATAAGACAGGCGTAGCCCAAGAAACCGCCGCGAAACTCATCGACGAAGGAAATTGGCCTGAGTTTTTCGTAACTCAAAAGGCCTTCGGGGTTAAGTCGTACCAGCCAGAACAAGGAATTACACCACGTACATGGTGGACGAACGAAGAAGTCGGCTCCAACAGGCAATCTAAATCCGAAATCAAAGCCCTCTTCCCCGGCACTGCCGCCTTCGCCACACCCAAGCCCGAACGTCTGCTAGAGCGCATCATCCACATCGCCACCAACCCCGGCGATATTGTGTTGGACGTGTTTGCAGGCTCCGGTACCACGGCGGCGGTGGCGCAGAAGATGGGGCGGCGTTGGGTGACGTGCGAGCTGGTGGAGGACACGTTTGACCGCTTTACCCGGCCACGGTTGGAGAAGGTGGTACGCGGCGAGGACATGGGTGGAATCACCGTCACCAAGGGCGAGCGTGTGGACGCGAGTGCCGACGGGTTGCCGGAGGGCTTAACGCCCGAGGACGCGCAGAAGCTGACCTCCTTATTGAACAAGGCAGTAAAGGACGAACCGGATCTGAAAAAGTCCGCCGACGTGCGCGCAGTGAAAAAGCTGGTCAAAACCAAGAAGTCACCGGACACAATCAACTGGCGCGGCGGTGGCGGGTTTACCGTGGCACGGCTGTCCAAACCCTGCTTCGACGTGGACGAGGAGACCGGCCTGGTCGTCCTTACCGAGGACGCAACCGCGCGCTACCTGTCCGCAGCAGTCGCCGCGCACCTGCGGTTTCGCATGACACCAGACAACCCGGTATTTCCCGCCAAGCGGGAGAAGATGAACTTGTTTGTCACCCGCCAGCCACTTACCCAGGAGTTCATCGACGAGCTGGTGTACTACGTACCCGACGGTGAAGCAGTGACCGTTGCTGCCACCTCCGCTGATTCCGACTTGAGCCGCTACCTGCACAAATCCTGCCCTGGTTCAAGGATTATCCACCTGCCTGATGGGCTGTTCACCCGTACGCTGTCGAAGACGAATAAGGAGGCCTAGGCCATGACACTTCACCTTTCCTACGACCCAGCCCTAGTAGATGAACTCTCCGCGAGCTTTGGACTACGAAGAGCCAACACCCGTGCACTAGATACTCTCGCGCGCCGTCTTAATGACGGTGTTGACGGCGCGCACGCGCTAGTCATGGACATGGCTACGGGTGCGGGCAAGACCTATGTTATGGCGGCATTCATTGAGTACTTGCGCCGCGGTGGCGTGCGCAACATCGTGGTGGTAACACCCGGCTTGGTGGTACAGACCAAGACCGTGGCTAACTTCACGCGCGGTTCCGGCAAGTTCATCGAGGGTGCCGCACTGGATCCTGTGGTTATTACCCCAGATAACTACAAGTCCATGGCAGCAGGGCGTACTGAGGCCGAACAGCAGTCGGCTTCCAGCGTGTTCGTCTTTAACATTCAGCAGCTTATCGCCCCGAAAAAAATGGAGGGCGAAACCAAGGGTGGCGGCAAACAAGCCACCGCGCGCGGCATCCGCAAGTTCTCCGAGTACGCAGGAGTCCTCTACGACGACCTAGCCGCCATGGATGACCTGGTAGTCATTGCCGACGAGCACCACCTGTATTCCGCGTCTGCGGCCTCCTTCCACGCCGCAATTGCTGACCTCAACCCAGCCATGCTGGTAGGGCTTACCGCCTCTGCCGACGAGGACGACGATGTGGTCTTCCGCTACACCCTGCGCGAAGCCATAGGCGACAAATCAGTGAAAACGCCGGTCATTGTCTACCGCCGCGACGGCTACGGCGAGCGCGAGCAATACCAGCAGCTCAAAGACGCGGCTACCTTGCGCGAGCACAAGCAACGGTTCTATGACGAGTACGCCGCGCGCCACGCTGACGATGACACGTCCCCGATTAATCCGGTGATGATGGTGGTGTGCGAAAGCATCGCTCATGCCACCGAGGTGGAAGAGCTTTTGGCAGGCCCGGAGTTCTTCAACGACCCGTATGCCGTTCTGCGTGTGGATTCGGACTCCATGACCGAGGAAAAGACCTCCCTACTCAATGGCCTGGACAACCCGGATTCTCCGGTGCGCGCGGTGGTCAGCGTTAACAAGCTCAAGGAAGGCTGGGATACTCGCTCGATCTCGGTGATGGTGACCCTGCGCGCCATGGATTCCGACATCCTGACCCAGCAAACACTTGGCCGCGGCCTTCGCCTGCCGTTTAAGCGCTACACCGACGTGGAGGCTATCGACACCCTGGAGATCGTGGCTCACGACTCGTTTAAGAGACTGCTTAACAGCGAGAAAGTACTGCATTCCTTCGGTGTGGACACCCGCCCGCAGCAGCCCGAGGCCACGGCTACAGGAGAGGCCACAGGCACCGCCACTGCGACCGGCGCTGTAACCGGCACTGCCACCCCAGGTGGCAGCATCACAGTATCTGATGACACCGCTGGCATCTCTGGCACCGACGAGAGTGGCCACCGCCCTAACTACAGCACCGACACAGCTACCGACACGTTCACGACCCAAGGGGACACGGAAACATCTGGTCAGGACACCCCGAATAAGCCCGTGGGTAAGCTACGTGAGCTAGGAGGGCAGGGCCGCGACCTTGACAACTGGCATGATGATGCCACCACACCAGCGGTAGTGGAGTTGGTGGAGCGCTTTAGGGATGTCTCCTTCTGGTTCCCGCATACCACCTGTATGCGCGAAGACGAGTTTTTCCCGCTGCACAAGCTCACCAATGCCGACATTGTTGCAGCTGCGCGCAAAGTAACCGACGAGGCCACCAGCGAGATGGAGCGTTATAAGCTCAAATTCCAGGCGCACACCATCACCCCGCACCGCCTGCAACAGATGCAGGTGCAGTCTGTTGCTATCGAGGAGGATTCCGCGCGGCGTGAAATCAAGGCGATCATCCTGGCCAACCGGCTTATTGACCGCAACAGGGAAAACTTAAGCCAGCTGGATAACCGCATTGTTCCGACCTTTATGAACGCCGTGGCTGTCTCCGAGTGGACGGTTGACGCGCTCGCCACTGCTAGTGAGGCGTTGCGAATGATGATTTCGCAGGCAGTTAAACAGTTCACTGCGTCGCTGGAGCCGACTGTGCGGCTCGTGCCGTTGCTGCTTCCCCATGAGCATCGGCGTAGCTACCAGCTGCCCAAGGGACGTGATATTATCCCGCGCACGGAAGATAAGTCGAGGTTTGTTCGCCGCCAGTACTACTCCGGCTGGAAGAAAGGCCTGTACAACGCCGCGGCCTTTGACTCCTACTCAGGCGAAGCGAAGCTTGCTAGTGACCTGGACGTATCCCCGGACGTTGAGTGGTGGACGCGGCTGTACCCAGAGGATAAGGCCAGCGTCGGCTACGCCGCGCGGCGGTCGTACTACCCGGATTTTATCGTGCGCGATAAGGAGGGTAGAACCTGGATTGTTGAGGGCAAGGATGCCGGTGGACGCGCGAACGACGAGGTACAAAAGAAGCGTGCTGCTGCGGAGGAAGCCATTAATTTGATGGCCAGCCATCCAGATATGGCGGGTGTGAAAATCGGATATGTGATCGCCTACGAGGACGTAATCGCCTCGGCGGGTTCCTGGCGCAGGCTGCTTAGCGTGTCTGACCCTATCGTGTCACCTAATTAGGAAAAGGGACGTGACGGTGCCCACCAGCTCACGGAACCGGGAACGGAAACCGGCGGAAACCATCGCTGTGGTGCGGGTCCTTGCTGGTGGGTGGGTAGTTTCGCAAAAGACTCTCGGCCCGTGCCTCGGCACGGGCCTTTTTCATACCCACTGCCGCCACCGCCCCATTTCAGGGCGCTTCGCGGCCGAGTTGCCGCAACGGGGCCGCCAGGGCCGGCTAGAATAGCCGTCATTATGCGTACTCGCCGCCACCAGCTGTTGCCCCTGCTGGCTATTGGGATCGTCGGTTGGTTAGTGCGCATGGGGGTTGCCGCCCGCGGCTGGTTCTACTGGGACGACTTCATCCTTATGGCCCAGGCCCCGGAGACAGCGCTGATGGCCCCGCACGACGGGCACCTCATGCCGGCCGCCCGCGGAATCATGCGGCTGGTGGCGGCCGCCGGCGACCTCAATTGGGCCGCCGCGCTGTGCGTGCTGGGCCTGCTCAATGCCGCGGCTATCGCTTCGGTGGGATTCCTCGCCCACCACCTGCGGGTCGGCTGGCCGGTGCTGCTGGCCTTCGCCCTGTACTGCCTGTCACCGCTGAACCTACCAGCCACCAGTTGGCTCTCAGCCGCGATCAACCTGCTGCCGCTGGAGGCCGCCATGGCCACGGCGACCGCCTGCGTGCTCAGTGGAGCTCGCGTGGTTCGAGGCCGCAGCAATGACCGTCCAAGGGCGCACGTAGCCGCGTGGGCCGCCGCACTCTGCGTGCTGGTGGGCTGCTTGTTCAGCGAGCGCATGCTGCTGGCCCTGCCCTTCCTCGCCTTCTGCTGGTTCCTCCTGGGGTGCCGGCGCAGCATCTTCCCCTCCCTCGGAATCGCCGTGGTATGGGCGGGTATCTACGTCCTCGCGGTGGACCTCCCCCGCGCGGAGAGCCTGGGGCTTGCGGAGACCTTAAGGCACGGTTTCCTACAGGGCTTCCTGCCGGCGACGACCGGCGGGCCCCTGGCGTGGGACAGGTGGCACCCGGGCCCTCCCTTCGCCTCCCCGGTTACCGCCATGGTGGCCGTCGGCGTGATCGTGACGGCCGCCATCGTGGTACTAAGCGCACGCAACCGCCGCGGACTGGCAGGTCTTCTCACCTGCGGCGCCTACGTGGCGGCATGCCTCCTCGCGGTCAGCCTGGGCCGGGGCGGGCAGGACACGGCCTTCGAGATCGTGCAGACGCTACGCCACTTCTCCGAGGTCAGCGTGCTGCTGGTTATCGCCACGGCACTCGCCTTCCGCGGCCTGGACTCCGCCACCTGGCCGGGCAGAATCCTTCTCGCCCTGGGCGCGGTGATTGCCGCCCTGAGCATCGCTAGCACGCTCAGCTATGCAGTGTCTTGGGCCGAGCAGCCGGCCCGCGAGTATTTCCGCACCCTTAACGGCCAGCTCGCCGCGCGGGAGACTCCCCAGCTGGACCAGGAGGTCGACACCCAGGTCCTGCTGCCAGTCGCCTACCCCGACAACCGGCTGGGCAAGATCCTGCCGGATGCGCCCGTCGCCGCCTGGACCGAGGACCCAGGCATCGTAGGCGGCGACGGCCGCATCCGCGCGGCCGACCTCCAACCCGCCCGCAGCACCATCCAGACCGCGGCCGAACGTGATACCAAGCCTAGCTCCGGAACCGGAGCCGCCGGCATCGAGCAGTGCGGGCAAGAAATCGGAGCTGGCCAGGAACAAACCCTGCGCTTGGACGGCCCATTGTTCGAGCGCGAGTGGGTGGTGGAGCTCAACTACCTGGCCGGCGCTGGAGCAACGGCGGGGATCAGCCTAGACGGCGAGCGCACCGAGGTGCCCCTGCGCGCCGGGCTCAACCAAGTCTTCGTCCAAGTCACCGGCGGCGGGACCGAGCTCACCGTCGATTTGCCCGAGGCAGCCTCACCCATCTGCGTGCAGACCAGTCGCGTGGGCACGCTCTGGCCGGCGGGCTAGCATTTAGTGGTGCCGGTGGCCTGCGTTTTCCGGGACATCAAGGCCGATGGATTTCACCACGCCGATGATCGCCAGGTCCATGATGTGGCTGGAAGAACGGAGCTTCTCCTCCTGAGACATAGCCACAGTCCCTAGCTTAGGGGTTAAATCCGCGGGCATACCCTAGAATTGGCCAAAACTAGCACAGTTAACATCTCGCTTAAGCATGCAAAAACCGCCGTGGCCCCAGTGTGCCACGGCGGTTGAAGAGTTAGACGATCTACTTCTCGTCCTCGCCCTTGTTCTCGTCGTTGCCGGTGCCCAGGCGATCCTCGACCTTTCCGCGGACGTCGGAGATCTGGTCGGACTTGTCCTCGCCCAGCTTGTCCTTGGCAAAGTCCTCAGCCTTGTCCAGGCCCTGAGAGGTGGCTTCCTTGCCCTTGTCAGAGTTCAGTGCGTCCTTAGCCTTGTCCATCAAACCCATTGTCTTTACTCCTAATAGTCTCGAGTATCTTGACTGCTTAAATTTTCACTTATCTGGACCGTTTGACCGGCCGCTGCCGATCGTACCGACTTCCTTGCCACTCACCCACCGCGCGAGCGCAACAATTTGATAACCATCCGCCCTACAGTCGGAACTGTCCCAGCCTAGGGACACCCGCCACGTCGCGGTACCGAGAGGAATTTACCCCCAAAAGGAGGGGTGAGAATTCTTCTGTTTCCAAAGAGCAAACAGGCCTATTTCCAAGTGTTAGCGTAATTCACAAGGTAGTGGCTCCTACGCTGCTGATGTCGCTTGCACCGTTTACCTCCCCTACAAGGAGATCTTTTCATGACCTCTTCTGCCCCGGCCCAGGCATCCGGCCGGACCGTCAATACTAGCTGGGCTTTTTCACTCTTCGGCACCGCCGTGGGAGCGGGCATCCTCTTCCTGCCGATTAACGCGGGCAGCTTCGGCTTCTGGCCGTTGCTGATTGCCACTATCTTGATCGCCCCCATGACCTACCTGTCCCACCGCGCGCTTGCGCGCATCATGTGCGTCTCCCCGCGCCAGGGCGAGGACATCACGGTCGTCGTCACCGACTACTTCGGCCAGAAGATCGGGCTGGTCATCTCCGTGCTATATTTCTTCGCGATCTACCCCATCGTGCTGATTTACGGCGTGTCCATTACCAACACGGTGGACTCCTTCATCGTCAACCAGTTCGACGGGCCGCACATTAACCGCGCGCTACTGTCCTTCCTTCTCATCGGCGCGATGACCCTGGTCTTCGCCTTCTCCGAGAAGCTGATGCTGTACTTGACCCAGTTCATCGTCTACCCACTCATCCTGTGCCTGGCGGGCGTGTCCATCTACCTCATCCCGCAGTGGGACCTGCAAAGCTTCATGGAGGTCGACTCCGGCAACTCACTGGCGCTCATCGGCGGCATCATCATGATTTTGCCGGTGCTGGTCTTTTCCTTTAACCACTCCCCGGCCATTTCCCAGTTCTCCCTGGCCATGCAGCGCCAGTGGGGCATCAAGTCGCACGAGAACGCCTCCAAGGTCCTGTTCGCCACCGCGCTGATGCTGACCGTGTTCACCATGTTCTTCGTCTGGTCCTGCACCCTGGCCCTGGGCGCGGACGGTCTGCAGGAGGCCCGCGAACAAAACATCCCGGTCCTGTCCTACTTGGCGAATATCTCCGGCGTTCCTGTGCTGGCCTACCTCTCCCCGGTCATTGCCATCCTGGCTATCATCTCTTCCTACTTCGGCCACGTGCTGGGTACCACCGAGGGCGCGCGCTACATCCTCAAGAAGGTCTCTCCTTCCCTGGCCGAGCGCACCACGCACCAGCAGATAACCAACATCGCCTACGCGCTCATCTTCATCACCACGTGGATTGCCGCCATCCTGAACCCGGACATCCTGGGGCTTATCGAGAGCATCGGCGGCCCGTTCATCGCGGCCATCCTCTACCTGATGCCCATCTGGGCCATCTACCGCATCGATGCCCTCAAGCGCTTCCGCGGCCGCTGGACCAACTGGTTCGTGGTGGTTCTCGGCGTCATCACCATCTCGGCTGCGGTCTGGGGCCTGTTCAACTAAACGCTCCCCACGTGGCACGCCGCGCTAAGGGCGCGGCTTCTACGCCTGGCGGCTAGGTATTGCGGGTGCCCTCGGGGCGGCCCGGAATCCCGAAGAAGTCGAGGACCTTGTCGGTGGCAAACCCCTTGCCTACATTGGCGTCTTTGTCGTAGGCGCCGCCGGGCCAGACGTGCCTGCCGCCGCCAATCCGGATGTGCTGGAGCGGTTCCTCGCAGCCGCTCCAGGTCTGCAGCAGGGCCGAGTTGGCCAGGCGCTCGGTCCGGATGCGGGAGCTGCAGCGGTTGCGCTCCTCGTCGTGGGCTAGAACATCGACCACCGAGTTGTAGCGGGTACCGTGCCGCTTGCCGCCGTAGTACTTGACCACTGGATCGTTGGTCCCGTGCAGGTCCAGGCGGCCGACGGGTTGATCGGCGCAGTTGTTGTGGATCGCCTCATAATAGGCGGCCGAGATACTGGCGATGGACTTGAACGTCCCGGGCATCTGGCAGGCCAGGTAGGCCACGAAACCGCCGCCGTTGGACATGCCGGTCGCGTAGATGCGCTCGTCGTCGATGGTGTAGGTGGCGCGCACGGTGTCGAGGATGTCCTCGACGAAGGCGATGTCCTCGGAGCCCTTGGTGTCGGCATAAGGGGCCGGCGCCCACGCGCCGTTTTTGCCCTGCGGGTAGACAGAAATGGCTTCCGCGTGCCGGAAGTCGGTGTACTTGAAGTTGTTCCAGCTGGTTTCCTTCCAGCCGTGGAAGGACATCAACAGCGGCCACTTCTTGGCCGGATCATAGTCTTCCGGCACCGCGAGCACGTAGGTGCGCCCCGAAGGCAGGTTGATCTCGGTGAAGCTGCCGGGCTCTGGCCCGTCCAGCGGGGCCGAGCGCGGGATGCCCAGATCGGTACGGTCCCTAGAGCTCGGAGCCGCCGCGTCCCTTTCGGGGGTGCCCTGGGAGGAGCACCCGGCCATTAAGGCGGCGGTCGCCGTGACTGCCGCTACTGCGCGGAGGATGGGTTTCACTGCGCTTTATCCCGGCCTTTCTTCCATGCGGCCCATAGGCGGGCGTACTGCCCACCGCGGGCGACTAGTTGTGTGTGGTTGCCCCGTTCGATAATCCGCCCGCTATCCATGACGAGAATCTCGTCGGCATCGTAGGCTTGATCAAGGCGGTGGGCGACGACGAGGGCGGAGCGGGACTGGGTGACCGCCTGGGCCGCGTCGGTGAGTACCGCCGCGCCCGAGGTACCGGCCTCCGCGGTTGCCTCGTCCATGATAACCACCTTTGGATCCAACAAAAAGATCCTAGCCAGGGCGAGTTGCTGCGCGGCGACCGGGTCCAGTTGTTGACCCCGGGCGCCAACCTCCGTGTCGAGGCCGTCCGGGAGCTCGGGGAAGCCCACGCGGTCGAGCGCGGCCTGCATTTGGGCGTCCGTGGCCGCCGGAGCCGCCAGCGCGAGGTCCTCGCGCAGCGTGCCGGAGAAGACGTGGACCTCCTGGGAGATCAGCGCCAGGCGGGCGACGCGCTCGCGGTCCGAAAGGGCGGAGACCTCTACCCCATCGACGGTGACGTGCCCCGCGTCCGGCACGCGCAGGCCGGCCACCAAAGCGGCCACCGTCGTCTTGCCCGCGCCGGAGGCGCCCACCAGGGCGATCTTTTGGCCCGGCTGCACGCGCAGGCTGACGTCTTCGACTGCCCAGCCGTCGCCGTAGCCGAAGCTGACGCCTTCCATCTCGACCTCGCCGCGACTGGTGGATGCGCCCGCGGCCATGACGGGCCGCGGCGGGTCGATGACCACGCCCACGATGCGCGCCAGGGAGGCGTAGCCGGACTGGACGGTGTCCAGGATGCGCATGAGACCCAGTAGCGGTCCGCGCAGGCGGATGAGCATGAGCATGGCGGCCGTGACCGCGCCGACGCTCAGACCGGCCGACTGCGTGGCCAGGTAGCCGGCTATGAGCCCGGCAGACAGCATGACGAGCTCGACGAGGGTCATCCAGAACTGCAGGGTGATCATGGTGCGCCGGGCGCTGTAGCCGCGCTCGACGACCTGCCAGGAGGCCTGACCGACCTTCTGGTGCATCTCGTCCTCCAGGTGGAACGCCCGCACCGTCGCGTTGCCGCGGATGACTTCCAGGACGCGGCGGGCGCGGGTAGCCATGGACTCGCGTTCGGCCACGTAACGACCGGGCGCGACCTTGAGGTAGGCCCGCGCGGCGAAGAAGTACAGCGGGGCCGCACAGGCAACCACCAGCAGGAACTGCCAGTCCAGGGTCACCAGGGCAATGGCGGTGGCGACGATGGAGAAGGCCGAATTGCTCAGCACCGGCGCGGTCTCGGTGACCGCGGCGGACAGCTCCGCGACGTCGTCGGTAGAGCGCGAGACCAGATCCCCCGTCCCGGCGTCCTCGACCCGGTGGGTAGGCAGGCCCACGGCGGTGGAGACCATCTGCAGGCGCAGCTGCGCGATGATCTTCTCCGTGACCCGGGAGATGAGGTAGAAACCCAGCGCCGCCAGGATCGCCGCGGCCGCAGCCGCGCCCAGCAGCTGGGCTGCCAGGCCGCCCAGGTGTTGCGGCTCGCCCGCGATAACGACGTCGACGATCCGTCCCAACCAGATCGGGATTAAGATGTTGGCGGCCGCGCCGGCGCTTAAGACCACCAGCGCCAGGACCAGCCGCCAGCCCGCCCCGGGGATAGCCTTCACGTTGTCGGCAACGCAGCGGCGCACCTGCGGCCACGTGGCGTTCGGGAACCGCATTAGGCGCGCACCTCCTGGGCCAGCCAGGCTGGCGAGGAGGTGTAGACCACCGTCGGCTTGTCCGCGCGGGTGACCGCGACGCGCTCCACGATGGTGGCCTCGGTGACCGAGTCCACCGCAGACGTCGGCTCGATGAGCACGAGGACTTCCGGGTCCGCCGCGATGGCGCGGGCCAGTGCCACGCGCTGGCGCTGGCCGCCGGACAGGTGCCCGCCGTTCTCGCCCACCTCGCGGTCGTTGCCCCCGGGGATCTCCTCCGCCGCGGCCACCCACAGCGCCCAGGCGGCGGATTCGGCGTCTGCGGAAACATTGCTGCCCACGGTCCCGTCGAAGATATCGGCCTGGTGCGGGGCCACCAGGTAGCGCTCCCGCGGCAGTCGCGCCAGGTAGTCCGGGACCTCGCCGGTCTCCACGTGGATGCCCGGGCGCAGGGCCGGCAGCTCGACGGTGTCATCGGCGGCGAATTCCCGCGGCTGGTTCAGCAGATCGACGATCCGGGCCCCGCTGGCCTGGGCGGCCGCCCAGCGCGAGGCGATATTGCGGCCCAGCATGGTCATCGGGGTGATGATGAACTGGGTCAGGCCGATGATCGTGATGAGCTCGCCCACGCTGAGGTACCCCTGCAGCGCAAACCAACCCGCCACGCAGCCGACGACGATCACATACAGGCTGCCGATTCCGGTGGTCACCGCGTTCAGTCGCGCCTGGGCGGCGTTGGCAAAGATGGTCTTGTCGTAAGCGTTATCGGAGGCCTCCGCGTAGCGGCGCCGTACCGGATCGACCGCGCCGATGCCCTTGATGACGCGCAGCCCTTCCACGACGTCGGTGGCCGTGGCGGCCGCCTGGGCCAGGGCGGCCTGGCGCACGCTGGAGCGCTTACGCAGCGGGCGCGCCGCCGTCAGAGAGCACCAGACGATGATGGGTCCGCCCAGCAGGACGGCCAGGCCCAGCGGCAGGTAGATAAGCCCCACCATGACGGCCACGTAGCCGATGGAGACGACCTCGGCGACGGGAAAAACCGTCATGAACACGGCGTTCGCCACGCGCTGGGTGTCGGTGGAGGCGATGGACAGCAGTTCGCCGGCAGTGCGGCGCCGCCCGCCGATGCCCCGTGGATGGGTGATCCGGTCCGTGACCGCCATGCGCAGCTGGTGGGCGATGAGCAACATCGCCCAGTTAAACAGGCCCCGGGAGAACCAGCTCGCCGCGGCGTTGACGGCGAAGAGCCCGATAAGCACCGCTACCCACAGCACCAGCGAGCGCAAGGAGCTGCTGGCTATCGCGTCGTCCACGGCCTTGCCGACGACCACCGGGGTAAGCCCGTTGCACACGAAGGTCACTGCCATGAGCACCGCGGCCGGGATTGTCCGCCGCTTCTGCGAGAAGACAGTTTTCAGCAGCCAACGCTCGTCGCCGGGTGCTGGAAGACTTGACATAGGGATCCATCCTATAAGGGAACATGAGAAACAGGTAAGTTTATTAGCGATGTCCACACAGCCTGACCCGCGCAATTTCCCGTCCTACCGCCCGCCCTCGGAAAAGGAGGGCCCCGAGTTCCGCGGGGCTGCCCACCGCACGGGCACGGCCCGGGCGTTCGGGCACGGCGCCGGAACCTACCACGACGTGCGCCCGTCCTATCCGGCACAGGTCACGAAGCTATTAGCAGACCACGCCACCGTGGTCGATATCGGGGCAGGCACCGGAAAGCTCACGGAACAGCTGGCCGCGACCCCCGGCGTCGAGCGCGTCTGGGCCGTCGACCCTTCCGCCGACATGGCACGGGTGCTGGAAGAAAACCTTGCGGTTCCGGTGTGGCGGGCCAAGGCCGAGGCCACCGCGCTGCCGGAGGCGAGCGTGGACGCCGTGGCAGCGGCGCAGACCTGGCACTGGGTGGACGTGCCGGCCGCCTGCGCGGAATTCGACCGGATAGTCCGCCCCGGCGGGCACGTGTTGCTGGTGTGGAACACCCTGAATGTCACCGCTGATCCGTGGCTGCTGCGGCTTGCGCGCATCATGCACAGCGGCGACGTTCAAAAGCCCGGCTTTTTACCGGCCCTAGCCGCGCCCTGGACCATCGAGCGGGAGTTGCGCACGACCTTTACACAGGAGCTTTACCCCGCGCAGCTGCACCAGCTCATGCACACCCGGGCCTATTGGCTGCGCAACGGGGACAAGATCCACCAGCGGATGACGCACAACCTCAACTGGTACCTGCGCGAGCACACCGGACTGAGCGACGACGACGCGGTACGGCTGCGCTACCGCACCGACGCCTTCCTGCTGCGCCGCGCCTAGCGCTTCTTGCGGCGCTCGCGCACGCGCACCGCAATCCGGACCGGGGTGCCGTGGAAACCGAAGCGCTCGCGGAACTTGCGCTCCAGGTAGCGGCGGTAGCCTGCATCCAGGAAGCCGGTGGTAAACAGCACGATGGTCGGCGGCTGCGTGGAGGCCTGCGTGGCAAAGAGAACGCGCGGCAGGCGGTTATTCTTCATCGGCGGCGGGTTGGCCGCGATCGCCTCGCGCATCCAGTTGTTGAGCTGGCCGGTGGTCACGCGCTGATCCCAGCTCTCCAGGGCCTCGATCATGGCCGGTTCCAGCTTCTGGAGCGCACGCCCGGTCTCCGCGGAGATATTGATGCGGGTGACCCAGGGCAGGTGCGCCAGCTGCTGGTCGATCTCCCGGTCCAGGTAATAACGGCGATCCTCGTCCATCAGGTCCCACTTGTTGAAGGCGATCACCAGGGCCTTGCCGGCCTCGAGCACCATGTTGAGCACGCGCTGGTCCTGCTCGGAGATCTCCTCCGAGGCATCGATGAGCATGACGCAGACCTCGGCCGCGTCGATGATGCCGCGGGTGCGCAGGGAGGCATAGTACTCATGCCCCTGGGCGTTCTTGACCTTCTTGCGCAGGCCGGCGGTGTCGATAAACCGCCACAGCTGCTGGTCCAGCTGGACCAGGGAGTCGACCGGGTCCACGGTGGTGCCCGCAACGTTGTCGACGACGGCGCGGTTCTCGCCAGTGAACTTGTTCAGCAGCGAGGACTTGCCCACGTTCGGCTTGCCCACCAGCGCCACGCGGCGCGGGCCGGCGGTAATCGAATGCGCTCGCGGGGTCTCCGGGAACAGGCGTAGGACCTCGTCGAGGACGTCCGCGCCGCCGCGGCCGTGCTGCGCCGAGACCGGCCACGGATCGCCCAGGCCCAGGCCGTAGAACTCCGCGACGTCGGCGTACTGGTTGTCCGAGTCGAATTTATTGGCCACCAGGATGACCGGGACCTGCGACTTCTGCAGGCGCCGCGCCATGACCGAGTCAGTCTCGGTGATGCCGACCTTGGTGTCGACCACGAAGACAATCACGTCGGCGGTTTCCATGGCCACCTCCGCCTGGCGGGCGATGGCCGCGTGGATGCCCTTGACGTTGGGATCCCAGCCGCCGGTGTCCTGGACGAGGAAGCGCTGGCCGTTCCAGTCGCCGATGTAGGACACGCGGTCGCGGGTCACTCCCGGGTGGTCTTCGACCACGGCCTCGCGGCGGCCCAGGAAGCGGTTGACCAAGGAGGACTTGCCCACGTTCGGGCGGCCGACGATGGCCACGGTGCACAGGGCCTCCGAGTCGTACTGCTGGCCGCCCATCCCGTAGGCGGCCTCGATCTCGGCCCACTCTTCTTCCGTCAGCGGGGTCTGCGGGTCCTCGTCCTCGCCGTAGTCAGCGTCGCCGAACTCGGATTCGTCGAAGTCGTAGTCGAACTCCTCGGCATCAAAATCGGCCGCAGCCCAGCCCTCGTGGGGATCGCGCTCTAAAGTCTCCTCGGCCGGCTCGGTGCCCGGGGTTTGCCCGTGCGGGTAGTAAAACTCGGTCTCGATCTCCGGCGCATTCTCGCGACCGTTGCCGGCGCCGTTGTCGTTGGGGTTATGAGTCATTACGGGACTCCTCTACTAGCTGCACTAAACGCTCTACTACCTCAGGGAGGGTGAGCTCGGAGGTATCAATGACGACGGCATCGTCGGCGGGGCGCAACGGCGAGGTCGCGCGGGAAGAATCCGCGGCATCGCGGCGCTCGACGTCGGCCAACACCGCCTCGAAGTCGGACTCGCGGCCGGCGGCGAGGTTCTGGTCGTGGCGGCGCTGGGCGCGCACCTGCGCGCTCGCCGTCAGGTAGGCCTTCGCCGGGGCGTCCGCCAGCACTACGGTGCCGATATCGCGGCCTTCCACGATGGCGCGGTGGGCCTGGTGGGCCAGCTTGCGCTGCAGGGCGACCAAGTTGTCGCGGACCTGGGGGATGGCGGAGACGGCAGAGACGTTGCGGGTGACCTCGTCACCGCGGATCTCGCCGGAGACGTCCTCGCCTCCCAGGAAGACGGCGGTCGTGTCCGGGTCGTCGGAGACCTCCAGCGGCAGATCCTTCGTGGCCTCGATGACCGCGGGGGCATCGGCCGGGTCCACGCCGTCGCGCAAAACCGCCAGGGTCGCCACACGGTACATGGCGCCGGTGTCGACGTACTTGGCCGCGAGCCGCTTGGCCAGCTCGCGGCAGGTGCTGGACTTGCCGGTACCGGACGGGCCATCCACGGCCAGCAGCAGGCCGTCGTTGGGCATATTGCTGAACATCTACATCCCCACTTCGTTGTACAGGCTGGTTAGTTCGCTGTCGTTGAGGGCGCGCATCTTGCCCGGCTTGAGCTCGCCCAGCTGCACCGTGTGGATCTTGGTGCGGACCAAGCGCTGGACCGGGTAGCCGGCGGCCTTGAGCATACGGCGCACGATATGCTTGCGACCCTCGTGCAGCTCGAGGCGGATCAGGGAATAACCCTGGTTCTTGTCCACCACCTGCACGAAGTCGGCCTTGGCGACACCGTCGTCGAGCTCGATTCCGTCCTTGAGCGCGCGCACGAGCTTCTTGTCCCCCTCGCCCAGCACCGTGGCGAGGTACGTCTTGCGCACCTCGTACTTGGGATGCATCAGGCGGTTGGCCAGCTCCCCGTCGTTGGTGAGCAGGAGCAGGCCCTCGGTGTCCGCGTCGAGGCGGCCGACGTGGAAGAGGCGCTGGCCGGCGGCCACGCGCTCAGAGATGAGGTCGCCCACGCAGGTCCGGCCCATCTCGTCCGACATCGTGGAGTGGACCCCGCGCGGTTTGTTGAGCACGAAGTATTCCATGTCCTCGTTGACGTTGACGCGGGTGCCGTCCACGCGGATGATGTCCACGTTCGGGTTCACGCGCACGCCCTGGCGGGTGATCTTCTTGCCGTTGACTTCGACGCGACCCTTTTCGATAAGGACCTCGGCGTGGCGGCGCGAGGCTACCCCGGCCTTGGCCAGGACCTTCTGGAGGCGCTCGCCCTGCTGGGCGGGCGCGGCGGAATCCGCGGAGTCTTGGCCGGCATACAGCCAGTCGGCGCCCAGTTCTGCGGCTACCGACTGCGCGGTCGCGGCGCGGCCTTTCTTAGAAACGTGCTGGTGGCGTGCCGGTTTCGCGTTTGAGACGATGATCTCGTCGACGCGCTCGTTCTTGTCCGGTGTGCCATCGCGGCGAGCGGGTGGATTCACAGGTGCATCCTTTTCGAAATATGCAGTTGATTAGGTACCCCGCCATGCTACCCCAGTGCCCGCAGGCCACGCTAAACGCCGCGAGCAGGCCAAGGGCCCCAGCCCCAGTGCTGGGGCCCGCGCGCTAGTACTCCTCGTCGATGGCGTCGACGTCGGGCAGCAGCGGGGCCAGGTCGGGTAGGCGGGACAGAGAATCGATGCCCAGCAGCTCGAGGAAAAGCTCGGTGGTCTCGTAGCGGTGCGCGGAGCCTTCGAAGTCCTCCTCCGGCAACTCCCGGATGAGCCCGCGCAGGGTCAGCGTGCGCATCACGCCGTCGACGTTCACGCCGCGCACGGCGGCGACTTGGGCACGCGTGACCGGCTGACGGTAGGCCACGACGGCCAGGGTCTCCAGGGCGGCGCGGGAGAGCTTGGACTGTGCGCCATCAAGCACGAAGCGCTCCACCACCGAGGCGTTGGCAGGCCGGGTGTATAGCCGCCAGCCTTCGGCGGTCTCGCGCACGTCGATACCGGAGCCGCGCGCGCCGTATTCCTGCGACAGCTCCCGAAGCAGGTCGCTGACCACCGTGGTCTCCTCGTTCAGCGCCTCGGCGAGCTGCTCCACCGGCGCGGGGGCGTCCAGCACCAGCAGGACAGACTCCAGGCGGGAGCGCTGTTGGGAAATCATGGGTAAATCCATGCGCCACAGTCTAGCCCCCCCCCCGCTCCTGTCCGCACCGAGCGACCGAAAGTTTATCAATCCTTAACACACTCACACTTGACAGTAGATGTGATGTGCATAACATGGTGTCATGGATACAATCACACGAACTGATCGCCTGCTCCTCATCCCGCTGTCGACCGCCAACGTGGAAGAAGCCCACAAGGTATACGGCGACAGCCGCATCTGGACGCACCGGCCCAACGCCCGCCACATGGACATCCGGACCACCCGCGCGCTGGCCGAGGTGGCCAGCAACTCCTGGTCGCAACACCAGCTCGGCCCGTGGAGCGCCTATTACCGCGACCGCCCCAGTGAGTTCCTAGGCGTGGGCGGCGCCGAATTCGTCGATGGCGCCGGAGGCTTCTGGGACATCAAGTACCGACTCCTGCCGGAGCACTGGGGCCACGGGATAGCCACCGAGCTGACCAAGCAAGCCATCGAGTCCGCCCGCCGCGTCCACCCGGACGCCCCGATCACCATCCGCGTGACCACCAACCACCCGGCCTCCTCGCGCATCGCGGAGAAACTCGGGTTGGAAAAGATGTGGGAGGGCCGCCGTATTGGCACCGAGGACAACCCGGACGAGCCGGACGTGCGCGTCTACGCCGACCGCCAGTTGTCCGCCGAGGTGCTCGAGTTCATCCAGCAGCGCCCTTAAAGACTGACCCGGTGCCCCGCTGTGGTTGCCGCCTAGTCCCAGTTGGCGGCGGCGACCACGGCGGGGTCGACGTCGAGACCGGTCCAGCTGACCGACAGCGGGCCGAGGGACACCGGCTGCTCGGTGTCGACCGCCTTCGCCTTATACAGTTCGAGCAGCGCCAGGAAGCGGCCGACCACCTGCATGGATACCGTACAGTCCCGGGTCAGGGCCGCAAAGCTCATCCACCGGGCCTGCCCCAGCAGCTTGAGCGTGTCCAAGATCTTGCCGGCCTGCTCCGGCACGGACACGGCCACTTGGTGCACGTGCCCGATGCCGACTTCCTCCGGCGGCTTCGGACGGAAGACGCTGGCGGCCAGCTCCGCGAAGCTGGCGGGGCTGTGGCCAAGCCGGACCGGAGGTAAGAGATCGGCGAAGCGCTCCTCCATGCTGACCGCGCGCGGGTAGCGCCGCTGCGCGTGGCGCTGCCACTCAGCGAATTCGTCTGCGACCTGCTTGTAGGCCTTGTACTGCAAAAGGCGCGCGAACAGCAGGTCCCGGGACTCGAGGAGTTCCAGGTCCTCCAGGTCATCCACCTCGCCGCGCGGCAGCAGGCGGGCGGCCTTGAGATCCAAGAGCGTGGCGGCCACGACGAGGAACTCTGTGGTCTCGTCCAAGTCCGCGTCCTGCCCCAGGGCACGGGTGTATTCGACGAATTCGTCGGTCACCTCCGACAGCGCTAGGTCGGTGACCTCCATCTTCTTGGACTGGATGAGCTGCAAGAGCAGGTCAAAGGGGCCCTCGAAATTATCCAGCGCGATCCGGAAGCCGGTGATCTCGGGCTGAACCGGCTCCCCCGCCGGCGCCTCGGCTACCGCGGCCTCGTTCTTAGCCACGCGACGGGCTGGTGCGCTCAATGACCTCGAGCGCCAGGTTGTGGTACTGGGAGGCCGCCTGTGAGCTCGGCGCCCAGGTGGTGATCGGCTCGCCGGCCACGGAGGTCTCCGGGAAGCGGACGGTGCGCGTGATGACCGTGTCGAAGACCTTGTCCCCGAAGTACTCGACCACCCGCGACATCACCTCGCGGGCGTGCTTGGTGCGGCGATCGAACATGGTCACCAGGATGCCCAGAATTTCCAGATCGAAGTTGATGCGGTCGGAGACTTTCTCCACGGTGTCCGTCAGCAGCGCCAGGCCGCGCAGTGAGAAGAACTCGCACTCCATCGGGATAATAACGCCCTGGGAGCAGGCCAGCGCGTTGACGGTCAGCAGGCCCAGCGAGGGCTGGCAGTCGATGATGATGAAATCATAGTCGCGGCGGACCGGGCGCAGCGCCCGGGCCAAGGTGTGCTCGCGGCCGACCTCGTTGACCAACTGGATCTCCGCCGCGGACAGGTCGATGTTCGCGGGCACCAGGTCCAGGCCGTCAACAGCCGTGTGCTTGATGGCGGAATGAATGGAGATCTGGCTGTCCAGCATGACGTCGTAGATCGTGTCTTCAATCTCGTCATGGGTCAGCCCCAGCCCCGCCGAGAGCGCGCCCTGCGGGTCCAAGTCCACCAAGAGCACGCGGCGGCCGAGCGCCGCGAGGCACGCCCCCATGTTGATGGTCGAGGTGGTCTTGCCGACCCCGCCCTTCTGGTTGCACATGGAGATGACGGTCGCGGGCCCATGGGAATCAAGGGGTGAGGGCTCGGGCAGCTCACGAACCGGCCGGCCCGTCAAGCCCACTTCGACCTCAGAGGCATCGAACAGACCATCGTCGCTCACAGTCACACCTGCTTCCTTGACTAGCTAGCGCGCCACGCAACGCCGGTACCGCAACTAGCAATTACACGCTTGTAATTAACACATTACCCTTAGACCGTAACGCGGCGACACCCAACCGTCACAGTCAAGGCTATTTGGTTGATTTTACGCGCGCGGATGGGCTGTCCGCCACACCTCGCGGAGGGAATCCGCGCTGACGTGGGTGTAGATCTGCGTCGTCGTCACCGAGGAATGCCCCAGCAGCTCCTGGACGGTACGCACGTCCGCGCCACCCTCCAACAGGTGCGTGGCGAAAGAGTGGCGCAGGGTGTGCGGGGAAATCTTCTTGCTCAACCCTGCCCGGGCCACCGCCTGCTGGATCACCGCCCACGCGGACTGGCGCGACAGGCGCCTGCCCCGGGTGTTGAGGAAGACCGCCGGGCTCAGCCCGCGGCTCAGAGCCGGGCGCCCGCGCACCAGGTAGGCGTCCACGGCCGCCTGAGCCATCGAGCCCACCGGTACCAGGCGCTGTTTGCCGCCCTTGCCTTCGAGCTTGATGATGCCGTCGCCACCGGAGATATCGTCCACGTCCACGCGCATCAGCTCCGAGATACGCGCGCCGGTACCGTAGAGCATCTCCAGCAGCGCGCGGTCCCGAAAGTCCAACGCGGTGGCCTCCGGGCCCTGGGGAACGGCATCGATAAGCGCCGAAACTTCGTCCACCGACAGGGTCTCGGGAAGGTGGATGCCGGTCGAAGGCGGCGAGACCTCCGCGGCCACGTCGACGGCCACCTCCCCCTCGGTGACCGCGAATTTGTGTAGGCCGCGGGCCACCACCAGCGCGCGGTTGGCCGAGGACGCCGCCAACGGCCGGTGCCCGGCATAGCCGCGGCGCAGGTCCGCCATATAGGCCTCGACCTGGCTGGTCGTCACGTCCTTAAGGTCACTCACCCCGGCCTTTTCCAGCCACTCCAGGTAGCGGTTGACGTCCCGGCGGTAGTTGCTCAGCGTGTTGCCGGCGGCGCCGCGCTCGACGGCCAGGTGATTGAGCCAGGTATCCGCCACCTCGCGCAGCGGGCTGTGGCTATCGCTCACCGCTTGTCACTCACTGCTTCTTCAGGTCCGGGCCGGGCCGGCGCGCCGCGATCGAGTTCGGGCGCAAATCAAAGGGGGCATCGACCCCGCGCAAGGTCCGCCCACCCTGCTGGTAGGCGAAGGCCGCGAGGATGCCGGCGACCGCGATGGAATTGACCACCTGGCCGGAAAAAACCATGTCGACGGCCTCCCCCAGGTCGACCCAGGCGCGTTCCATGTCGGCTTCTTCGTCCCCGACAGCGTCCAGCAGATCCACCTCGCGCAGGTTCCGGGCCAGGTAGATGCGGCTGGCCTCCTCGCAGAAGCCGGGCGAGGTCACAATATCGGCCAAGACCGCCCAGTCCTCGGCGGCCAAGCCCGCCTCCTCCTGCAGCTCCCGCTGGGCACCGTCGAAGGCGGGCTCGTCCTTGACGTCAAGCAGCCCGGCGGGGATCTCCCACAGCCGCTGCCCCACCGAGTGGCGGTACTGCCGGATAAGCGCTACCTGGCCCTTTCCGTTGAGTGCCACAATGGCTACCGCGCCCATGTGCTCGACCACCTCGCGGTAGGCCTGGTGGTCGTCCGGCATGGACACCAGGTCCTTGCGGACGGCGATGATCGGAGCGTCCAGGAGGAGCTCAGAGTCGAGCGTTGCGAATTCGTGGGCCACGGTATCCCCTCTCGTGCTAGTTGGATTCTGGCTTGGCCGGCGCGGCGGCCTCTGCCGAGGCCGCGGAGCCATAGGCGCCGTCGCCGCCATCGAGCTGCTCGGCGACGGCGAGCACCGCCGCCATCCGGGCGAAGGAACGATCCACCGAGTCCACGGTGGAGATGTGCGAGTCGGCGCCGCGCAGGGAGCCGATCACGCCGTCCGGGGCGGCTTGCTCCACGCGGCCGGCCACGACGGTGTTGTTCCCCACCTCGTCGATGGCCTCGGAGAAGGTGCCCAGCGTCTCCGTGGCGTAGCCTTCCTTCTCGGAACCGGTCACCAGCAGCACCGCCTGCGCCGGGCGCATGGTCCCGTCCTCGTAGTCGATGAAGCCGGCCTTGCGCAGCGCCTGCAGCAGCTGCGCACGATCGTCAACGCTCGCCAGCGGCTGGGCGTCGTCCGGGTTCATGAGCATGGCCGCGCCCAGGGCCTGGCCGGCGTGGGTGCCGGGCGAGATCTTGTCCTCGCTCAGCTCCGCCCCGGCGGGCAGGGTGTTGGCCACGATGGACTTCAGCTCGTCGGCCTTGTCCTGGGTGAAAAAGTCCTGCGTCAGCTTGAGGTGGCCGGCCTTTTGCGCGCCGGCGCTGTGCAGCAGGGACTGCAATCCGCGGATATCGCCGTCGCCGGCGTCCGGGGTGCTGATGACCAGCACCGGGCGGTCGCTCAAGGTGTCCCGCACCGTCTCGGAGCTAAACTCCCGCACGACCGAGTCGGAGGAATTAGCCTGGGCGCGCGCGATCTCCTTGTCCTGCACGGCCTTCTCATAATCACTGTTGTCGTCGTTCCCGCCGGCGGTGGGCGCCCCATCCATCGAGGGGGCCAGCACCAGGGCACCTAAGGCCACGCCCGCGGCTACGCCGAAACCAAGCCCGGCGATGACGCCGCCGGGTACGGAGCTAGAGCCTTTCACTTAAACCACCCTTGGACGGTCAGCGCCAGGTTATTCCAGGTGTCGACGAGATTGTCGGCGAATCCACCGTCGCCGCCAAGGCCGACCACCAGCACGATGACCGCCAAGGCGACCAGGATCCCCAGGATGGCCCACAGCCACGCGCCCCCGCCGCCGCGGTTAACCGTGTAGAGGTTGATGATGGCGTCCGCGTCCACCACGCGGGTTCCCGCTTTGACCCGCGACAGGAGTGCGGCCGGCGTAGCGTGCGGGCGGTCGGCGAAGACGTCGTCCAAGTCCACGGCGTTGCCGACCTGCACGATCATCTGGGCGTCGTGGTAGTCAGCCAGCAGCAGCGCCAGGTCCGTGGCGGACTGCGTGGCCGCGGGGAAGGTCATCGCGCCGATGCCCAGGTCCTGGATGCGCTCCAGGCCCTCGGCCGTGCCGTCCGGCTCGGCCGGCAGGATCACGCGCGCGCCGGAGCGCAGCGTCTCGGCGGCAATGCCCGCCGGGTTGCCCACAATGAGATCGGGCTTGTAGCCGAGCTCCACCAGGGTGTCAGCGGCGGCGTCGACGCCGATGAGGTAGGGCTCGTACTCGCGGATGAAGTTGTGCAGGTCCTTGACCTTGCCGCGATGGCCCTCGACGTCCGAGACCACGACGACCTTCCGGCCCTGCATTTCGGATCCCGCGTCCGGAACGCCGAGGCCATCGATGAGCAGCGGGCCCTCGGAGTGGATGAACTCGATGGAGTTGCCGAAGTAGGCCTCCATGTGGTCGATGAGGCCGCGCTGGGCGTTGGCGAACTCGTCTTCGGCGGCGGCGCGCTCCACGAGCTTGCCAGTGCCGATCGCCTTGTCGCCCAGGTAGACGGTGCCGTCGTCGGTGATCCGCGCCTTCTTGCCGTCGCGGAACTCAGACATGAAGGCCTCACCGAGGTCCTCCAGGAGGACCACCTCGGCGTCCAGCAGCATGTGCGGGCCGTAGTTCGGGATGGCTCCCGTGGTAAACTTGTTGAGGTTGATTACGGCAGCAGGGGAAATATCCACCAGGGCCTGGGCCTCCTGGCGGGAGATATCTGCGGCGCTAATGACGGCAATATCACCGGCATGGAACTTCTTCATGCCTTTGCCGCCCGGGGTGCAATCGCGCAATGCGCCGTGCAGCCCCGGCAGGTCGTCGTTGCGGGAAAACAAACTCATGTCTGGCATTGTCCCCCGTCGCGGGGAAAAATTGGTTAAGGCGCGCGGAAAGATACGACTTCCGCTTGCGCTTTGTCAAATAATTCCGCCGCGTGGGCGCGGCCGGTGGCTGTGTCGTCGAGGCCGGCCAGCATCCGGGCGAGCTCCTCGATGCGCTCCTGCCGGTCCAGGTTGGATACGCCGGAGGTCACGGTCTCGTCGGAGACCTCCTTGGCCACGTGCAGGTGGCAGTCCGCGTAGGCGGCCACCTGCGGCAGGTGGGTGACCACGATGACCTGGTGGTTGCGCGCTAGTTTGGCCAGCCGGCGGCCGATCTCCACCGCCGCGCGGCCGCCCACCCCAGCGTCCACCTCGTCGAAGACCATGGTTCCGCCCTCATTGTCCGCCGAGAGGATCACCTCGAGGGCGAGCATGACGCGGGAGAGCTCACCGCCGGAGGCGGCGCTGGCCAGGGGCCGGGCGTCGGCGGCGTCGTTGGGCGCCATCGCGATTTCGACCTCGTCCGCCCCGGTGCGCGAGTACTTCGCTGGCCGGACTTCGACCTCGATGCGCGCCTTGGGCATCGCCAGCCCGCGCAGCTCCTGGGTGACAGCCGCCGCCAAGTCCCCCGCCGCGCGCGTGCGTTCCCGGGTGAGTACTTCCGCCGCGGCGATCATCTCCTTTTCCGCGGCGGCGACGTCCTTCTTCAGCTCCTCGAGAGCCTCGCTGGAGACGTCCATGGTGCCCAGTTTGGCCACGGCCTCGTCCCGCCAGGCGATAACCCCCTGGATGTCCGGGGCGTATTTGCGGGTCAACTGCTTGAGTTCCTGTTGGCGCACCAGGGACTTTTCCAGAAGGTTTGGGTCGGCCGGCAGCTGCCCCAAGAAAAGCCCCAGCTCGCCGGAGATATCCGCCAGCTGGGCGGTGATGTCTTGCATCCTCTCGCCTAGCGCCTGCAGCTGGGAATCCGAGCTGGCAGCCAGCGCCGCCGCGGCAGAACCCAGCTGGGTGGAGGCTGCCTCCTGCTCGGCGTAGCCGCCAGCTGCCTGCGCCCCGTCTGCCCCCTCGATGCCCTCTGGGCCGTCGATACCGGCCAGCGCCGTGTTGGCCGCCTCCCGCAGGGCGTCGACGTCCTGGAGCCGCCGGATTTGCTCGACCATCTCAGTGTCTTCCCCCTCCACCGGGCTGACCTTGTCGATCTCGTCGACGGCGAACTGCAGGCGGTCGACCTCTTGGGCCATCTCGCGGCGCGACTGCGTCTTGCGCTTGAGCTCGCGGGCTAGCTTGCGCCAGGCGGTGAACTTCTCGGTGTAGGCCTCGCGCAGGCCGGGCAGCGCCTCGTCGGAGCGGTCCAGGGCCGCCAGCTGTTGTTCCGGGGCGAGCAGGCGCAACTGATCGTTTTGCCCGTGGATGGTCAGTACCTCGCCGGTGAACTCGGCCAGGGTCGCGGCCGGGACGGCTCGGCCGCCCAAGTGGGCCTTGGAGCGGCCGGCCGCCCACACGGTGCGGGTGGTGATGAACTCGCCGTTGTCGTCCGGCTGCCCGCCGGATTCCTCGACGATCTCGGTCGCGCGTTGGGAGGAGGTGGCAAAGGTGCCCTCCACGACCGCCTTCTTCGCCCCGCTGCGCACGCGGGAGGCGTCCGCGCGGGCGCCGGCCAGCAGTCGCAGTCCGGTGACCACCATGGTCTTTCCGGCGCCGGTCTCACCGGTGAGCACGGTCAGGCCGTCGGCCAGCTCGGCGCTCGACTTGTGGATGACACCCAGATCTTCGATGGTGATATCGGTTAGCACGCCTATCACTGACTCCTTCCGTGGGGCGTTTAGCGCTGCGGGCCCCGCCAACCCTCGACGGGGAGCCGCAGCTTGGACACCAGGCGATCCGTGAACGGGTGATCGTCCAGCCGGACCCAGCGCACCGGGTGCTCGCCGCGAACGACCTCGACGCGGGAGCCGGGTGGCATGGCGATCTCGCGGAACCCGTCCATGTTAACCAACGCCGCCGACGTTTCGGAGGCGGATTCGACGGCGACGGTAGATTTCGGGGAGACGACTAGCGGCTTGGTAAACAGCGCGTGGGCGTTGTTGGGCACCACCAGGATGGCATCCAGCTCCGGCCACAGCACCGGGCCGCCAGCCGAAAACGCGTAGGCGGTAGAGCCCGTGGGCGTGGAAATCAGCACGCCGTCGCAGCCGAAGGCCATGACCGGGCGGGCGTCCACCTCCAGGATGGCGTCCAAGACCCCGGAACGGTTCAAGTTTTCCATGCTGACCTCGTTGAGAGCCCAGCTGCGGCCGATCAGCTCGTCGTCGGGTCCGGTGACCGTGACGTCGATGGTCATCCGGTCTTCGATGCGGTAGTGTCGCGAGACCACCCGCTCGATGGCCTTGTCCAGGGATTCTGCCTCCCATTCGGCGAGGAAGCCGACGTGGCCCAAGTTGATACCCAGTACCGGTACGTCCACGGCGCGTGCCATGTCCGCTGCGCGCAGGAAGGTCCCGTCCCCGCCCAGGACCAGTACCAACTCGCAGCCTTCGGCTGCCGCCGCGGTGTGCTGGACGTGCGGGAAGTCGGGCAGGATCTCGGCCGGGGCGCACACGCGCACGACGATGCCGGCCTCGTCCAGCAGCTGCGCCGCCCGGTCCGTAGCGGCCAGGTTGGTGCTGCGGCCGGCGTGGGGGACCAAAAGGATTTCGCGCTGCTGTGTCACCGTGTTTGCCTGACTCACTGCGGCCCCTCCTTGATTGCCTTGTCGATCATTGTCTCCAATTCTGCCTGCCCCGGCTGCGTCTTTGTCTCATCGGCGACCAAGTGCAGGAAGTATTCCACGTTCCCGCTCGGTCCCGGCAGCGGGGAGGCACACACGCTCTGGCAGCTAAGCCCCAGCTCCTGGGCGAAACGCGCGATGTCGAGCGTGACCTCGGCGCGCAGCTGCGGCGAGCGCACCACCCCGCCCTGGCCCAGGCGGTCCTTGCCGACCTCGAACTGGGGCTTGACCATGGGCAGCAGGAAAGCGCCGGGCCGCAGGCAGGAGACGATAGCCGGCAGCACCAGCTTCAGGGAGATAAACGATAGGTCACCCACCATGGCATCGGCCGGCTGGCCGATGGTCTCAAGATCCAGGTGGCGGATGTTGGTGCGATCGAAAACATGGACGCGCGGGTCGTTCTGCAGCCGCCAGAGCAGCTGGCCGTAGCCGACGTCCACGGAAAGCACTTCCTTTGCGGCGTTGCGCAGGCAGACGTCGGTGAACCCGCCCGTCGATGCCCCCGCGTCGAGCACGCGCTTGCCCTCCAGCGAGACATCAAAGGCTTCCAACGCGCCGAGCAGCTTGTGGGCGCCGCGGGAGGCCCAATCGTCCTCGGGGGCGTGCTCGACCCGGATGGAGGCCTCCGGCTCCACGATGGTGGCCGGCTTGGCCGCCTTGAAGCCGTTGACGAAGACTCGGTCGCCCTTGATCATCTCGACGGCCTGCTCCCGGGAACGCGCGATTTTACGCCGGACGAGCTCCGCGTCCAGCCGCCTGCGTGCTGGTGGCATCAGTTCTCCTGCAGCGCCGCACGCAGGACCTCGTGGGCGTTGTTGAGTTGATCGACTTCCTCCGGCAGGTCCCCAGCCGGTTCGTTGAAAATCTCCGCGATCTTCGCGTCTACGTCCTCAGGGCTGACCTGGGTCTGCCGCGGATCGTGCGGGATGGGGCGTGCCATTACCACCACGCCCCGGTGGCCTGGTCGGCCGCGTCGGAGGCCGGGCGCACATACCGCGGCGAGTGTGGCATGGCCCAGGCGACCTCAAGCACCGTCCGCAGCGCCTGCACCGGGGTCGCCCCCGGGTCGCCGCCGCTCAAGATGATGTCCTCGCCGTCGACGCGGGCGGTAAAACCACCCTGGGCGCCCGGGCGCAGCTGCGCCTCCGGCAGGTTGATATCGCCCATCGACTCGCCGATAAACGTGGGGCGCTGGTCCTTGACTGCTTCGATGAGCGCCAGCGGGCCGGAGACCCCAGTCAGCACGTGGAAGGTGTCACAACCGGCGGCGTTGCCGCCCTGGATATCGGTGTCTAAGCGATCACCCACTGCCAACGGGGCCTTAGAGCCAATCTCCAGGACGGCCTGGGCGAACATGGCGGCGGCAGGCTTGCCGGCGGAGGCCGGCTGCACCCCGGTCGCCGTAGAC
Organism: Corynebacterium sp. 1103A; assembly: GCF_055700955.1. NCBI lineage: Bacteria > Bacillati > Actinomycetota > Actinomycetes > Mycobacteriales > Corynebacteriaceae > Corynebacterium > Corynebacterium sp. 1103A. The sequence continues at coordinate 27,584 of NZ_JASTTF010000018.1, forward strand.
ACGGCCGCCACCAGCGATCCGTTGCCCACGGCCAAACCGCGCTCCATGGGCAGGGAGGTATCCAGGTTGGAAGCGTAGAACTTAGCGCCGTTGCGGATAGCCAGGGCCGCCTCGGTCAGCTCCGCCCACCCGATGGACGGGTCGAAACCCTGCAACACTGCCTCCGGGCTCTCTTCCGCGCTGGTGACGACGGTGAAACCCGCCTGCCGGGCTAACTGTTTAAACGACTCGGCGCCCACGACCAGGACGGTCGCGCCGCTAGCTAGCTCCTCGCCTGCCAGGTTCAGGCAGGCCTGGGCCGAGGTCAGCACGTGCTTCGCGTCTGCCTGAATGCCCATGCCCACCAGCTTGTCGACGACAGCGCCGGGGCTGCGGGAGGCGTTGTTGGTGATATACACGCACGGCAGGCCGCAGGCGTTGATGATGTCCACACTGGCGCCGATGGGACGATCGCCCTCCCAGACCGTGCCGTCGAGGTCAAGCAGCAACGAGTCGTGGGACTCTAACAGGGAAGCCATCTATCCGATTTCCTTCACGCGCTCGGCCGCGTCGGTCCACTCGCCCTCATCGATGGCGACAGTGTGCTGGAACCAGTCCTTGGCCTCATCAGTGCGGCCGGTCTGCTCCAGCGCGTTGGCGTAGGCATACGACAAACGGCAGGCGCTAATCCCGCGGTCGTCCTTGTTGGGGTTGAGCCGCGACAACGTCACCACGGCGGACTGGTTCTGGCCCAAGTCCTGGCGGGCGCCGGCCAGAACGATGGCCAGTTCAATACGGGACTCTTCGTCCAGGTCTTTAGCCACCGGCTCCTTAGCCAATTCCAGGGCCTTCTCCGGCTTGCCCAGACCGCGCTCGCAGTCGGCCATCACGGCCATCAGCCCCGGGCCGCCGGAGATACGGCGGGAGGCGCGGAGCTCCGAGAGGGCTTCCTTCCACTCCTGCGCGCGGTACGCGGCAATGCCGTTGACCTCACGCACCACGGAGACTCGCCCCGCGCGGTTCTTCGCCGCCCGGGCGTGGCGCAGCGCCAGCTGCGCATCGTCCTCCATCCAGGTCGCTGCCATGATCATGTGCTTGGCGACAGCCTCCGCGTTGTCCTTGGACAGCACCTTCAGGTCCTGCAGGACCATCGGGTCCAGGTCGCGCACGTCAATATCGTTGGGCAGATCCGGGTCCGCCATGCGCTGGTTCAGGCGCTCTTCGCGGAAGCCGCTGCGCTGCGGGTGGCTGCGACGCTGCTGGGAAGTGGACTTGCCACCGCGGCCCTTGTGGGTCGGCTTGCGCCCGCCACGGTTGCCGCCGTTGTCCCGGCGCTCATCCCGGAAGCCTTTCGAACGCCTCCCGTAAGGCTTCCGGCGCCCCTTGTGGCCACCGCCGCGACGCTCACCGCCGGCGGAATCAAAAGACTTACGGCCACCTTCGTTGTCTGACATACCTAAATCCGTTTCTACCATCGCGACAGCAATCTAATACCCGCCCATTCTACTAGGCCAGGAAGTTCTATTAAGAACCCGCACCCGGGATGCACTAACAGCATGTGGCTGAAGAACCATTAGGCCTTATGCGGGTATGAAAAAGCGCTCGGTAGGACAGTCATCGGGTGACTGCCCTACCAAGCGCCTTAAGCTATTGAATTATGTGTTGTTGTTTGGTGTCGGCGGTAACCTACTCTCCCACAACCTCCCGGTTGCAGTACCATCGGCG
>NZ_JASTTF010000019.1:0-26612 GCF_055700955.1 Corynebacterium sp. 1103A
GAAGTCGTCTACAACCGCCGGCGCCGGCACTCTGCACTCGGGATGGTCAGCCCCGTCGACTTCGAGAACCACGCCGGCTCAATCAACAGCAGAAAAGAAATAGCTGCCTAACCACTAGGTAGCTCCACTACGTGTCCACGATTTGCGGGCAACCCCACCATGATTCAGCGCTGTCTTGTCCATGCCCAACGTGTCGTCAGACGCTATCTCACCTCACGACCTAAGAACGATGCAGGTAAAGCCTTGTACCGCCTTGCCCTACGACTAACCAAGGTCAAAGACCTAGACAAGGCCCGCGAATGGATCGCCTTGCTGCACGAGTTTGGGCAGGTCTATCGCCGTTTCCTCAACGAGAAGACCAAGCTGCCTAAGGAACGCGACCCCACCGGCACCAAGTGGGAGTTCACTCATATCCGGGTGCGTAGGGCCTTTAACTCGCTCAAACACCTTGCCAATGAGGGATACCTCTTTGCGTTCCTTCAACCACCACCGCAAGCAGTAGAGCCGCACCTGTGGGTGGCCACCACAAACAGTTTGGAAGGTGGCATCAATTCCCAGCTGAAACTGCTCGCTCGCATTCATAGAGGAAGGTCAGGAGAGCGCCAGCGCAAGATGCTGGAATGGTGGCTCTATCTAAAAACGCAACTGCCTGACGACCCGGTCAAGGTCGCCAAGCAGTGCAACTGGGGATTAGACCAACTCGCCAAAGTCACAGTCCTATCCCACGACGAGAACCAAACCAACCAGGAAACCGGACGGCCAGCCCTCTACGACAACGCTATAGGAACCGAGTACCAACCCGACATAGGAATCAGAAAAGGCTGGGCCGGACGCTAACCAAAAGGACCGGCCGGCGACACGCCGACCGGACACTTTTTGCTACTTAAGCCCCTCGATCGGTAAACCTCAGAAAAACAAAGAAACCGAAGGTCACGAACCCTTTCGAGTTTGTTACCTCCGGTGTCACAGTTTGTACAACTGCTCACTGTGCCCGGGGCGGGACTTGAACCCGCACGTCCTATAAGGACACTGGCACCTGAAGCCAGCGCGTCTGCCAATTCCGCCACCCGGGCTGGGTATTGTCTGTCTTGGCGACTAGATAAAGATAGCACGGGACACCCACATACTTACAAATCCGCAGCTAGTACGCCGGAAAATGAGTGAGATCTACGCATCATTTGCGGGAACTTTTCGGGCTCCGGCTACGTTTTAGTTCTATACGCGGCCTATAATGGTTGAGGTTTATCACCAGAGCCGAATACATCCACGTTCGAAGGAGGACCGCAGCATGGCACTCATGGAAAAGCTTGCCAAATTTGACTCTGCCCTGCAGCGCGGACTGGACAACGGGATGGCCTTCGTCTTCGGCGGCCGCGTTGTGCCCGCCGAGATCGAAGAGCTGCTCAAGCAGGAGGTCCAAGACAACCTCACGCGCGGAGAAGACGACAACCTCTACAGCCCCAATGTTGTGCTCGTGGGAGTCAGTTCCAAGGACCTGGAAAACCTATCCCAAGACCCGCAAATCCCGCAGAACCTGGCCGACCAGCTGTCACGGTTTATCCGCAACAGCGGCTGGGGCCTGGCGGGACCCGTCATCGTTCGCATCGCCGAAGAATCCGGACTCCGCACCGGCCAGTTGCGGGTTTCTTCGTTCATTGACCATGAGCCCGAGGAAGAAACCGGGTTCGACGCCATTTTCCACGAAACCGAAACCCAGGAGGACCAGATGAACAGTAATTCTGCTGACGAGGCCGCCACGACAACCTTTATCCGCCCCGAGCCCGACAACGCGGAACCCGCTGCCAGCGGCCCGAGCGTGAATCTTCTCCTCCAGGACGGCTCTTCGCGGACCTACCACGTCCGCGAAGGATCCAATATCATTGGACGTTCCAACGATGCCGACTTGCGCCTGCCGGACACCGGGGTCTCCCGCCAGCACGCTGAGATCACCTGGAACGGCCAGGACGCAGTCTTGGTGGACCTCCAGTCTACCAACGGCACCACGGTCAATGACACGCCAATCGAGAACTGGCTGCTGGCCGACGGCGACGTCATCACCCTGGGGCATTCGCACATTGAGGTGCGAATCACCGGACTGGACAATTAAACCCCAATAATTTTTTAGGAGGTCACCGATGGATTCATTCGTGCTGCTCGCGCTGCGAATCGGCCTGTTAATCTTACTGTGGCTGTTTATCCTGGTGGCCTTGAACGCCATGCGGTTGGATGCCAACAAGGCGGCCCGCACCGGCGGCAGTAGCGTCGGCCCCGTCGCCGCGGTGCGCCGGAAGGACCGCAAAGAAAAGCCGCGCCACATCACCGTGACCGAAGGCCCGCTGCAGGGCTCTCACATGGCACTGGGCACCCTGGAAGACATCACGCTGGGGCGCGCGCAGGACTGCGACTTCGTGCTAGGCGACGACTTCGCCTCCTCCCACCATGCGCGCCTGTTCCGTCGCGGTTCCCAATGGTTCGTCGAAGATCTCGAGTCCCGCAACGGCACCTTCGTTGCGGGAACGCGCATCGACCAGGCAGAACGCATCGAAGTGGGAACGGATATTAAGATGGGTCGCACTATCGTAAGGCTGGTTGCCTAATGCTGAAACTACATTTCACCGCCGCTTCGGACCGCGGGTTGGTCCGCAAGAACAACGAAGACTCGGCCTACGCCGGGCCTTATCTTTTAGTCCTGGCGGACGGGATGGGCGGACACGCCGCCGGCGAGGTCGCCTCCCAGCTCATGGTCGAGCACCTGGAGCACTTAAACCGCTACCCAGAAGACAATGACATGCTGGCGCTTTTGGGCGACGCCGCTAACGACGCCAACGCATCGATCGCCAACCACATCAAGGACCACCCCGAGACCGAGGGCATGGGCACCACCCTGACGGCCATGATGTTCAACGGCACCCAGTTCGGCGTCTGCCACGTGGGCGACTCGCGCGGCTACCGCCTGCGCGATGGGAAGCTGACCCAGATCACCAAGGACGACACCTTCGTGCAGTCCCTGGTGGACGAGGGCAAGCTCGATCCGAGCGACGTGTCCTCCCACCCGCAGAAATCGCTCATCCTCAAGGCATATACCGGCCGCGCGGTGGAACCGACGCTGTTCATGCTGGACGCTAAGCCCGGCGACCGGCTGCTGCTGTGCTCCGACGGGCTCTCGGATCCCGTCACGGCCTCCACCATCGAGGACGCCCTCAAGCAGGGCACCGTGGAAGAAGCCGCCCAGCGGCTGATCGAACTCGCGCTGCGCTCCGGCGGGCCGGACAACGTCACCATGGTCGTCGCCGAGGTCATCGAAAGCGACGAGGCGCCGGCCGCGCCGGTGGCCGTGGGTGCTTTGGCCGGGGATACCCCGGAGCCGACCCACCCGGATTCGGCGGCCAGTCGCGCGGCAGCCCTGGAGCGTCGCCCCCAGGTCATCGTGCCGCACACGAACAAGGCCGCGAGCCAGCCGCGCGAGGCCTCCGCGCCGGCCCGCCTGGTCGCCGAGGAAGAAGCTGCCGACGAGGAGCCCGATCGCCACCGGAAAAGTTCCCGCGGCACCTGGATCGCCACCACGGTCGTCCTGGCCGTGCTGATCGCCGCCATCGCCGGCGTCGGCGTCTGGGGCAAAAACTACCTGGATAACAACTACTACGTCACCACCGCTGGGGCGAACGAGGAGATCCAGCTCGAGCGCGGCGCCGACTTCTCGGTCTTTGGCAAGGACTTGCACGAGACCTACCAGGTCGCCTGCCTCGACAAGGAAGGCGCACTACGGCTCAGCAACGGCTCCTGCGACGCCGGGTTCAACCCGCTAAAGGTCGAAGACCTGCCGGCCACCGAGCGCGGCGTGGTCCACAACCTGGATTCCGGCAGCTACGACGAGGTCCAAGGGCAGCTGACCCGGCTGGCCGATAACGCGCTGCCGGTCTGCCGCGATAAGGCGGACAACCAAGAGGACAAGAAGGACAACGGCTTCCGGCGGCAGCCGGGCGTGAACTGCCGGGAGGTGAACTAGATGCTGAAGCAATTTGTTTGGCGCACCACTGAGCTGTGGCTGCTCGTGGCAGCCACGGTGGTCTTCGCGATCACGCTAGTGAGTCTCGAGCTGTCCCAGGGCAATATCCTGTCCGTGGACGTGCTCTACCTCATCGGCGGATTCATTGGGGTCTTTGCCGTCGCCCACTGGGCGCTGTGCCTGCTAGCCCCGCACGCCGATCAGATCATGCTGCCGGTCACGGCGGTGCTCAACGGCATCGGCCTCATCATGATCCAGCGCCTGGATCTGGCCTTGGGCCGAGACCTGGCCGTGCGGCAGGTCATGTGGACCATCGCCGGGCTCATCCTGTTCATCGCCGTGCTGGCCATCGTGCGCGATCACCGCTCGCTGACCCGCTTTTCCTACCTGCTGGGCCTGGTCGGCCTGGTCCTGCTGGCGCTGCCGCTGGTCTGGCCGCAGCCGGCGCAGGCCGATGCGCGCATCTGGATGAAGATCGGGCCGTTTTCCATTCAGCCGGGTGAGTTCTCCAAGATCCTCCTGCTGCTCTTCTTCGCTATGCTGCTGGTCCAGAAGCGCTCGCTGTTCACGGTGGCGGGCTACCGCTTCCTAGGCCTGTCGCTGCCGCGTCTGCGCGACCTCGCGCCCATCCTGGTGGTCTGGGGCATTGCGATTGTCATCATGGGCGTGTCGAACGACTTCGGCCCGGCCCTGCTGCTGTTCTCCACGGTGCTGGGCATGCTCTATATGGCCACCGGACGCGTGTCCTGGCTGGCCATCGGCGTGGTGCTCGTGGCCATCGGCGGCTTCGGCATTGCGCAGATTTCCACCAAGATCCAGGATCGCTTCTCCAACTTCCTCGATCCGCTGGGCAACTACGACAGCAACGGCTTCCAGCTGTCCCAGGCGCTGTTCGGCATGTCCTCCGGCGGGATCACCGGCTCCGGCCTCGGCCAGGGCCACCCGGACATCATTCCGGTGGTTTTTTCCGACTTCATCATGGCCGGCATCGGCGAAGAATTCGGACTGATCGGCCTCGCCGGGATCCTGATCCTGTTCGCGCTGCTGGCTTCCCGCGGTTTTCGCACCGCGCTCAGCGTCAAGGACTCCTACGGCAAGCTGGTCGCGGCCGGCCTGTCGCTGACCCTGGTCATCCAGGTCTTCGTCGTGGTCGGCGGCATCTCCGCGCTGCTACCGATGACAGGCCTGACCACGCCGTTCATTGCGGCCGGCGGTTCCTCGCTGATGGCTAACTACATCCTTCTGGCGCTGCTGCTGCGGATCTCGAATTCCGCCAACCGCCCGGCCGAGGAGGCCCAGTCTGGCGCCGGCACGTCCTTGTTCCCCGCCGTCCAGGAGGCTCAGCGATGAATAAGACCATCCGCTTTACTGCTATCTTCTCCCTAATCTTGACCGCCATCCTGCTGGTCAACCTCACGGTGGTGCAGGCCTTCAGCGAGGACAAGTACGCCAAAAATCCGAAGAATATGCGGGAGTTCTACCAACTGCAGACCATCGCCCGCGGGCAGATTTACGCCGGCAACACCGTGCTGGCACAGTCCGTTCCCGACGGCAATGGCGAAGGCGACGACGACGAGACCTACTCGCGCATCTACCCGACCCAGTCCCCCGCCTTCGGCCCGGTGACCGGTTACCTGTCCTCCCAGTTCGGCGCCTCCCAGCTGGAGTCCTCCCAGAACGAGATTCTCAACGGCACCGATGATTCGCTGCTGAAGCAGAACTGGCTGGACAAGCTGACCGGCGAGCAGCCGGACGGCGCCAACGTCGAGGTCACCATCGACCCGCAGCTCCAGCAGCTGGCCTACGACCAGCTGGTGGGGCCGGGCTACCAGGGCTCGGCGGTCGCGCTGCAGCCTTCCACTGGGCGCGTGCTGGCGATGTCCTCCTCGCCGAGCTTCGACGCGAACTCCGTGGTGGGCGATCCTAACGCGGAGGGCAACTGGGCCGCGCTGCAGGAGGCCGACGGCGCTCCCCTGCTTAACCACGCCACGCAGGAGACTCTGCCGCCGGGCTCCATCTTCAAGATCATCACGACCGCGGCGGGTCTTAACAACGGCTTCACGCCGTCGTCGACCCTGACCGGCCAGGCCTCGATCACGCTGCCGAACACCACGACCCAGCTGACCAACTACGCCAACCAGTCCTGCGGCGGCGCGGACTCGGTGACGCTGCAGACGGCCTTCGCCCTGTCCTGCAACACGGCCTTCGTCCAGATGAGCGAGGGCATCGGCGCCGACGAGCTGCGCAAATACGCCGAGGCCTTCGGCGTGGGCGAGAACTACGACCTCGGGGTGGACACCTCCCCGGGCAACCTGGGCGAGCTGCCAGATCCGGCCGCCACCGCCCAGTCGGCCATCGGACAGCGCGACGTGACCATGTCCGCCCTGCAGGCCGCCATCATGGCCGGCACCGTGGCCAACGAGGGCAAACGCATGGAGCCGCGCCTCATCAAGCGGATCACGGATTCGCAGATGCAGGAGGTCCGCGAGATCGAGCCGAAGGAGGCCACCGAGGCGATTACCCCGGAGACGGCCGCGACCCTGCGGGATCTGATGTTCGCCTCCGAGCGATCCACGTCCGGCTACGACGGCAATTCCTTTGCTTCCAAGACCGGTACCGCTGAGCATGGCGACGGATTGCCCCCGCATACGTGGTATGTTGCATTCGATCCGGACCGCGATATTGCCGTGGCCGTGGTGGTCAAGGACGGCGGCAACCTGGGCGAGTCCGCCACGGGCGGCCAGGTGGCCGCGCCGATCGGGCGCGCCATGCTTCAGGCCTACGGAGGAGAGCAGTAATGAACCACGCCGAACACCAAGAACGCTTCCAGGCGCTCATCGGTGATGATTACCGCCTGCAGTGGGTCATCGGGCACGGCGGCATGTCCACCGTGTGGCTGGCGGACGACGTCCGCAACGACCGCGAGGTCGCCATCAAGATCCTGCGCCCAGAGTTCTCCGACAACAACGAATTCCTCTTCCGCTTCCGCAACGAGGCCGAAGCCGCCGAGTCCATCCACTCCACCAACGTGGTGGCCACCTACGACTACCGCGAGATCGATGATCCGGTGGGCACGACCTTCTGCTTCATCGCCATGGAATACGTCCGCGGCGAGTCCCTGGCCGACATGCTGGCCCGCGAAGGTTCCCTGCCGGAGGAGATGGCGCTCGACGTGATGGAGCAAGCCGCCCACGGCCTGTCCATTATTCACCGCATGGGCCTAGTGCACCGCGACATCAAGCCCGGCAACCTGCTGATTACGCAGAACGGCCGGGTCAAGATCACCGACTTCGGCATCGCCAAGGCCGCCGCGGCGGTCCCGCTGACCCGCACCGGCATGGTGGTGGGTACCGCGCAGTACGTCTCCCCCGAGCAGGCGCAGGGCCGCGAGGTCTCCCCCGCCTCCGACGTCTACTCGCTGGGCGTGGTCGGCTACGAGATGCTGGCGGGCCACCGCCCGTTCACCGGGGATTCCTCGGTCTCTGTGGCGCTCGCGCACATCAGCCAGGCACCGGAGCCGCTGTCGACGAATATTTCCGCGCCGGTGCGCGAGCTGGTGGGCATCGCCCTGCGCAAGGACCAGCACACCCGCTACGCCGACGGCAACGAGCTAGCCAACGCCGTCTCCGCAGTACGACTGGGCAAGCGTCCGCCGCAGCCGCAATCCGCGGCCGTGGCCCCGATTGCCACCGAACCTTCGCCAACGGCCTCGACCCAGATGCTGGGCGATACCGCCAACCCGACCACGGTCCGGCCGGCCCCGGCTTCGGTCGCGGACACGCGCGACAAGCACCTGGCCCAGGAAAAGGCCCACGAAAGCAAGCAGGCCCAGAAGAACAAGAAGAAGGGCTCGGCGGGCGCGAACTTCGGCATCGGTCTACTCATCGCCCTGATCGTCGTCGCGCTGGTAGGCGGCGGATTCCTGCTGGCCCAGCAGCTGGCCGGCGACCGTGGTTCCAGCGAACCCACCAGCACGCCGCCGTCGGTCGTGACCGAATGGGTGGAGCCGTCCACTGAGGAAGCCGAGACCGTCACCGAGACCGAGATCGAGGAGCCCGAAACCTCTCGGACCGAGGAGCCGGAGCCGGAGACCCGCGAGCGCACGGAAACGCCCACGCCGCGTCCGACCACGCACCGCGAGCAGCCGACCACGCACCAGGACTCCCCGACGCCCGAGCTGCCGGAGATGACGGAGGCCCCGTCGCTGCCGACGGAGGAGCTGGAAGAAAACATCGAGGACCTGTTCAATAATTCGCCGCAGGCGTCTGATAACACCAACCAAGGGGGTGGAACCACCAATGCTGGGTGATCGTTACGAACGCGGTGAACTCATTGGTTCCGGTGGTATGTCCGAGGTCTACGCGGCCCAGGACACCATGCTGGGCCGCGAGGTGGCCATCAAGATGCTGCGCCCGGAGATGGCGCACGACACCAATTTCCGCGAGCGCTTCCGCCGCGAGGCGCAGAATTCGGGCCGCCTCAACCACCCGAATATCGTCGCCGTCTTCGATACCGGCGAGGTCGAGGACAACGCCCTGACCATCCCGTACATTGTCATGGAGCTGGTCCACGGGCGCACCCTGCGCGACATCTTCCGCGCGGACGGGCCCATGGCCCCGGAGCAGGCCGCGGAGATCCTGACCCCGGTCGCGGATGCCCTGCAGGCCTCCCACGAGGCCGGCATCATCCACCGCGACGTGAAGCCCGCGAACATCATGCTGACCAACACGGGTCAGGTGAAGGTGATGGACTTCGGCATCGCCCGCGCGCTGGACGACTCCACCTCCGCCATGACGCAGACCTCCGCGGTCATCGGCACTGCGCAGTACCTGTCGCCCGAGCAGGCCCGCGGCAAGGCTGCCGACGCCCGCTCCGACGTCTACGCCTTGGGCTGCGTCATGTACGAGGCCGTCACCGGCCGCACCCCGTTCGAGGGCGAGACCCCATTTTCCGTGGCCTACCAGCACGTGCAGGAAGATCCCATTCCGCCGTCGGAATACCTGGATGATTCCATCACGCCGACCGGGCGCGTGAATGTGGACGCGGTCATCCTCACGGCGATGGCCAAGCACCCGGCGGATCGCTACCAGTCGGCCCATGAGATGGCCGAGGACCTGCGCCGCCTGGCCCACGGCAACGTCACCCAGGCGGCCCGCGCGCACGTCGAGCCCGAAGCCGAAGCCCCGGCCGCGTCCCACCGCGCGCCGGTGGCCTCTACCCGCCCGGCCTCCCACGCCGCGGAGGAAGAGGAGGGCACCAGCGCCTGGATCAAGTGGCTCACGGCCCTGCTGGCGCTGCTGCTCATCGGCGCCATCGGCTACTTCGCCTGGGACTACCTGAAGCCTTCGGACTCCCCGGACGAGTCCGCGCAGACCGCAGAGATGGTCGAGGTGCCGGAGGTCGAAAACCGTCCGCGCGCCGAGGTCGTCCAGGAGCTCGAAGAGCTGGGCCTGCAGGTCTCGGTCAACGAGGAAGCCCACCCGGAGATTGAGCGCGACCACGTCATCCGCGTGAACCCGGGCCCCGGGTCCCAGCTGCAGAAGAACGCGACAGTGACGCTTACGGTCTCCTCCGGTAAGGAGATCACCGACGTCCCGGACGTGACCGGCTTGGACCTGGAGTCCGCCTCGCGCGCGCTCGACGAGGCCGGTTTGACCCTGTCCGATGACATCACCGAGGAAGACTCCGACGACGTCCCCGCGGGCCAGATCATCTCGCAGTCGCCGGCCCCCGGTTCCCAGCTGTCCAAGGGGTCGAAGGTCAAGGTGACCGTCTCCCAGGGGGTCAAGCAGGTGCGCATCCCGCGCCTGACCGGCATGGACTGGGACGACGCTCGCCAGACCCTGAACTCCCTGGACGTCGAGCCGCAGCTCGAGCTGGTCGACTCCGAGGAGCCGGAAAACCGCGTCCTCCAGGCCCAAAGCGAGGGCCGGGAGGTCGACGCCGGCAGCACCGTGGTGGTGCGCGTGTCGAATGGCATGCTCATGACTGCGCCGGAACTGATCCGCAAGACTGAGGACGAGGCCGTCGAAGCCCTGCGCGAGGCCGGCTGGGAAGGCAACGCCCAAGATCTGCGCGTCGGCCCGCCGATCGGCACCGGGGCCGCCGTAGACTCCGGCAAGATCGGCTGGGCCTCCGTTTCCGCCGGGGATACCATCCGCAAGGACACCAAGGTGGAAGTCCGTTATTGGGAGTTCAACCTGGAAACCCTCGTCACGGGCCGCTAGCCGTGGCGCTGCTAGACTGTGGCGCAACACTAGCCCGGCCCGAATCCGCCCCGCCCGCTCACCAAAGTTAGGAAAGAACATGCCAAAGGCCAAGATTTCGAAGAACGCCCCGATCAGCTCGACCGCCAGCTCGTCTGCGAACCGCACCCCGGTCAAGATCAACTCGGAGGGCACCTCCAAGTGGTACATCGTGCTGATGCTCGGCCTGATGCTCATCGGGCTAGCCTGGATCGTGGTCAACTACCTGGCCGGCGAGCACATCCCGCTCATGCAGGAGCTCGGCCCGTGGAACTACCTCATCGGCTTCGGCCTGGCCATCATCGGTCTCCTGATGACCATGGGCTGGCGCTAAAGTTTTGCCTCGAAGGCGGCCTTTGGCCGCCTTTTTTCATGCCTTTTTCACGAAGTCTTTGGCGCATGAGCACTAACCGCGAATATCAGATGGACTACGACTGGCTGTGGGACAATCCCCCGCACAACGACGGCACCCCGGCGACGGTCCGGCTTGTTGTCACCGACGGCGAGCGCGATAGCGCCCAGGCGGCGCTGGCCGCCTTCCTGGACAGCCTCGAACGCACCGAGGACGGCGCATACGTCTCCGGCGGGTGGGTGGCCGCTGTCCGCTCCCAAGAGCCGCTGACCGTGGATATTACCTCCGGCGGCGAGGACGTCGCCGACGGCATCCAGGACGGCACGGAGCGCGCGTACGAGTTCTTCGGCCGGGGCACGGATCTCGGCCTTCGCTGGACGCAGCTGCCCCGCCTCTGAGATTCTCCACCGCAGAGTTCTCCACTACAGAGTTCTCCACAGTGTCCCCAAGTTTTCCACCGGGGCACTCACCTGCACTTTTATAAATTACAAGAGTGTAAGCAGGGTTTTTGCTGACACCGTTGGGTAAAAAGTTATCCACAGGTTGGGGATAAAAGTGTGAAAATCCGTAATTCACAGAATTCACCACAGCCTGTGGATAACTTTTCTCCCCGCTTCCACACCGGTTTAAAATTTCGAAAAATGATCGCTACGCTGGGATTTGTCATTCGAAAAACACACAAGCGTTCGAAAATTACAAAAATGTAGTTATCCACAATGTGGACAACGGGTGTGAAATCTTTTCGAACACTTGCGCGCGTGGATAACACGCCGCACCTATCCCCAAAGGCCTGCTCGCGCCACCAATAACACGAATGCCGCCACCACGGTCGCTGCGACACCCCAGCCGGAGTTTTTGGGGTTTCGGGCGGCCACGCACAGTGCCAGCACCACGCCCACCGCGACGCCGCCCAGGTGACCCCACAGGGACACACCCGTGGCGAGGAAGGTGTAGGCGATGTTGACCACCACAAGCACGATGGGCGCGCGCAGATCGGTGCGCCTTTGGTAGTTCACGGCCACCAGGACCACCATGAGGGCGAAGAGCGCGCCGGAGGCGCCGGCAGTCGGCTGAGTGAAGGCCATCCACACGATGCTGGCCGAAGCCCCCAGCATCGCCGCCAGATAGACCAGGGCGTACCGCGCCGAACCCAGGTAGGTCTCAATCTCCCTCCCGATAAGCACCAGCAGGAACATATTCACCGCCAGGTGGCCTAGCCCCAGGTGCATGAAGGCGCTGGTGACCGCCTGCCAGTAGTGCCCGGCGGAAAATTCGGGGCCCCAGAGACTCCAGCTCAGCGCCAGCGAGGAGTGGTGGTAGCTGCCGGTCACAGACCGGGACTGGACGGCGGTGGCCAGCCACACCACGCAGTTGACGGCCACGATCCAGGCGGTGACAGGGGCGGTGCGGTAATAGGAACGCAGATGCTGTTCGAAAGTCATGGTTAAAACGAGGCTTTCTGTGAAACCAAGGGGCGAAAACAAGGAAGGCTAGGAGGAAGCAGATAGCAAAAAGCCCGCCCGGCCGGCTGATGCGGCGGGGCGGGTGGGAGGGCTCATCGCGGGAGCCTAGGGCTTAGGCCTCGGCGATCTCCACGGATTCGATGACCACGTCTTCGCGCGGGCGGTCCATGCGGTCGGTGTCGACCTTGGCGATCTTCGACACGACGTCCTGGGACTCGGCATCGGTGACCTCACCGAAGATGGTGTGGTGGTTGTTCAGGTGCGGGGTGGCAGCCACGGTGATGAAGAACTGGGAACCGTTGGTGCCCGGGCCGGCGTTGGCCATGGCCAGCAGGAACGGGCGATCGAACTGCAGCTCCGGGTGGAACTCATCCTGGAACTGGTAGCCGGGGCCGCCGCGGCCGGTGCCGGTCGGGTCGCCGCCCTGGATCATGAAGTTGTCAATGATGCGGTGGAAGATGGCCCCGTCGTAGAACGGGCCGGACTGCTCGCCCTTAGCGTTCTGGGTGGCGTATTCCTTGTCACCCTTGGCCAGGCCGATGAAGTTTTCTACGGTAACCGGCGCATGGTTACCGAACAAGTCAATAACAATGTCACCCAAGTTGGTGTGCAGAGTTGCTGTAGCGGTCTTCTGAGTCATGCCCGCCATTATAGATAATGAAGCAAGGGCGCGCCGCGTGCGGCGGCACGCCCTCAGCGATCGCGGGCTAGACCACGGCGTCGCGCGCGCGGACCATGTTGCGCAGGGAGGCAGTCGTCTCCTCGTAGCCGCGGGTCTTCAGGCCGCAGTCGGGGTTAATCCACAGGCGCTCCGCCGGCACGTTCTTCAGCGCCGCGCGGATGAGCTCCGCCATCTCCTCAACCGACGGCACGCGCGGCGAGTGGATGTCGTAGATGCCCGGCCCAATTTCGGAGTGGAACTTCTCGTCCAAGTCCTCGAGCAGCTCCATGCGGGAGCGCGCCGCCTCGATGGAGGTGACGTCGGCATCGAGCGCCGCCACGGCGTCGATGATCTGGCCGAACTCGGAGTAGCACAGGTGGGTGTGGATCTGCGTGGTGGGCTGGGATTCAAGCGCCACCAGGCGGAAGGCGCGCACCGCCCAGTCCAGGTACTCGGCGCGGTCTTCCGCGCGCAGCGGGAGCAGCTCGCGCAGGGCCGGCTCATCGATCTGGATGATCCCCACCCCGGCGTCCTCTAGGTCCCGGACCTCGTCGGCCAAGGCCACGCCCAGCTGATCCGCGGAGACCGATTGCGGGACGTCGTCGCGCACGAAAGACCAGGCCAGGATGGTCACCGGGCCGGTGAGCATCCCCTTGACGGGGCGCTCGGTCAGCGACTGCGCGTACGAGGTCCACTCCACGGTCATGGGCGCCGGGCGGGAGATGTCCCCGACGACTATCGGCGGGCGGGTGCAGCGGGAGCCGTAGGACTGCACCCAGCCGTTTTCGGTGACCACGAAGCCGTCGAGCAGCTCCGCGAAGTACTGGACCATGTCGTTGCGCTCGGCCTCGCCGTGGACCAACACGTCCAGGCCCAGTTCCTCCTGCAGGGCTACCACGCTGGCGATTTCCCGCTTGAGGGCCTCCGTGTAAGCGGCGTCGCTGAGCTCACCGGCCTTATGCTTCGCGCGGGCCGCCCGGATCTCCGGCGTCTGCGGGAAGGAGCCGATGGTGGTCGTCGGCAGCGGCGGCAGCTTGAGCAACTCCTTCTGGGCGCGGTTGCGCTCAGCAAAGGCGGGCTCGCGGCTCACGGCCCCGTGCGGCAGGCCCGCGGTGCGGGCCTGCACGTCCGCGTTGTGGGTGCGGGTGGATTCGGCGCGGGTGCGCACCGCGCGGTCGGCCTTGGCGAAGGCCTGCGGGGCCGCCTCCGGCCCCGCGGCGAGTGCGACAACCTCGGCGATCTTCTCATCCGCGAAGGAGAACCAGCCGGCCACATCCACGGGCAGGTTCTTTTCGGCCTCCACGGTGTGCGGCACGTGCTGCAGGGAAACCGAGGTGGACACCGATGCCCCGGGCAGCCGCTCGAACTTCTCCCGCAGGTCGTGCAGGTTGGCCGCCCAAACGTTGCGCCCGTCCACCAGGCCGGCCACCAGGTGGGTCTTGGCCGCCAGCTTTGCCACCCGGTCGAGGTAACCCGGCTCCTGGCCGAGCGTGCCCACGCTGAGATCCACCTGCACGGCCTCCGGAGCCAGATCCTCAAGGACGTCGAGGCTCGCGCGGGCCGCGCCGTACGGGGTGGTCAGGTAGACGTTCGGGCGGGTCTGCGTGCCCAGGATGGCGCGGTAGGCCTCGGCCAGGTGGGAGGCTAGTTCCGCGTCGCTGGCCACCGCCAGATCAGCTACCACGGCGGGCTCGGCCAGCTGGACCCATTCCACGCCTTTGACGTGCAGGGCTGCCAGCAGCTCCTGGTAGACGACGACCAGCTCCGCCAGGCGCTCCAGGGGCTGTTTGGTCGCACCCTCGGCCGGCTTAGACAGGGCCAGCAGCGTGACCGGGCCGACGAGGTAGGGGCGGACGGTGTGGCCAGCCTGGCGGGCTTCGTCCACCAGCTTCAGCAGGCGGTCCGGGTGGGCGCTAAAGCCCTGGTCGTCGGCGATCTCCGGGACGATGTAGTGGTAGTTGGTATCAAACCACTTGGTCATCTCCAGCGGCGCCTTGTCGGCGTTGCCGCGGGCGAGGGTGAACTCATCGTCCAGCGTCAGCCCCGGCACCGCGCCGACGGTCAGGGCGGTTTCCAGCACTTGGTCGTAATAGGCCACGTCCGCTGGGATGGAGTAGTCCTCGTCGAGACCGAGGTCCTTGAGGCGGGCGTAGGTGTCCACGCGCAGCGAATGGGCGGCGGATTCGAAGCTGGCCTCGTCGATGCGCCCGGCCCAGTAGGCCTCGAGGGCCTTCTTGAGCTCGCGGTTCGCACCGACCCGGGGATAACCCTCGATGGTCACGGCGGGGAATTTCTTCGGTGAAGTCATGGTGATGTTCTCCTTAAATTTTTCGTTCTGATTGCGGTTTAGGCGGCGGCGATGCCCACTCGGTCCAGCAGGTCCTGGGTCACGGCGGCGTTGTTGTGGGTATAGACGTGCAACCCGCCCGCACCCCCGGCTAAGACCTCGCGGGCCAGCTGGGCGGTCAGCTCCAAGCCGATCTCGTGCTCCTCGGCCGGGTCCCGCGCCTGGGCTAGGCGGTTAACTACCGGCGCCGGAACGGGCAGGCCGGTGAGCTCGCCCATGCGCGCCAGGCGCTTGGCGCTGGTCATGGGCATGATGCCCGGGATCAGCGGGATATTCACCCCGGCCAGGTGGGCTCGCTCGGCGAAGCGGTGGTAGTCCGCGGCGTCGAAGAAGAGCTGGGTGATGGCGAAGTCGGCGCCGCAGCGCTGCTTAGTCAACAAGACGTCGATGTCCTCGTCGGCGTCGCGGGATTCGGCGTGCCCCTGCGGGTAGCAGGCCACGCCCACGGCCAAGCGCCCGGCGGCGAAGCGGGCGGCCTGGGACTGCTCCCACTCGCGGACCAGCCGCACCAGGTCGTCGGCGTGCGGCAGGTAGCCCTCCGGCAGCGAAGTCTGCCCCGGAGCGAGGTCGCCGCGCAGGGCCAGCAACCCGCGCACGCCGGCATCGACGAGCGTGTCGATCCAGCCGATGAGCTCCGCGCGGGTGCCGGCGGTGCAGGCCAGGTGCGCGAGCGGGCGCATCTGGGTGCGCTGGGCGATGCGCTCGATGAAGGCGGCGGTGCCGCGCAGCCAGCCGGAGCGCTGGGAACTGGTGACCGCGATGTAGTCGGGGTGGTAGGAGCTCAAGGCTTCGAGCAGGCCGTTGACCTTGGCGGCATCCGCGTCGTGGCGCGGCGGGATGACTTCGAAGGACAGGGCAGTGCGCTGTGGCGCCGGCGCCGGGTAGACCTGCAGCTCGTTTTGGTCTAGTGGCGCGGAAGCAGACATCCGGGGGACCACGGTGACCTCCTCTGCTGGTAGTGGGCTTGTACTTAGCGAAAAATGTACCAAGCTGTTCATTTTTGACACCAGCGTTTTCCAAACGTAATACCTTTAAAACCGCAGTAGCTGTAGCGATCTCCGATTTTCGCGTGAATAAAACGCGACCCAAAATGAACCAAGCGGTCTATACCCGGCTGTGGTCTCAGCCCCTCCTATTGCCGTCCCGCCTAAAACTTCACTAGGCTGGACTAGGAACGATTAATAAACCTTTACTTAGGAGAAACCATGAATCTTGGCAGCTTGAACGTGGCCTACCGAGTCGGTTCGTCCCTGTGGAACCAGTTCACTGAGTTCCGGGACGAAAAGGCCCGCCAGGCTTACGACGCTTTAGAGGAGGCCGCGGACAAGGTGGACAACCACACCCAGGACTGGTTCCCCGAGTCCCGCAAGGAGGCCGGTCGCGTGACCCAGGCCGCCCACTCCCGCCTGGAGCGCGCCCTCGAAGACATCAAGTCCCAGGCGAACGAAGCCCAGGACAAGGCAAAGGACAAGACCGAAAACGCCACGGCCAACCTGCGCAAGTCCGCCACCGAAGCCCGCAAGAAGTCCCAGAAGAAGGCCAACCAGCTGGAGCGCCGCGCCCAAGACTCCCGCAAGTCCGCCACCAAGGCCGCCAAGAAGGCCCGCAAGCAGGCGGCCAAGAAGCAGAAGAAGCAGATCCGCTCCGCGTTCTGGCCTATCGCTGCGGTCGTGGCCGCGGTGGCCGCTATCGGCGGCGGCGTCTACTACTGGCTGCGCCGCAACGACACCCCGTCGGAGCAGCCGCCGCGCGTCGAGGAATTCGGCGGCAACGAGCAGACCGCCGGCTCCACTCTGGTCTACACCTCGACCACGGAGAAGCCGATGTCCACCCAGGTGGAAGAAGGCGTGGTGGACCGCGACGAGGAGCTGCTCGGCTCCCTGGACGCCCAGCTGGCCAACCACCAGGCGGAGACCGCTGAGCGTCCAGAGGAGGGCACCGCCCGCCTAACCGACGACTCGGATAACGAGGGCAAGCACCGCCTGCGCGAGGACGAGGACTAGTCCTTTCACCCCCGCAGCTTCCGCCACTCCCGCGAAGTGAAGTACACTGTTGCACTTACTTTCGGGGGTGGCTTCTTTATTACATAGATCTCATTCGGACCTTCTAATTAGATTCTATAGCACCCCGGATAGTAATTTATGGAGAACAACGTTGTGCACTTCGATCGGTCGGAAGCAAGGAGCTTCAGCTAGATGAGTATTGAATCTTTGACGGTAAAACTTACTAACGGGGAGACTTTTTACTTTACCGCGGGGCCGATAGTCGGGGATCCGTCGAACCGGGTGGAAAACCTGCGCTTTGCGATTGAGAACGACACCGTGTTCCGCTCCGTGGACGAGTCCGGGGTGGCCCGCGAATTCGTTGGCCACGAGGTGGCCAACTATCACCTGGCTTAGCGCGGCCTACAATGGCGCGCATGGACTCTCAGACACAGGATGACAAGCTAAACCAGAATTCTGACCAGCTGCAGATCGAGCTGCGAGCGACCCAGGAATCGGATCGCACCTACATCGCGCGCCTGAATTTCTTGACCGATACTTTCGGGGACGAATTCGGCGAGATCTCTGAGCATTTCGATAAGGATTACGAGTACTACGTAGCGGCGTGGAACCCGAACGAGGGCGGGTTCATCGCCTGGGACGCCTATGTCCCGGCCGGGGGCGTGTGGCTGATGTGGGGCACGGAAGAAAGCCACGGCTTCGGCCACGCCGAGGAGGGTATCCCGGAGCTCGCGCTCGCGGTGGAGGGCCGCTACAAGGGCCAAGGAATTGGAACCTCGCTCATCCAAGCCGCCACCGAGCTGGCCCGCAAGCTGGGCACTCCCGGAATCTCCCTGGCGGTGGATCCGGACAACCCCCGCGCCCACCGGCTCTACCAGTACTTGGGCTTTGAGCAAGAGGGCGAGCGCAACGGCCACCTGATTCTCGTCAAACGCTTTACAGATTAAGCATTCGTGGGCTTGACGTACTTTACACTTTAAGTAAAGGAGAGTTCCCCATGCCCACCCTCGCCGAAGAATTCAACCCCGCTCGCCCGGCCGGCGCCATCTACGATCTGCGCGAACGCGCCCTCCCCGAGACCCACCTGCACCGCCGGTGGGAGCCGGCCGACGGCCCCCTGCCAGCCCTTTTCATTAGCCACGGCGCCCCGCCGGCACTGGGCAACCACGGCTGGATGAACGACCTCTACGACTGGTCGCGCTCCCTGCCAAAACCGCGAGCCATCGTAGTGGTCTCCGCGCACTAGGAAAACGCGCCGGTGGCCATCAACGCCACGGCGGCCGATTCCCCGCTGTTATACGACTTCTCCGGCTTCGACCCGGAGTACCTCACCCTGCGCTACCCCACCCCGGACGCTGGGGAGCTCGCCCAACCTGAACCCACAGGACCTGCTGGACCTGGGCGAGAAGCTGCTCCCGCTGCGCGCGGAGGGCATCCTGGTCATCGGCAGCGAGTACATGACCCACTCCTTCGCGGGCTTCCGCAATCCCGAGCTCTCCGGCCACCTCGACGCCTTCGACGAGTGGGCCGCGGCCAACATCCACTCCGGCAACGTGGACGCCCTGACCGACTACCTGCACCAAGGCCCGGGCGCGCGGATTGCCCACCCCACCGCCGATCACTACGTCCCGCTACTGTTGGCGATGGGCGCGGCCAACGACCCCACCAGCGCCCGCACGGTCTTTACCTGCAAGGGCCTGGGCAACCACATCCGCTCGATCGAGGTCTACTAGCCTCTATTAGTCTGGGGTCATGATTGATTTTTCCGCCCCCGCCCACGTGGTCGCCCCGCAGCTTTTGGGCTGCATCTTTCACTTCGGCGGCGTGGCGGTCCGGCTTACCGAGGTCGAGGCCTACCTGGGCACCGAGGACCCGGCCGCGCACACCTTTCGCGGCAAGACCCCGCGGAACGCGACCATGTTCGGCCCGCCGGGCAGGCTGTACGTTTACTCCTCCTACGGCATCCACCGCAACGGCAACATCGTCTGTGCGCCGGAAGGCACCGGCCAGGGCTGCCTGCTGCGCGCCGGCGAAGTGGTCGTCGGCCAAGAACTAGCCTATTCCCGCCGCGGCGAGACCGATTTTTATAACCTAGCGCGCGGTCCCGGCAACCTCGGTCAAGCCCTAGGCTTCACGCTCGAGGACAACTCCTCCCCCGTCGAGCTGGAGCCCCGCGCGGCCGAGCCCGAATGGGTGGCCGGGCCGCGGATTGGAATTTCGAAGAACCAGCAGGCGCCCTACCGCTTCTGGATCCCCTGGGATAAAAGCGTGTCCCGCCGGCGCGGATACCCGGCCTAGAAACGCCCGCCGAAACGGGGGTCTTCCTCAATGGCCTTAATAATGCGGTTGTTCACCTGCGTCATGGTGCGGATCTGGGAGCGGGTGAGCTTGTCCGCGACCACCGATCGGGCCTGGCGGGCGTGCCCCGGGGCGCTGGCGACGACCTTGTCCCAGCCGGCATCGGTGAGCTTGGCAAAGGTTGTGCGCCCGTCGTTGGGATCCGGGAAACGCTCGACCCAGCTCTTCTTCTCCAGCCGAGTGACCACCTGACTCAGGCGCGACAGGGAGCCGTTGGCCGTAATCGCCAGCTCCCGCATGCGCATGCGGCGCTCCGGGGCCTCAGACAGGCGAGACATCACCGTGTAATCGAAGAAGCTCAGTCCCGCGTCCTCCCGCAGCTGGGCGTCGAGGACAGCAGTCAGCCGGATGTTGACGGCCATGAGGGACATGAAGGCTTCCAGCTCTTCCTCGTCGAGCCACTGCGGTTCTTCGTTCATGCACCGTATTGTAGTCGGGAAACACAACGCTTAAAAGCTGAAGCGAATATATTTCTCAGCAATGTCTCCATCCGCTCCAAAAAGCATGGGCGGCACTGTAAAAAATAAGAACCTGACCCCGGAAAACAACGTTTCCGGGGTCAGGTCCTGCACGGTAGTGGAGCTAAGGGGAATCGAACCCCTGACCTTCGCATTGCGAACGCGACGCTCTACCAACTGAGCTATAGCCCCATTATGTCTTTAAAGCGTACTCCGGTGGGGCCGGTGCCTAAAAATCGGGACGCCGAGCTGCGACTTTAGGCGAATTCGGGAAGCGGCTTTAGGCGCAGGTGGGTAGTCTTGACGTCTTCGCCGTAGCCCATCTCATCGATGTGGTTGGCGGCGTCCTGGAGAGTGCGCATGACCAGCTCGCGGGCGGCGTCGTAATCATCGAAGGTATCCAGGATCTCTAGATCCTGGTCGCTGCGCTGGGACACCACCACGTAACGGGAGCCGGCGGGCGCTTCCACCCGCAGCTTGGCCTCGGCAAACGGGTGGTTGAAATAGAACTCCGCCATGATAATTTTCCTGCACTCTCTGCCGCACACGGCATAAGGTTTTCATTAATCAGTGAACACCACACTAGTACGATCCTCGGGACCGGGCAGGGAAAGAAAAAACGCCAGGCGGTTTCGCCTGGCGTTTGTGATGATTGTGGAGCATAGGAGAATCGAACTCCTGACCTCCTGCTTGCAAAGCAGGTGCTCTACCAATTGAGCTAATGCCCCATGTTCCGTGGTGGGCCTAGCTGGAATCGAACCAGCGACCTCATCGTTATCAGCGATGCGCTCTAACCGACTGAGCTATAGGCCCCTGTGTGGAACGACTATGAACTTTACATACCCCCTTCAACCTTTAGCAAATCGCCAGGTCGAAGAGGGTATTCACGGAAAGTTTACCTAGTCATCGAAGTCGCAAGTTAACCCACCGAAAAGCTCCGCGATGGCGTTGTAGATAATCGCTATCACCGGAACGACAATGGCTACCAAAATAGCCATAATGGCGCCCACGAGGGCGCAGGCGGAAAAGACCACGCCGAAGGTGACATGAAAATCACCGCCCACGTCACCGACGAGCGCGTTGACCGAGTCCCAGATGCCCGCGGCAGCCATGCCGAAGTAGAGCAGGGTCACGGCCAGCAACCAGGCGATGAGCCCGACCAGGGCCATCGCCATGCCCACCTTGAAGGCGGAGACCGGTGCGATGCGCGAAAGCGTTACTTCCCGTCGTGCCATGTATTACTCCTCGTCCTTGGCGGAATCGTTCGCCTTGAGCTGTTCGGCCTGAACGTCTTCCACGGTCTTTTCGCCCTTAGCTACCGCTTTGGCTTCTTCTTCGCCGCTTTCTTCAACGTTGCGGTCGATGGCCAAAAGCTCCACGCCGTCGGCCAGGTTGACCAAGCGCACGCCCATAGTAGCGCGCGAGGACGGGCGGATCTGGTTGACCTCGGTACGGACCACACCGCCAGCGGAGGTGATGGCAAAGATCTCGTCTTCCTCATCCACCGAGATGGCGGCAATGAGCTTGCCGCGCTTCGGGTTGTACTTGAAGGTCATTACGCCCATGCCACCGCGGCCCTGCGGGCTGTATTCCTCGATGGCGGTGCGCTTGCCGTAGCCGCCGGAGGTGGCCACCAGCAGGAACTCGCCGTCGTGGACGACGGACATGGACAGCAGCTGGTCGTCGCCCTTGAAGCGCATACCCTTCACGCCGGCGGTCGCCCGGCCCATCGGGCGCAGCTGGTCGTCGTCAGCGGTGAAGCGAATTGCCTGGCCCTGCTCCGAGGTGAGCAGGATGTCGTCACCTTCGCCCACCAGGGATGCGCCGATGAGCGCGTCGCCCTCGTTCAGGTTGATGGCGATGAGCCCGGCCGAGCGCGCGGACTCGTAGTCGGTCAGTCGCGACTTCTTGACCCGGCCCTGCTGGGTGGCCAGCACCAGGTACGGGGCGTCCTCGTAGGACTGGATCTGAATGATCTGGGCGATCTTTTCCTCCGGCTGGAACTCCAGCAGGTTGGCCACGTGCTGGCCGCGGGCGGCGCGGCCGGCCTCCGGCAGCTCGTAGGCCTTGAGGCGGTAGACCCGGCCGAAGTTGGTGAAGAACAGGATCCAGTCGTGGGTGGAGCAGATGAAGAAGTTCTTGACGATGTCGTCCTGCTTCAACTCCGCGCCGCGCACGCCCTTGCCGCCGCGCTTTTGGGCCTTGTAGGAATCCACCTTGGTGCGCTTGGCGTAGCCGGTGCCGGTGATGGTGACCACGACGTTTTCGCGGGCGATGAGGTCTTCGTCCGTGACGTCGCCGGTCGCGGCAACGATCTGGGTGCGACGCTCGTCGCCGTACTTTTCCACGATCTCGGCGAGCTCGTCGTGCACGATCTGGCGCTGGCGGGTCTCGTTGGCCAGGATGTCCTTCAGGTCAGCGATGACTTCTTCAATCTCGGCCAATTCGTCGACGATCTTCTGGCGCTCCAGGGCGGCCAGGCGGCGCAGCTGCATGGCCAGGATGGCGTCCGCCTGGACGTCGTCCACGTCCAGCAGGGACTTCAGACCCTCGCGGGCCTCGTCCACGGTGGGGCTGCGGCGGATAAGGGCGATGACCTCGTCCAGCATGTCGAGGGCCTTGACCAGACCGCGCAGGATGTGGGCACGCTTCTCGGCTTCGTCCAGGCGGTACTGGGTACGCCGGACGATGACCTCGATCTGGTGGGCCACGTAGTAGGACAGCATCTGATCCAGGCGCAGGGTGCGCGGCACGCCATCGACGATGGAGAGCATGTTGGCGCCGAAGGAGGTCTGCAGCTGGGAGTGCTTGTAGAGGTTGTTGAGGACCACGCGAGCCACGGCGTCGCGCTTGAGGGTGACGACAATGCGCATGCCCACGCGGTCGGAGGACTCGTCCTCAATCTTGGAGATGCCGGCGATCTTGCCGTTGGCCACGGACTCCGCGACGTTGGAGATGAGATTATCCGGGTTGACCTGGTAGGGCAGCTCGGTAATGACGATGGTCTGGCGGGAGCCATGCTCTTCGATGCTGGTCACGCCGCGCATGCGGATGGAACCGCGGCCGGTGGTGTAGGCGTCCTTGATGCCGTTGTCGCCCACAATCAGGCCGGCGGTCGGGAAATCCGGGCCCTTCACGCGCTCCATACAGGCGGCCAGGGCTTCTTCCTCGCTGGCGTTCGGGTTGTCCAGCAGCCAGTAGATGGCTTCGGCCAGCTCGTTGAGGTTGTGCGGCGGGATGTTGGTGGCCATGCCCACGGCGATACCGCCGGAGCCGTTCATCAGCAGGTTCGGCACGCGGGACGGCAAAACGTCCGGCTCTGAGGTCTTACCGTCGTAGTTCGGGGAGAAGTCGACGGTGTTTTCGCGGATATCGCGGACCATCTCCATGGCCAGCGGCGTCATCTTACACTCGGTGTAACGCATTGCGGCTGGGCCGTCGTTGCCGCGGGAACCGAAGTTGCCCTGGCCGTCAACCAGCGGGTAGCGCATGTTCCAGGACTGCGCCAGGCGGACCAAGGTGTCGTAAATGGCGGAGTCGCCGTGGGGGTGGAACTGACCCATGGTGTCAGAGACCGGGCGGGCGGACTTCACGTAGCTGCGCTCCGGGCGGTAGCCCGAGTCGAACATCGCGTAGAGGATGCGGCGGTGCACCGGCTTCAGGCCGTCGCGGACCTCCGGGAGGGCACGGCCGACGATAACGGACATGGCGTAGTCGATATAACTCGACTCCATCTCCTGGTTAATATCAATCGGAAAAATCCGATCGAAATTTTCATTATTGTTGTCACTCATAACCACCTATTGTACTGGGACAAAGGCGCAGAGGGGCATTCACGGGCCCAGAATGTCCCGAAAAGGTTATATCTGGTATCACAGTGATACCATTTCGGGCATGGCCATGACCTTACGACTGTCCCCCGATCAAGACCACGCGCTGACCCTGCTGGCGTCCGCGTGGGGCACCTCCAAACACGAGGCCGTCGTCCGCGCCGTGACTTTGGCGGCCGCCCGCGCGCTTAACGATGCCGCCGTCCAGGACCTCGCCCGCTCCCTGCTGCCCGGCCGCGCCCAGCTCGAATCGGAAATCCGGTCCACCCGATGAGCCCGGAACAGCTGCTGCTCGTCGCCCGCGAATACCAGCGCCTGCACCCGGCGACCCGCGTGAACAATTTCGCAGCGCTGGCCGCGGCCTCAGCCGCCGCCCACGCCCACATCGACGGCATCGCCGTGCACGCCACTGACCTGGCCGCCGCCCGGGCCTTGCGCACCTGCCTGCGCGCCTTCCCGGCGCTGAACACCGGCAACGAGGATTTCGCCGAACTCAGCGCGCGCGTTTTCCTGCGCGCTCGGGAGCAACCGGTAGATTAAACTCCGCTACAGCCGGTATGGGGGCCAGGGCTTGCCGTCGGGGAAGTACCGGTCATATGTCCAGCCCAGACGAAATGGAAGGACATATTTCTGAGGGCCGTTGTTTGCTTGCCAGATTGACTTTGGTTTAGTTGCCTTCTCAGCTTCTTCTCGGTCGGTGTAAACCCCGTAACAGATAGGGTCAAAGTCCCAGAAGCTGCTATCGGTGATTTCGGGAGTGGGTGCGCCTGTGAACACTCCATAGAGAATCTGGTCCCGGCTATCGACCTCGACCTCGAAATCTTCCCAGGTTCCTATCATGTCACCGGGTTGTGCACGCCACCAGCCGTCAATCTTCCGGGCGGTCTCTTCGGACTCGACAAACCCGCAAAGGGGTTCGGTGTGATCCGGGTAGCGGACATAAATGACGCAAACGACAATTTTCATAGACATTGTTCTACACGCGGCAGGGAAGATTAGCTACTGGGGAGTAGCTCCGCGCATAGTATGTTTTCCCGTGGTACACGATTGTTCCCAACCGTAGCACCGATAAAGCGCCTACCTACTTTGCCATTGCATGAAAAAGCAACGTTCTTTTGAGTGAGGGAGCGTGCGCATGGTCGACGCCTCCAGCAGGTGGGCGTAGAAGGGCCTTTTGATGACAATCTGGACGCGGGAAATTCGCCGAACTCAGCGCGCGCGTCTTCCTGCGCGCTCGGGAGCAACCGGTAGATTGATCTTCTATGACCGCAACCAATCTCTCTCCCCTGCTCAAAGAGCCCCGCCGGGAATCCACCGTCTCCGACCTGGAAAAGCTGGCGGATAAGATCATCGATAGCCAGACCGGCATCAGCGGCTTTGCCTTGAAAGCCGCCCTCAAGGCCGCCACGAAGGTTCGCCCCAACGTCCTGGCTCAGGCCATCGACCGGCTGCTGCCCGACGTGCTGGGCGAGCTGGAGGGCTACTGGCAGGAGTTCAGCAACAGCAACTCCGACGACTTCGGCGTCTTCCTGTCCCCGCGCAGCCAGCAAGTCATCGACAGCCTGCTGGCCGTGGCCGACCAACACGCCGACAGGGTCAACAACGCCACCCTCACCAAGGCCTACCAGAGCCTGCGCGGCAAGGCCGCCGGCCTGCTGGAGCCCTACGTCACCGACATGGGACAGATCCTGCAGCGAAACCTGGGTTAAGACGCGCGGCTAACCGCAATTCTTATCGCTGCGGTCACCAGGAACATCGCTCCCATCACGATGATGAAGGGGCTCCACCACAGCTGGCTCCACCAACCCGAAGGGAAAAACCATGACTCAGGGAGGCCTGGAGGGGTGCGACGACGATAATACCCAGCACCAAGACGGTAAAAGCCGTTGCTGCTGTTAGATATGCCGCCTCCCACACTTGGAGGATGGAGTGCTCGCCGCGGCCCGCTCCGGATAAGAACAAGCCGCGAGCTGTGCCAGAGGCCCGGCCAGCCGTCCCGCGCGGGTCAACTGCATGAGGGACGGTACCAACCATCCCCCGAGGACGACGAAGGCCATAATCAGAAGTTCTTTCTTCAGCCACTTCTGCAAACAATGTTTACTCAATGATGCACGGCGGCGCGGCTACGTTCTCGGTAGCACTGGTGCGTACGGTAAGCATTGTTTACAGCAGGGTTAGGTATCAACAAGGGAGTACGGAATTTTCGTTAAAGTTCCGATCCCTCGCTATCCGGGGCACTAGCTAGCCAGTTGTCTTGGTCGTAGTCATAGTCGCTATCGGCATCAACTTGCTGATGGAACCGGAGCGACCATCTCATCATCTGCGGTGGTGCTAATACCGAGCGAGTCAAGGAAGTTCATCGACTGTTTCAGTCCTTCCTCATTCCGGCGCTGAGCGCTCAGCTCGTCTAGTTGGTTCTCCAATTGGTGAATCGAGGCAGTGAAACTGTCTCGATAGTCCACGGCCTAGTCGTAGTACTGTGCCATGAAAATAGGCGCGCCAGCGACCATAGATAGTGGTCAGGGGGTGTGAACACTGGTGACTGAAGCGTCCTGGGTTTAGTTCCTACCTCAGCTAAGGAAGGATTGAACTATGCCTAGAAAGTATTCCGTCGAGTTCAAGGAGAAGGCGGTCCATCAGATCATCGAAATGGTCCGCCTGGAGTCTTGCTCACTGCAACGCGCCTACACGGAGGTCGGTGAGCTGCTTGGAGTATCTCACCACACGTTGCGGGCGTGGTACCGTGACAGCGCTTCAGTACGCGATAATTCTGACGCTTCAGGCGGCGAGACAATGGAAGAAGAGCTCAAGCGTCTGCGCCGCGAAAACCGCGAACTGAAACGAGCAAACGGGATTCTTAAGACAGCTTCGGCTTTTTTCGCAGCGGAA
>NZ_JASTTF010000020.1:0-25246 GCF_055700955.1 Corynebacterium sp. 1103A
GACATGGTGGTAGATTACCTTTCTTCCAGCCCGACTGGGCTGGATATCAGGTGTCCACCAAACAGGGGTCAGGTCCGTCGGCGACTCTATTTATATCCAAACAGGGACCAATAAAGTTTGTCGATTGGATGCCACCGCCCAGCGTAATCTGGATTGCCCACCGAGTAGGCCTGATAATTCACCGATTAAGGATTTGCCCCTCTGGACGTTCATCCAAAGTGGTGAGTTTGCATGCCACCCTGAAGTATATAATTTTGCTGCGGAACTACAAATCGGGACTCGAGTAGATGACGCACTCGTCGCGGTTATTGAACGGCAAACAGACTACAACGAGGGTGATGCCTGGTATATCAAAGCTAGGGGGCTTACACTCGACCAAAACCATCCAAGTATAGATCCACTCCCAGGGCCACCATTTATTTGGGTCTTACTCGAAAGCACCCAAGGAAGTTTACTTTGCATCATCCCACTAGCCACAGAACTCTTGAACGCGAAGACCTCTCCATTAATTCCACTGTTCTATTGTTCGCATTCGTTTCAAGAATTGGGCCACCCGTTGTTCAAGCTAGGTTTGGGGGCTAAACGACTTGAGTTAAAAGCCGAAGAAATTTTCAGTCCCGTTACGGAAATTAGCCGAGATTTCGAAATTCGCAGAGTCTCGAAGGAAAATCCAATTCCGTCGATCACTACTATATATTCCACGAAATTAGGCCGCGAAGTACCCATGGTACTTACGGTCTATGGCGGTTTCGACCAGCCACTTCGACCCCTAGTTAGGGAAGACTTCGATGACCACGACTGTCAGCTTGGTTTTATTCACAATCGAGGTGGCGGAGAACTTAAGGAATTCTTGAACGGAATACCTGTTTCACACATGGCAAGAGCTGGCCTTACCGATGTCCTTGACACGATAGATAAACTCTCCGATGAGACCAACACACCACTACACTTGACAGGAAGCTCTCACGGTGGGTTTCTATGTTTGCTCGCCGGAATTCTAAGGCCGCAACTTATATCCCGTATTAGTGTTGTATCTCCGCTGATAGATTTACACTCGTATATGAGCTCACCCATAGGCACAAAATTTGCTGACTACTACCGGAATTTGGCCCCAAACCATGATCCCCTTCACTTACTGAAGAGCTTCGAGGGTACACAACTTCCGAATGTACAACTGATAGCTCCTAATGAAGACCAGAATCTCGGCCCACAAGACTATGCTTCGTTTCTCGAAGACTGGCTCAACCACGGGGGACGTGGCGAGCTACTTTTCCACGCCGGCGACCACTTCTCGCCGCCTAGCGACCAATTAGCTTTTTTCGCAGAGAAGCAACATCGTTTTCTGAACCCTGTCCAACGTACTCACTGATGAGTTCGATCTTCAAAAACACGGGTACCGAGGTTTGTTTAGCTATTAACTAAAAAATTATCTCTTAGCAGGTTTGACAGATTTAAACCTTGTGTATCATCGGTTGTAGACGCATCAACAAATGGTGCGCAGAGAATTATATAGACTGGCGCTTGCCAAACAAACATCGCCTACTACACCGACTACTTCAAGGAGTAACAATGACCAACCTCGCAGGTAACTTCGTTCTGGACCCGGCCCACACCACCATCGGCTTCGTCGCCCGCCACGCCATGGTGACCAAGGTCCGTGGCAACTTCACCGAGTTCGACTCCCACATCACCATCGCGGACAACATCACTGACTCCCAGGCCGAGGTCACCATCAAGGCTGGCTCCATCAACTCCGGCAACGCCGACCGCGACAACCACGTCAAGGGCGAGGACTTCTTCAACGTTAAATCCTTCCCGGAGATCACCTTCACCGCCACCGAGTTCAAGGTGGACGAGTCCGGCAACGGCTCCGTCACCGGCGACCTGACCATCAAGGGGACCACCAAGCCGGTGACCCTGGAGCTCGAGACCGACGGTATCGCCGAGGACCCGTTCGGCAACACCCGCCTGGGCTTCGAGGCCAAGGGCAAGATCAACCGCACCGACTTCGGCGTTGACTTCAACGCCCCACTCAAGACCGGCGGTGTGCTGGTCTCCGAGGAAATCAAGCTGGAGATCGAGGCCTCCGCTATCAAGCAGTAAGGCGCTCGCCTCCTTCCAGCCCCAACCAGACCCCCGGGTCGGCTCGTAGACTTTGCGAAGCCGATTCCGGGGCTTCCGGCGTTTCCAGGCACTACTGTGGTGGCTATGACTTCGCAGACTACCTCCGTGCCCGAACCCGCCACCCTCACCCAGGAGGCGGCGCGCCACCGCAGCGAGAACCTGCGGGTGGACTCCTACGATCTGCACCTGGATCTCAGCGCCGCGGCCACCCAGGCCACCTTCGACGTGCACGTCGTCGTGGAGTTTTCCACCGCTGACCCGCACGTCTTCCTGGACTACCTGGGCGCCAGCGTGGATAGCGTCACCCTCAACGGCCAGCCGAGCCCGTTTACCTTCGCCGACGGCTGGCTGACCCTCGACGACGTGCCGGTGGGCCAGACCGTGCGCCTCGAGGTCCACGGCCAAAGCCGCTATTCCCGCACAGGCCAGGGCCTGCACCGCATGGTTGACACGGCGGACGACGCCGTCTATATCTACTCCCACCTGGAGCCCTCCGACGCCCGCCGCATCTTCCCGTGCTTCGACCAGCCGGACCTGAAAGCCGTCTTCAACGTCCACATCACAGCCCCCGCCACCTGGCAGGTGCTGTCCAACCAGCCGGAAGTCAGCCGCACCGACTGCGGCGAGGACTGCGTGACCGTTAGCTTCGCGCCCACCCCGCCGCTGTCGACCTACCTGACCGCCTTCGCGGCTGGGCCCTACCGCGTGGTGGAGGACACCTGGGCCCCGGAGCGCGACAGCGCCCAGCCGATCCAGCTGCGGGCCTTCAGCCGTGCGTCCATGGCGGACTACCTCGACGCCGAGATCCTTGAGCTGACCCAGCAGGGCCTGGGCTTCTTCCACGCGCACTACGACTTCCCGTACCCGTGGGGCAAGTACGACTCCATCTTCGTGCCGGAATACAACCTGGGCGCCATGGAAAACCCGGGCCTGGTCACCTTCACGGAGAAGTACCTCTTCCGCTCGCAGGCCACCCGCGCCCAGCACGCCGGGCGGGCGAACACCATCCTCCACGAGATGTCGCACATGTGGTTCGGCGACCTAGTGACCCCGCGCTGGTGGGACGATCTGTGGCTGAAGGAGTCTTTCGCCGAGTTCATGGGCGCGGATTCCTCGGTGGAGGCCACCGCCTACACGGAGGCCTGGGCGAATTTCGCCGGCAGCCGCAAGAACTGGGCCTGCCAGCAGGACCAGCTGCGCACCACGCACCCCATCAAGGCGGAGATCCCGGACGTGGACGCCGCCCGCCAGAACTTCGACGGCATCACCTACGCCAAGGGCGCCGCCGTGTTGAAGCAGCTGGTCCACTACGTCGGCCGCGAGGCCTTCTACGCCGGTGCGCGGGACTATTTCGCCGCCCACGCCTTCGCCGCCGCTACCTTCGACGACTTCCTGGACGCGCTGGCTGGGCATACCGACCGCGACCTGACGGAGTGGGCGCGGCACTGGCTGCGCACCGCCGGCATCGACAGCCTGCGCCCGAAGATCACCGGCACCACAACCATCGAGCACCTCTCCATTCTCAGCGAGGACCCGGAATCCACCCGCCCGCACCGCTTGGACGTGACGCTGCTGGACGAGCGCTTGCGAAAGCAGGCCACCTTCGACGTCGATATCGCAGCGGGCGCCGGAGCCACGGAGATCCCCGCGGCCACCGGGCTGGACCTGCCCGCGCTGGTGGTGGTCAACGACTCGGACCACGCCTACGCCAAGGTGGGCTTCAACGACCGTTCCCTGGAGACCATCCGCACCCGACTATCCGAGATCGACAGCGATCTGACCCGGGCGGTGATCTGGACCGGGGTGTGGAACATGACCCGCGACGGCGCTTGGCCGGTCAGCCAGTACGTGGAGACGGTCACCCGCCACGCCGCCGCGGAGACCAACGCGACTTTGCTTGCCACCGCGCTGAACAACGCGCACTACGCGATCAACTGCTTCGTGCCGGAGGCCGAGCAGGACCCGGCCCGCACCGACTTCGCGGACCGGCTCTGGGACCTCGTCCACCGGGCAGCGCCCGGCTCCGACGAGCAGCTCATCCTGACCCGCAGCACGATTGCCGCCCTGGCCGCCGCGCCCGGCGACGCCCCTATCGCGCGCCTGAAGGAGCTGCTGGACGGGCAGCTTGCCGGTCTGCGCCTCGATCCGGATGTGCGCTGGTCCCTGGTCAAGGCCCTGCGCGCCCGCGACGCCTTCAGCGCCGAGGATCTGGCGGCGGAGCAGGCCAACGATGCCACGCTGACCGGCGCCGCAGCCGCCCTCGGCGCGCGCTATTCCACCCCGGACGCCGCCACCAAGCGCGAGGTTTTCGACCTGGTATCCGCCCCGGAGAAGTTCTCCAACGCCCAGATCGACTCCCTGTTGGCTGCCTTCAACGCCCCGCGCTCGAAGGCCCTGCGCGAGCCCTTCGCCCAGGCCTATTTCGATAAGCTGTCGCACCTCTGGGAGTCCCACCCCATCGAGATTGCCAACCGGCTGGTCCGCGGCCTCTACCCGTACCTGCCGGACAGTGACGCGGCCACCACGGCCTTTATCGAGAGCCACCAGCCCCCGCGCGCGCTGGCCCGCGTGCTGACCGAATGCCAAGACGAGCTGCGCCGCCGGCAGGCCGTAAAGGCCTCGCCGGCCCAGCACTAGGAGCACCTTCCCGAGAAAACTTCGCTTCCCCGAGTGGCGCAGGTCGCAAAAATAAGGTGGAATAGGAGTCACCATCACTTTTTAAAACTCGGGGGTGTTTCAAGCGATGGGCTCGGGGGAGACTC
This sequence comes from Corynebacterium sp. 1103A, assembly GCF_055700955.1. Classification (NCBI taxonomy): domain Bacteria; kingdom Bacillati; phylum Actinomycetota; class Actinomycetes; order Mycobacteriales; family Corynebacteriaceae; genus Corynebacterium; species Corynebacterium sp. 1103A. The sequence continues at coordinate 4,887 of NZ_JASTTF010000020.1, forward strand.
TATCCAGCCATAAAACTGACCAAGCAGATCACACAGACAGCACAGACAACACAACCAGCACAAGCAGCGCAAACAGCGCGAGCAGGACTGACAACACGGGGCGCGACAAGACCGATCAGGAACTAGTCGACGCGTATATCGGGGGAGACGGCAAGGCGTTTTCCGCCATCGTGGAGCGCCACCGCTCGCGCCTGACCACCGTGGCGCGGCGGTACACGCACAACGACACGGACGCCCAAGACATCGTGCAGGAGGCGCTGCTGCGTGCCAGCCGGAAGCTGCACACCTACCGGCGGGAAGCCCAGCTGGGTACTTGGCTGCACCGGCTGGTGATGAACTCCGGCTACGACTTCCTCAATCACCGCTCCAACCGGGAGAATTATTCCCTGGACGCGGGCGTCGTGGACGAGGACTACAACCACCTTTTGGCCTGCACCAACGACCGGGACGTGGACCTGCGGTTGACGCTCAGCGCCGCGCTGCGCCTGCTGCGCCCGGATCAACGGGTGGCGTTGTGGCTGATCGACGTCGCCGGCTTCGACGTGGCCGAGGTCGCCCGCCAGCAGGGCGTGGCGCCTGGGACCATCAAGTCCCGCCGCGCCCGGGCCAAGGGGGTCCTTAAAGAAGCCATCTCCTTTAGCCCGTGAGAAACCGGCGAATGGTTAAGGTTGTGTATCAACTTCGCGCAGGCCCGCGCTGTCGATGCGGGAGTTTTCCCTAGACCGAGTAGAATCTGGGGCGTTAAGCGACTCGATTTGAATCAAGGGGAGTTACACACATGACCGTTCACAATGTCGCCATCGTTGGATCCGGCCCGGCCGGCTACACCGCGGCGCTGTATGCGGCCCGCGCGGAGTTAAACCCCATCGTCTTCGAAGGTTTCGAATACGGCGGCGAGCTGATGAACACCACCGAGGTAGAAAACTACCCCGGCTTCCAGAAGGGCATCATGGGCCCGGACCTCATGGAGGAAATGCGCGCTCAGGCCACCCGTTTCGGCGCTGACCTGCGCATGGAGGTCGTCGACTCCGTGGAGCTCGACGGCGAGATTAAGAAGCTGCACGTCGGCGACGAGGTCTTCGAGGCCCGCACCGTCATCCTGGCGACCGGCGCCGCCCCGCGTCACCTGGGCGTGCCGGGTGAGCAGGAGCTGACCGGCCGCGGCGTGTCCACCTGCGCGACCTGCGACGGTTTCTTCTTCAAGGACCACAACATCGCGGTCATCGGTGGCGGCGACTCCGCCATGGAGGAGGCGACCTTCCTGACCAAGTTCGCGGAGACCGTGACCATCGTGCACCGTTCCGAGAACTTCCGCGCCTCCAAGATCATGCTGGAGCGCGCGCAGCAGAACCCGCAGATTAACTGGGAGCTCAACCAGACCGTCGAGCGCGTCCTCGAAGAAGACGGTAAGGTCAGCGGCCTGGAGCTGCGCAACGCGGTGACGGGGGAGACCAAGACCCTCGACGTGACCGCCATGTTCGTGGCCATCGGACACGACCCGCGCTCGGCCTTCCTGGAGGGCCAGGTGGACCTCAACGAGGCCGGTTACGTCACCGTGACCCACCCGGGCACCCAGACCAACCTGCCAGGCGTCTTTGCCTGCGGCGACTTAGTCGATGACCACTACCAGCAAGCCATCACCGCCGCCGGCTCTGGTTGCCGCGCGGCGATCGATGCGGAACATTTTCTCGCGGAGAATCGTTAAATTATTATGAGCAATGTCAAAGAAGTGACCACTGATAACTTCCGTTCCGAGGTTATCGAGGCCGGTAAGCCGGTCGTCGTCGATTTCTGGGCGGACTGGTGCGGCCCCTGCAAGAAGCTCTCCCCGCTGCTGGACGAGATCGCAGAAGAGCTGGGCGACAAGGTCGGCGTCGTGAAGGTCAACGTCGAGGAGCAGCGCAACCTGGCGGCCATGTTCCAGATCATGTCCCTGCCGTCGGTGCTGATCTTTAAAAACGGCGAGAAGGTCGAGGAATTTGCTGGGTTGCGCAGCAAGGAAGACATTCTGTCCAAGATCAACAACCACCTTTAACCGTGGTTCAGGGATCCTTGAAGGATGAAGGAATGAATGTGAATCGCGTTTTAAGTGTGGGCGACACCAGCGTGCGCGTCGCTGAGGCACGCGCGAACCTGGCTCGCCTCGGTCAGCTGACTCAGTACTCCGGCGAAGTAAGCGCCTGGAAGAAACAGAGCTACTCGGAGCAAGACAAATACTTTGATGCTGAGTTGGCGGAAGCGATCAAGGCTTTCCAGCAGTCGCGAGGGATCATCCCCTCCGGTCGCATTGATGACATGACGCTGCGGGAGATGCGCCTGGCGTCCTATTCCCTCGGCACCCGTGTCCTGCAATTCCAGCAGGGCAGCGAGCTGGTCGGCGATGACGTCTCGCAGCTCCAATCCCAGCTGGAAGAGCTTGGCTTTTACCACAACCGCGTGGACGGGCACTTCGGCCAGTACACTCACGATGCGCTAGCTGATTACCAGCTCAACAGCGGCCTGCAGGCCGACGGCGTGTGCGGTCCGGTCACCCTCCGAGCCTTAAGCCTGCTGGGGCGCCGGATCACCGGCGGCTCGGCACACCACATCCAGGAGCGCGAGCGCGTGCGCAACGCGGGCCCGAAGCTCAGCGGCAAGCGCGTGGTTATCGATCCGGGCCTCGGCGGCTCTCGCAAGGGCCGGACCGTAACCGGGCGCTACGGCGAGATCACCGAGGAAGAGCTCATCTGGGATCTCGCCCAGCGCGTCGAAGGCCGCATGATTGCCGCCGGGATGGAGACCATCCTCTCCCGCCCCCGCATGCACGATCCGTCGATCAAGGAACGCTCCGAAATGGCCAACGCCTTCGACGCGGACCTGGTCATCTCCCTGGCCTGTGACTCCTACGCCAACGAGAAGGCCAACGGCGTTGCCACGTTCTACTTCGGTTCCGAGTCTGGCAACTCCTCGCTCATCGGGGAGACCCTTTCCGGGTTCATCCAGCGCGAAATCGTGGCGCGCACGCACCTGACCAACTGCCGCAACCACGGCCGCACCTGGGAGCTGCTGCGCTTTACCCAGATGCCCGTCGTGCAGGTGGTGCTGGGCTACCTGACCAACCCGCACGACACGGAGGTCCTCACCGATCCCGCCAAGCGCGACGATATCGCCGAGGCCATCGTCGTGGCCGTCAAGCGCCTCTACCTCATGGACGAGGACAACCTGGCCACCGGCACCTACAAATTCGCCGAGCTGCTCGAGGCCGAGCAGTCCTAGGACCTAAAAAGCCACGGTAAACACAAAAGCCAGCGTCGAGAGTCCCGACGCTGGCTTTTGTGTTGCGGGGGAAGCCACAGCTAGTTCTTCTCACCCTCGATGAGGGACATGATGCGCTCGAAGTCTTCCTGGTCACCGAATTCCACGACCATCTTGCCCTTGCGCTTGCCCATGGTCACCGTGACCTTGGTGTCGAAGCGATCGGACAGCCACTCGGCGGAGTCGGTGAAGTACTGCGGCTGCACCGGCGCCTGGCGCTTGGCCGGTTGCTCGGCCTTGCCCTGCCGCTTGTAGAGAGTCACGGCCTCCTCCGTGGCGCGCACGGACAGACCCTCGGCTACGATGCGGTTGGCGATTTCTTCCATCGCCTCGGCTGAATCCAGGCCCAGAAGGGCGCGCGCGTGGCCGGAGCTGAGCACCCCGGCGGCGACGCGTTTTTGCACCGCTACCGGCAGGCGCAGGAGGCGCAGCATGTTGGTCACCTGCGGGCGGGAGCGACCCAGGCGGTCGGCCAGCTCATTCTGCGTGACCCTGAATTCCTCCAGCAGCTGCTGGTAGGCGTTGGCCTCTTCCAGCGGGTTGAGCTGCACGCGGTGGAGGTTTTCCAGCAGGGCGTCGCGCAGCATGCTGTCGTCGGTGGTGTCCCGCACGATGGCCGGCACCGTGGCCAGACCCGCCTTGGCGGAGGCTCGCCAGCGGCGCTCACCCATGATGAGCTCGAAGCCGCCCCCTTCCGCAGGCCGCACCACAATGGGCTGTAGGAGGCCGAATTCCTTGATCGAGTGGACCAGCTCCCTGAGCTCGTCCTCGTCGAAGACCGTACGCGGCTGCTTCGGGTTGGGCAGAATGTCGCCCACGGGGACCTCGCGGTAGGTGGCCCCAATAGCGGCCGGCTTCGGCTGCTTCTTCTTGCCGGTGTTCCCGGACTGGATGGTGGGAGCACCCTTCACGCGCTTGCCCTCGGAACCGCCCTCGGAGGAGCCTTCAGCGGGCGTGCGCGAGGTGGCGTTGCCCAGGATGACGTCCGCCGCGGTATCCCCCAGGCGCGGCTTGCGGGTCGGCGCGTCCGGCCCGGACGGGATGAGTGCCGCCAAACCGCGGCCGAGACCGCCGTGCTGCGCCTTCGGTGCCTTGCCCGCCTTGGGTGCTCCTGCTTTCTTATCCGCCATGGTTTTAGCCTTCCTCCAATTCCGCGAAAATTTCCGGGCTTACCCCAATGGCGCCCGTGGTGGGGTGGGGGCGGTAGTCGCCCCGCTCATCGAGTTCCCGGGCGGCCGCCACGTAGGCGCGCGCACCAGTCGATGACGGATCATAGTCCACGACGGTCTTGCCGTAGCCTGGGGCTTCCGAGACCCGAATGGAGCGCGGTATGACATTGCCCAAAACGACGGCGCCGAACTGATCGCGGACCTCGTCAGCGACCTGCTCGGCCAGCTTCGTGCGGGCGTCGAACATGGTCAACAGCACGCCCGAGATGTGCAGATCCTCGTTCAGGTGCTCCCGGATCATGGAGATATTGCCCAGCAGCTGGCCCACGCCCTCCAAAGCGTAGTACTCGCACTGAATGGGGATGATGACTTCTTCCGCACACGTCATCGCGTTGATGGTGAGCAGGCCCAGTGACGGCGGGCAGTCGATAAAGACGTAGTCGAATTCGTGCTCGTCCAAAAAGCCCTTGTGCAGGGCGTCGTACAGGCGGAACTCGCGCCGTACCAAAGAGACCATCTCGATCTCCGCCCCCGCCAGATCAATAGTGGCGGGGATGCAGTACAGGTTGTCCACGTCCGAGCACTTCTGCATGGCCTGGTCCGCGCGGCGATCGCCCAGCAGCACTTCGTAGCTGGAGTCCGTGCCCGAATTGTGAGCCGCCCCGACAGCGGTAGAGGCGTTGCCCTGCGGGTCCAAGTCGACCACCAACACCTTGTGCCCGGAATCCGCCAGTGCGGCGGCGAGGTTCACGGCGCTGGTGGTCTTGCCGACACCGCCTTTTTGGTTGGCGATGGTGATAAGCCGGGGAGTAGTCATGCCCACTACTCTAGTTCACGCGCGGGACACGGATGACGGTGGTTCCCCGCACCGTAGTGACCTCGGCTTTACCGCCGCCGGCCCGCATAATATCCGCCGCATCCCGCTCGAGCTCGTCACGTACCGACTCGCCCTTTAAGGCGATCATCTCGCCGCCCTTGCGCACCAGCGGCAGAGACCACTTGGCCAGCTTGCCCAACGGCGCCACCGCGCGGGAGGTCACCACGTCGCAGCCGCTAACGGCCTTCTTGATGGGGCCTTCCTCGGCGCGCCCGCGCCAGACGGTGACGTTGTCCAGGCCCAGCAGGTCTACCACCTCGTTGAGGTAGTTGTAGCGCTTGAGGAGGGGCTCAACCAGATCCAGGTGCAGATCCGGGCGGACGATGGCCAGCGGGATGCCCGGCAGGCCGGCGCCCGAGCCGACGTCGACCACGCGGGCATCGGCAGCAATGAGCTCTTCGACCACGGCGCAGTTGAGCAGATGGCGGTCCCAGAGGCGCGGCACCTCGCGGGGGCCGATAAAACCACGAGTGGACCCGTCCGTAGCGAGCGAGTCGTGGTAGACCTGCGCCAGCGGCAGGCGGGAACCGAATACTACAGACGGGTCCAGTTGGGACACTCTATTCTCCGTTTTCTTGTGGTGTACTCCTGAGAAACTAGCCCGAAAAAGGAGCTAGCCCTGACGGCGCTGCTTCTTGCTGCGGTTGTCCTTCTTGCGCGCCCCCGGCTTCGGAGCCGTGGTGCGCTTGAGCTCGCGCTTGGCCTCTTCCTCGGCTTCTTCCTCAGCGTCCATCTTGGCGTAGATGGTGCGGGTCTGGAAGAAGGTCCAAACGGTGTTGGCCAGCATGTAGAACAGCAGGCCGATGGGCCAGATGAAGCCGGAGAAGACCAACATGCCCGGCATGACCCAGAGCATCATCTTGTTCATGACAGCCATCTGCTGTTGCATCATCTGCGCGTTATCGCCCTCCGGCGCGTTGACCTTGCCGGCCTGGCGGCGCTTCTCCTGACGGTTCAAGCTCATACGGGCGTTGAAGTGGGTCAAGGTCGCAATGATAGCAATCAGCGGCACGATGAGAACGGCCGCCTGGCCGACGGTAACGTCCTCAAGGACCGGGGAGTTCACGCGCAGGTTGGCCACCAGCGGAACGCCAAAAATCTTCGCGTCTAGGAACTGCTGGACCAGCTCGGGGCTGAAGATGTAGTTGGCGGTCTGGCTGTTTTGTTCGACCGTCATCGGCTCCCCGGCCGTGTGGCCTAGCCCGCCCGCCACGGAGACGGTTCGGTCGAAGGAGCGCAGGACGTGGAACAGGCCGATGAACATCGGGATCTGGGCCAACATCGGCAGACAGCCGGCCACCGGCTTGACGCCCGACTCCTTGTAGACCTTCTGCATCTCTTCGGCAGCTTTGGTCTTATCGTTGGCGTATTTGCTGCGGATCTCCTGCATCTTCGGCTGGATCTCCTGCATGCGACGCGAGGACCTGATCTGCGTGATGGTCGGCTTAACCATGATCGCCTTCAAGGTCCACGTCAGCAGAACAATCGCCAGGATCCAGGTGATACCGGCCGCCGGATCGAGCACGAAGCTCAGCAGCCAGTGCCAGAACCACAGGACGGCCGAAATAGGCCAGTAGATGATATTAAGCACTGAAACGAATTCCTAAGTTTTCTTCTTTACTGGATCAAACCCGCCGGGATGCCACGGGCCGCACTTTGCCAAGCGCGCCAGTGCCATCCCGGTGCCGCGCACGGCCCCATGCACCGAAATAGCTTCCAGCGCATAAGCGCTGCAGGTCGGTTCGAAACGACAGGTCGAAACCAGTTTAAGGCCTGATAAATGTTTTTGGTAGAAGCGCACCATAGCAACCAACGGCTTCGCTACGCCACGAGCAGCCGGGATTTCTTCCCCGGAGCTATTTAGGTACGGCATGCGCGGGCCAAGGCCTTCCGCAGGTCGGCGTCCAGCTGGGAACTCGGGGCGTTACCGCTGGCGGGCAGGGCGCGGATCACCACGTCGTAGTGCCCGGGCAGTTCGTCTAGCAGTCCGAGGCACACATGGCGAAGCCGCCGGGAGGTGCGGTGGCGAACCACGGCGTTCCCGACGGCTTTCGAGACCACCAGCCCGAACCGCGGACCTGTGACCGCGATATCGTCACGCTGGTGAGAAGTGTCTAAGACATGCACCACGAGGGTGCGTGACCCAGCCCGGCGCCCGCCTTTGATGGTCCGGCGAAAATGCGCCGGCGAGGTGAGCTTATGGGGTTTAGGGAGCACTTGTCTTAAGCGGTCAGCTTAGCGCGACCCTTCTTGCGACGTGCGGCCACGATGGCGCGACCTGCACGGGTGTTCATACGAGTACGGAAGCCGTGCTTGCGCGCACGACGACGGTTGTTCGGCTGGAACGTCCGCTTTCCCTTTGCCACGGTAAAACTCCTTGAAATTTGGGTGTGGAGGCGCAGAGCGCAAACCCTCGCCTCCACGACGATTAGATTCCGTAAAGCGCAACCAAAGCGCGCGATCTTGGCGCGAGTTATGCATTTACGCGCAACCATAAAGTTGCGATAGACCCTGACAGATTACGTGACGAACCCACCTCGGAACAAATCGACACACAGGGGTACCCGAAATTACAAAGATGTTGTTTCGCCCAGCTAAGGCCATAGATTTGCCAGTCTTACTGGGATTGTGCCATCACCGTGACACCCACGCCGGGAAGCGACACGCGGAGGGACGAAATCGCCCGCTAGACAGCGCCGCGATCGAAGGGGTATCAATGAAGAATCGATATTCCACAGGAAGCACTCGGGTGTGGATAACCCTTAATTGACAGTTGAGACTTACGGAATTTCCCAAGGTCAAAACCGTTAAACACCCGAGTGGCGTTTATCCACACCCAATCGTATAGGCTGTGGATAAACTGATCTTTCACACCTGTGAAAACTTCTGTGGAGACCGAGGTTAACCACAAAATCCCGTTGTGGAAGACCCCGTGGAAAACTGTAATTTCGGCAATCCGCGCGTCCTCCGGCGCGCTTTTGGCTTCTAAATGTCCCTATCCGTCAACGAGAATAAAAGGCAACGGTGTGTCTGATCCGCAAGCGAACATAAACGCCACCTGGCGAACTGTGGTCGATAATCTCCTGGCTCAATCCGAGCAGCCAGACTCCGACGTACCAACCTTTACCCACTCCCAGCGGCTGTACCTGCAGATCGCCCGTCCCATCATGGTCATGAACGGCTACGCGCTGATCGCCGCGCCCGATGAAACCGGCAAGCGCACCCTCGAGCAGGAACTGGGCCACTACATCACCAAGTCCCTCAACCGGCACCTAGCCAGCCCCTGCGCCCTGGCCGTGACGGTCGCCGCCCCTGAGGCCCCCGCCGCGCCGCAGCAGACCCCGGAACCAGGACCGGAACCCGAGCCGGGCCTGCACCAAGTGGACGTGACCAAGATGCCGGACTTCCCGCACCAGATCACGGATCCAACCACCTCCCAGACCGCTACGCAGCCGGCGCCGGAGCAGCGCGAGTTCAGCGAACAGCCGCACCGCCGCGAGCCGTGGTCCCAGACCCACGCGCCGGCCAGCCTGGACGAACTGGCGGATCACTACCAACAGCAACAACCGGAAGCCCCCGCCCCGGTGGAGCAACCGCAGCAGACGCCGCACTACGGCAACCGGATGCCGCGCGAGGAGCCGGCGCACGACCCGAACCGCGATCAGTCGCTGAACCCGAAGCACACCTTCGACAGCTTCGTCATCGGCTCGTCCAACCGCTTCGCCAACGGCGCGGCCGTCGCAGTCGCCGAAAACCCGGCCCGCGCTTACAACCCCCTGTTTATCTGGGGCGGCTCCGGCCTGGGCAAGACTCACTTGCTCCACGCCGCCGGCAACTACGCGCAGTACCTGCACAAGGGCCTGCGGGTCAAGTACGTTTCCTCCGAAGAATTCACCAACGACTACATCAACTCCCTGCGCGACGACCGCCAGGAGTCCTTCAAGCGGCGCTACCGCAACCTGGACATCCTCATGGTCGACGACATCCAGTTCCTGGAGGGCAAGGAGTCGACGCAGGAGGAGTTCTTCCACACCTTCAACGCCTTACATCAAGCCAACAAGCAGATCATCTTGTCGTCTGACCGCCCGCCCAAGCAGCTGACCACCCTGGAGGACCGTCTGCGCACGCGCTTTGAGGGCGGGCTCATCACGGATATTCAGCCGCCGGACCTGGAAACGCGCATTGCCATCCTGATGAAGAAGGCGGCCGCCGACGGCACCACCGTCGACCGCGCGGTCCTGGAGCTCATCGCCTCCCGCTTCGAGTCCTCGATCCGCGAGCTGGAGGGCGCGCTCATCCGCGTCTCGGCCTATTCTTCGCTGGTCAACGAGCCCATCAACGTCGAGATGGCCGAGATCGCCCTACGGGACCTGGCCCCGGATGCCGCCGATGCCCAGATCACCCCGGCCACCATCATGGACGTGACCGCGGAGTACTTCGACATCGAGGTCTCCACGCTGACCGGCGCCGGCAAGAAGCGCACCGTCGCCCACGCGCGCCAGCTGGCCATGTACCTATGCCGCGAGCTCACCGAGCTCTCCCTGCCGAAGATCGGCGATCACTTCGGCGGCAAGGATCACACCACCGTCATGTACGCCGATCGCAAGATCCGCAAGGAAATGACGGAAAAGCGCGCCACCTACGACGAGATCCAAACCCTGACCCAACGGATCAAGGCCCGCGGGCGCAGCTAACCGCGACAAAGAACACAGAGCCCAAGGCCCGCCATCTCCCCGAGGGACGGCGGGCCTTTTCTGCGTCTCTAGTCCTCCGGCCTATCTTCTTGGTCACTCGGTAACTCGGACACAGAGTCGGTGTCATTTTGGAATTACACATCCCGCAGCCCGCCACCAGCCCTTCCGGTCCGGCCTCACACTGGGCGTCGCACCAGCTCGCAGCGGGGAAAGAAATTTATCCACAACCATTATCCACACCTGTGTAATTACAGATTTGTAATTCATAGATCCGCCTCACAAAAATGAATTACACAGGGCGAACACCTCCGAGCTCCATCTGTGAGGGGATTTGTGTAATTCCGGTGATCAAACCGCGCGCCCCTGTGATCAAATGACAAGAATCCGAATTTGATCACAAATCGGCCGTTTTGATCACAGAATGATCACAGTCAAACCCACAGCCCGGATCTGCGCTCCGAACTTGTCATTTAGGGCGCTATCCACAGATCCCACAGCGGTTATTACTACTGCTACTTTAAATTTCTAGAGATCCAGCAAAACTAGGGTGTGTGAAAAAGTCCGGCCCCGGCTCGCCTCGCCCACCGGGACGGCCCGGACTAGAATGACAAAATGTCGTTCAACCCGCGGATCGAGCGCGGGTACTGATCGGGTAAGTTGGAAGCACTTACATAATTCGCGAATTTCTAGGAGCTAGACCCACAATGGATGATTCCTCTTCCGTGTCATTCCGCGTGGCCAAGGACGACCTGTCCAGCGCAGTCGCCTGGGTTGCTCGCAACCTGCCAACCAAGGTCACGCAGCCTGTCCTGCGCGCTATGCTCATCACCGCTGACGAGCAGGGACTGGAACTTACCGGTTTTGATTACGAGGTATCCACGCGCGTGCGGATCCCGGCGGAAGTGGAAAACCCCGGCCGAATTGCCGTTGCCGGCAAGCTGATCGCTGAGATTGTGGCTAACCTGCCCAACCAGCCGGTGGACCTGCGCCTAGACGGCAACAAGGTTTTGTTGACCTGTAGCTCCTCTCGCTTCGAGCTGCCGCTTATTCCCCTGGATGATTACCCGCAGCTGCCGACGCTGCCGGGAATCACCGGCACCATTAACCCGCAGCTCTTCGTGGACGCGATCTTCCAGGTCGCCTCAGCTGCCGGTAAGGATGACACGCTGCCGATGCTCACGGGCGTGCACATGGACATCCAGGGAAAGACCATTCACCTCACGGCCACGGACCGTTTCCGCCTGGCTATGCGCACGGTAGAATGGGAGCCGGAGGATGACAGTATCGAGGCCAAGCTCCTGGTCCCGGCGAAAACTCTGCAGGACAACGCCCGCACGCTGGATACCAGCCTGAACACCCCGGTCGAGATTGCGGTCGGCACCGGTGAGAACATTGGCGGCGACGGCCTGTTCGGCCTGCACGCCGACAGCCGCGAGACCACCACGCGCATGCTGGACGCGGACTTCCCGAACGTCGCCCCGCTGCTGCCTAAGACCCACACGGCGATGGCCTCCATTGAGATTGGTCCGCTGCAGGAAGCCATCCGGCGCGTGTCCTTGCTGACGGAGCGCAACGCGCAGATCCGCATGCAGTTCACCTCCGGCCAGGTGATCCTGTCCGCCGGCGGTTCGGATTCCGGTACCGCGGAGGAAACCCTGCCGTGTGCCTTCTCCGGCGTTCCGGAGCTCATCATCGCGTTTAACCCGAGCTACCTGAAGGATGGCCTGGGCGTGGTGCACACCGACCGCGTGGTCTTCGGTTTTACCGAGCCGTCCCGGCCGGCCATCATGATCCCGGAACCTGAAAACATGCCGGAGGCAGACGCAGACGGTAATTTCCCGACCCCGGAGACCGACTTCACTTACCTGCTTATGCCGGTTCGCCTGCCCGGTTAAACAGAAAGCGGGGTGCGTCTAACGCATGTATATTCGCGATCTGGATCTGCGGGACTACCGTTCCTGGCCCAACTTGCACTTAAAGCTCGAGCCGGGAATCACCCTGTTCGTGGGCCGCAACGGTTTTGGCAAGACGAATATCGTCGAGGCAGTGGGCTATACCGCCCACCTGTCTTCGCACCGCGTCAACCACGACGCTCCGCTCATCCGCCAGGGCGCCCAGAATTCCCGCGTTTCCATGACCGCGGTCAACCAAGGCCGGGAGCTGACCACCCACCTTTTACTCAAGCCCCATGCTGCCAACCAGGCCCAGATCAACCGCACCCGCCTGAACTCGCCCCGCGAGCTGTTGGGCGTGGTCAAGACGGTTCTCTTTTGCCCGGAGGACCTGGCCTTGGTTCGCGGCGAGCCCGCCGAGCGCCGAGCCTACTTGGACACCATAATCGCCTCGCGCACCCCGCGGCTAGCCGGGGTCAAGGCGGATTACGACAAGGTGCTCAAGCAACGCAACGCCTTGTTGAAGTCGGCATCGCCGGCCCTGCGCCGCGGCTACCAGGACGACGAGGGTGCCTCGGCGCTTTCCACCTTGGACGTGTGGGACGGGCAGCTGGCACACCTGGGTGCCCAGGTGATTGCCGCCCGTCTCGAGCTCGTCGATGCCCTGTCCGAGCTCATCCCCGCCGCTTACGCGGGGTTGGCTCCCGAGTCGCGCCCGGCGGAGATTACCTACAAGTCCACGATCGAGACCAGTGACCGCGAGGTCTTAGAAGCTGTGCTGCTGGCGGAGTTAGGCAACGCCCGCAACCGGGAGATCGAACGCGGCATCTCGCTGGTCGGGCCGCACCGTGACGATCTCGTCCTGAACCTGGGGCCGCAGCCGGCCAAAGGTTTCGCCAGCCACGGCGAGACCTGGTCGTACACCATCGCGCTGCGCTTGGCGGAGTTCAACCTGTTGCGCCAGGAGGGAAGTGACCCGGTGCTGATTCTGGACGATGTCTTCGCCGAGCTGGATGCGAAGCGGCGCCAGAAGCTCGTGCACCTAGCCAGCGACGCCGAACAGGTACTCATCACCGCCGCGGTAGATGAGGATCTGCCGGACAACCTCGAGACCATCCACCGCTACGAGGTCACCGTGCGCGATACCGACGAGGGCCGGATCTCGGAAATCTCTGTGGAAGATGATTCCGTGGAAGACTCGGAGGAGCAGTAGTGGCGCGCTGGGTAGAACGCGAAGAATTTGACCCCGACGACCCGGTCAGTGAGTTCTTCCACCGCATTCGCCTGACGGCCAAGAACCCGCCCAAGCTGGCTCGCCGGGCCCGCAAGCTGCGGATGGAACCCGGTCGCGAGGATCTTTCGGTACCCGGCCTTGCCGGCAAGCTCCTAGGAAACTCGGCGGAGCGTCCAAAACGCGACGCGGACAACGACACTCAGGACACCGGCGACGAGCGGGATATTCACTCGATTTCTTCGCTCAAGCGGTATACCGAAATAGACAACTACCAGGGCTACCAGGAGGGCCGTCCTAGTGGCGCCGACGGCCGCCGGGTAGCCCGCTCCATCGGAGTCCCTAGCCTCGGCATGGCGTTGGGCCGCGAGATCATCGAGCGCGGTTGGCAGCAAGACCTAGCCCACGGCTGGATCATGGGGCACTGGGCCCTGCTGGTCGGCGAGCGCATCGCCGCGCACACCCGGCCAGAAAAGATCGATGGACAGACGGTCTACATCCAGACCGATAACTCCAACTGGGCCACGGAGCTGCGCTACCTGCAGCGCCAGATTATCAAGCGAATCGCCGAAACCATTGGCCACGATGTCGTCACCGAGCTGAAGATCGTAGGTCCCAAGCAACACCGCAACTACCAGGGCCGGATGTGGGTCAAACCTCAAGGTTCCCAAGACACCTACGGCTAATTTAGCCCTTAAAAGGCGGTTTTAAGGCGTGGTTGCCGGCCTTCAGTAGGGGACCACAGTGTAGAATGGTAAAGGTCTTAAAACTAGCTATAGCCAAAAGGAGAACGTAGTTCCGTGGCTGAACAACCAGCATATGATTCCGGATCAATCACGATCCTGGAGGGCCTCGAGGCAGTTCGCAAACGCCCGGGCATGTACATCGGTTCCACCGGCATACGCGGCCTACACCACCTGATCTGGGAGGTCGTGGACAACTCGGTCGATGAGGCGATGGCAGGTTACGCCACCAAGGTAACCGTGCGCCTGCTCAAGGACGGCGGGGTAGAGGTCATCGATGATGGCCGCGGTATCCCGGTTTCCATGCATGCTTCCGGCGCGCCCACCGTGCAGGTGGTCATGACCCAGCTGCACGCCGGCGGCAAGTTCGACTCGGATTCCTACGCGGTTTCCGGCGGCCTGCACGGCGTGGGTATCTCCGTGGTCAACGCGCTGTCCACGCGCGTCGAGGCGGAGATCAAGCGCGAAGGGAAGCACTGGTACCAGAACTTCGTCAACGCCATCCCGGAGGACCTGGTCGAGGGCGGCAACGCCCGGGGTACCGGCACCACCGTCCGCTTCTGGGCGGATCCGGAGATCTTCGAAACCACCGATTACGACTACGACACGATCGCGCGCCGCCTACAGGAGATGGCCTTCCTGAACAAGGGCCTGACCATCGAGTTGGTGGACGAGCGCGTCACCCAGGAGCAGCTCGAGCTCGAGGCCATCGCCGAGGCCGAGTCCGGGGAGTCGCAGCTGGACGCCGCCTCCTTCGACGACGCTGATATCAACGAGGATCCGGCCGAACCGGAATCCGCCGAGGAGCAGGCGGAGGACAAGCCGAAGAAGAAGCTGCAGAAGAAGGCCACGTTCTACTACCCCGAGGGACTGGTGGACTACGTGAAATTCCTCAACAAGACCAAGACTGCGATCCACCCGACCATCGTCAGCTTTGACGCTATCGGTGAGGACCACGAGGTCGAGGTCGCGCTGCAGTGGAACCAGGGCTACAAGGAGTCCGTCCACACCTTCGCGAACACGATTAATACCTACGAGGGTGGCACTCACGAGGAAGGCTTCCGCGCGGCGCTGACCTCCCTGATGAACCGTTACGCCAAGGAGCACAAGCTGCTCAAGGAAAAGGACGGCAACCTCTCCGGCGAGGACTGCCGTGAGGGCCTGGCCGCGGTCATCTCCGTTAAGGTGGGGGACCCGCAGTTCGAGGGCCAGACCAAGACCAAGCTGGGTAACTCCGAGATCAAGGGCTTCGTGCAGCGCGCGGTCAACGAGCACGTCAACGACTGGTTCGACGCCAACCCAGCGGAGGCCAAGGCCATCATCAACAAGGCCGTCTCCTCGGCCCACGCGCGCCAGGCCGCCCGCAAGGCCCGCGAGATGGTCCGTCGCAAGTCCGCCACCGACCTGGGCGGCCTGCCCGGCAAGCTGGCCGATTGCCGTTCCAAGGACCCGAAGATTTCGGAGCTCTACATCGTGGAGGGTGACTCCGCAGGTGGCTCCGCAAAGGCCGGCCGTGACTCCCTCTACCAGGCGATCCTGCCGCTGCGCGGCAAGATCCTGAACGTGGAGAAGGCCCGCATGGACAAGGTGCTTAAAAACGCCGAGGTCCAGGCCATCATTACCGCGCTGGGCACGGGTATCCACGAGGAATTCGATATCTCCAAGCTGCGCTACCACAAGATCGTGCTGATGGCCGACGCCGATGTCGATGGCCAGCACATCGCCACGCTGCTGCTGACCCTGCTGTTCCGTTTCATGCCGCAGTTGGTTGAGGAAGGCCACGTCTACCTGGCTAACCCGCCGCTCTACAAGTTGAAGTGGTCCAAGGGCGCCCCGGGTTACGCCTTCTCCGACGACGAGCGCGACGAGCAGCTTCAGGAGGGCCTGAACGCCGGCCGCAAGATCAACAAGGACGACGGCATCCAGCGCTACAAGGGCCTGGGCGAGATGAACGCCAAGGAGCTGTGGGAGACCACCCTGGATCCGACCACCCGCATCCTGCGTCGCGTGGATCTGGAAGACGCCCAGCGCGCCGATGAGCTGTTCTCCATCCTCATGGGCGACGACGTCTCCGCCCGCCGTTCGTTTATCACCCGCCGCGCCAAGGACGTCCGTTTCCTCGACGTCTAAGGCGGCCAACGGCAGTGGGAGTACTACTCCTGCTGCCGTTTCGCGTTTGCAGGTGCTGGTGGGACTTTTAGGTGACGCGTTTAGTGGTGACGCAACCACAACAGCACGGCTTTGACGCGGCGGTTGTCGTCCTGGGGGCTAAAGCCCAGTTTCATGAAGACGTTGGCCACGTGTTTGCTGACCGCACCGGCGGTGAGCACGAGGCGCTGTTGGATTTCGCCGTTGCTCAAACCTCGTGCCATGAGTTCTAGGACCTCTGTCTCCCGCGGGGTGAGGTTGGCTATACCGGAGCGACGCGATTGCATAAGCGAAGAAATGACCTCGGGATCCACGGCAATTCCACCACCTACAACCTCGCCCAGGGTACGGTTTAGTTCAGCTACGTCCGCGATACGTTCTTTCAGCAGGTACCCGAACCCGCCGTGCTCGAGTAGGGAATCGAGGTAGCTGGCGGCGACGTACTGGGACAAAACAACCACGGGCAGGTTACCGGCCCCAGCAGCCTCCCATTCACTCCGCAGTTCGTGAGCCGCACGCAATCCGTCATCGCTGTGTTCCGGGGGCATGCGAACATCCGTGACCACGATATCCGGTTGGATCTGGCGGACCTGCTGTTTGAGCTGGTCGGCATCGTTAGCAGTATGCACCTCGTGCCCGAGTGCAGACAAGAGCTCCCGGAGACCCTCGCGCAACAGGGCAGAGTCTTCCGCCAGCACGATGGTTAACGGCTGGGTAGAGGAATCGGTCTTAGTCATCTTTTCGCTCCTGCAGGTTGCGATAGGGCACGGTGAGTTCGAGACGTGCCCCACCAAGTCGGACATCGGGCAGTAGATTCAACGTTCCGTGCAGGTCAACCGCCCGTTCCCGCAGTCCCACTAGACCGGTGCCGGAGGTGCTCGGGGTGGCCGGCGGGCCTTGGCCGTCGTCTGCGATGGAAACGAGGACGGAGTCTGCCATCCATTCGACGCGCACCGCCACACGCTGGGCTTTACCGTGCTTCGTGGCATTGGTCAACGCTTCGGCCACGCAGTGGTAGGCCAGAAGGGCTGAGGTGGCGTCTAGCCCGCGTTAGCGGCCGGAAAAGGAGCGAGTCGTATCCAGCCCGCTATGCACCAGCAACTCGTCGATGGCAGCCTGCAAGCCCTCATCGTAAAGGACCTGGGGCGAGATCCCGCGGACCGTGGCGCGGAGGCTCGCCAGGGCCTCAGTCGCGTTGTGCCGCGCAGAGCGCAGAGCCTTCTCGGGGTCGCGATCAGACTGCAGCGCCAGCTCTAAGGTGGATAGATTTAACTGCAGCGCAGTCAGGTATTGCTGCGGTCCATCGTGTAGTTCCCGCTCTATGCGCTGGCGTTCGCCGTCGAAGGCGTCGATGACGGTAGCGCGCGAGGCGAGCAGAGAGTCCAGTTCCTGCTGGTCCGGGCTGAGTAGGACTGAGGTGGCTTTAACTGACAGACCGGTGATACCCCAGCTCCCGTAGAGCAGGACGATAAACAGGACTATTGCTAGCGGCCAGCACGCCGCGGCGACCAGGACCGGATTGTCGGTCGACCATAATCCCACCTCAAACCTGCTGTCGATGGAGCTTAAAAAGATAAACGGCATGGCAAACAACAACGGGATGAAAAGCACCGCGGCAAACCACACGATTGGAACCTATATACGGTAAACAAGTACTTTAAAGGGCTCTGTGAGGATAGGATGGAAGGTACCGACCGTATCTATGAAACTCCTATCTATGAGGCTTTCCGTACAAATGACGGAAAGAAGATTGGAACTGGCAGGTCATTCGTTCTCCGTGCAGTAGTAGAAACTACCATTTTCGTTCCTGGGGCTTCCGTGCCTCGTGGAGTGAAAACAATGTTCCCATTACATGACTCTAACGATGGGAGCGACGTAGTTCCTCAATGGTTTAACCCGGAAAAAGTCTAGACTAAAAAAATAAATTCGGTAAGACATAAGGAAAAAGTTAGCCGTGACCCGTTAGCGGAATGTAAATCTCTGTGTCTACTGTTCTGTCTGCTTTCATCCTTCTCAATTCCATAAAATGCTGAGGAACGTTGTTGCTGGCTTTCCCAAGCCACTCGATTTTATCTCCTGATCCATAGTCCAAGTCCCCGGCAAGTGGGTCGCCAGCAAGCCTATCCGCCCAACCTTTTACAGCAGTATCTTCCTCCGAAGAGACACCCCCAGTACTCGGTATTGGGGGCAATTCCATACCAACATACGCAAGTCCTCGCGTAACTCTCATTACTGAAAATACGCAGTAGACGAATTGGGGAGTTCTCCAGGCCGCTCTAAGCTCGACAGCCCCTGGGGAAATCAGGTTTTCTTCAGCGAAATATCTCTTCAAAAGAGAATTCATATAGCCCCCGAAAGCTGATGAGCTCCACTCAGTCTTCATGTTCCACACTCCACATTTCAATGCGCCAAAATTTTGTCTTGCACCATTTCACTGTATTTTACAGCCGAAAAATATTCTCAAGGGTTTATTTCTAGGATCGTGCTCTGATTCTTATTCTCTCCGAGACAGGTGACACTTGTAGAAGTTGATTACACCCTAGTTTTACGCGCACTCATACCGCCAAGTTGCATGTAAAATAGGGGGATAGCGTATGCGTAACTAAAACTTCTAAAGTGCGGGATGGAAGATCTGTGTGGATAGATATCGAACAAATCGATATTGGCCGATTAGCAATAAAATTGTCGGTGGCACTAGACAAATGGATAGTGAACGAAAACAGTTATAAAAGCAAGACAGATATAGCTCCATTATTCATAGTGCAATGTCCTTCTCATTTCGAGATCGCCCTTACCCTCCGCGTTAAAGTCCTAAAACGGACGGCAATTGTAGGTTATGAGGCTGGCTACCAGCGCTATGTATGGTCACCTTATTTATACGAAGAAATCGCCGATTCAATTGTTTTCGACACATTAGCTGGCGACTATCCAATCCTTAAAGCAGATTTTTCCGAGCCGGACAAAATTGTATGGGCTGGAGGAAAGAAAGCTGCAGATGCAAAGGCGCAGTCCATCGGAGATTTTTTAAGCTACTATGAGGACTTAAATGAGCGTGCCAAGGAAAAAATCTGGATCAGCAAGGATTTTCCTTTAGAGAAGCTCTTGTAAGGAGGAGCAAAATGAGTTCATATAAAGACATCATCGCCTTCTCTGCTTCCATGCTCGTCAAGTCTCTGAGTGCATTGCAGATTTCTGCGGGAGAGGACAACGGCGAGTGGGGTGCCCAATTTCCGCAAGGTGTTGCCATCTTCGTTCCCGAGGGTGAGTATTTCACTGTTCGCATTGAGTCTTTTGGAACAATCCCGTCGGACAAGAAGCTGGTGGCAATGAACGCTATCAATGCGACGAATGACAACCTCGCTTTTGGCAAAGTGGTTCCTAATCTCATCGAGGGACGCCGGACGATTGTCTTCCGCAATCACTTCAACTTCACCCAAGGTGTGTCCCAATTCCAGCTGGATACGCTCATCGACGCCAGCTTGCATGTCGGGTTCAACGCGCTGGGAAAGATTGAAGAACTTTTTGAAGGAACGGAGTAAGACCATGGGTCTGTTTGGAAAGAAGAAGCCAGCGTTGTATGAAGCATCCGTTGAATCTATTGGGGAGGCACTTTCCACTCAGGGGCTTAGCTGTTCGCAATTGTCGACTGGAGGGTTGCTGACTCAGGTCAATGGGGTTCCTATCTACATCGTTGATCAGGACACGAACATTGGTATTGGTGGGATGATCCAGGCGCGTCAGCCTGAAGCAGAGGATCTCAATTGGATCAGCGACTTTAATAATCGTGCGCTGTGGCCGGTTGTCTTCCGTGTAGACCAGCAGACTGCGAGTGTTATCCACGCTGAGCATCGAATCATTAAGTACCTTGAGTACTCCGAAGCACAGTTGCGTGACGAAGCTTTGCTTGGAGCCCAGATTGTTGCGGAAACCTTGCTGCGTTATAGCGAAGAGCATCCGCAGTAGGTCGCTAGCCAATAAAACTCTCGGTATGGGCAAACAAGTATGATGAGTTGTTGAAAAACCGAATGCGACGATTAATCCGTTACGTGTAGTCCTAGTTATAGGTTCGGTGCTGCTACGGAAGTCGCCGGGCGTGACTTCTTTGCCCCGTGTGATTGTCACGTCTTGGCGCTCGTTTGCACCTGCGCACTCTAACGTTTTGAGCGCTCTTTGTTGCTCTTACTGATACGTGAATGCGTCGGCGTATTGCCTGACACAAGCGCCCTGCTATCTGGTCTGAAGCGTCCTGGGTTTAGTTCCGCTTCTTTTACGGCCCTGTGTTGATGGGCTGGGTGAGATAGTACTCGGTTTC
>NZ_JASTTF010000021.1:0-13243 GCF_055700955.1 Corynebacterium sp. 1103A
ACGTCTTTGAAGCCGAGACTTCAGCTACACTGACCCAAGCAGCATAGCTAACCCCCGACGTGTCCACTTTCCGGGGGTCAGGCCCATGGTCGCCTCATTGTGCACCGGCACAAGGCCAACCGCGGGCTACAGATACACCACGCTAGCGGACGCAACCCGAACCGCTCCCACGCATCACGCCAGACCTTCACCGACTACGGGTACTTCTGGCCAAGCTCATAGGTTTCGAACGCATCTAAGCTGGCACGTGCGGTATCTTCGTTTGCGGCTGTGTAGATCGCACGTAGCGCGCTGGAGACGGGTTTTCGGTCCTGATAAGACCCCCACCGGTTCGCAGCTCGGATCAGGTGCACAATGCAGGTCTGCACCATGGAATTCGGCCAGGTTGCCTCCACTGCTTCTGGCAGGCCTCTAAGCCCGTCGCAGCAGACGATGAACACGTCCTGGACCCCGCGGTTGGCCAGATCTGCGCACACCGATGCCCAGAATGCGGCGCCTTCATTGTCCGCGATCCACAATCCCAGGATGTGCTTGATGCCGTCCATGTCGACACCAACCGCCATGTAGCACGCCTTGTTGACCACGCGGTGGCCGTTACGGATCTTCACGCGTAGCGCATCAATGAAGATTACTGGGTAGAACTCGTCGAGCTGGCGGTTGTGCCAGATCATGACCTCGTCCAAGACCGCATCGGTAATGGTGCTGATCGTATCCGGGCTCATATCCACCCCAAGGGTGGTGGCGAGATGATGGCAAATATCGCGCACGGTCATCCCACCGGCGTACAGCGAGACGATCATGTCGTCGAGCTCTGTGAGCCGGCGTGAGCCCCTTGGGCACCATGCGGGGAATAAACGTGCCGGCACGATCCCTGGGCACAGTTCCTTCCACCGCGCCGTATCCAGAATTGACGGTCTTGATGTACGACCCGTTGCGGTGGTTATTCTCCTGTGAGGTTTCGACCTGGGCTTTGGCGTTGCGGTCGGAATGGCCGTAGCCCAAATGGGCATCCATTTCCGCCTGCAGGCCAGCGTTGATCGATGCCTGTAACAGGCCTTTGACCAGGTCGCTGGCATTATCGGTGGACGTCGACAACTCGCCAATCAGCTTGGCGACCTCAGGGTTTTCCATCAGCTTCTCGCTGATCTCGTTGACCCTCGCCGGGTCATGGCTTTTCTTCGGTGACACCGTAGCCATTATCGGTGAAACTCCTTCTAGATCAGAGCCTCACACACAAACTTCCTGACACCCTCGCCAGGCCAGCCCTGGCATAACGGGTATGTCGAGTCTTTCCACAACCGAATGCGTGACCAACTCTTAGAAGACAACAGCATCGAGAATCTCGAACATGCACGGATGCTCGTGGCCCAGTGGTCGCAGCGGTACAATGACTTCCACCCGCATTCCTCGCTGGGCTACCTCAGCCCGCGGAAGTATGCGGAACAATGGAAACATGAAAACACGGTCAACGCTTAAACCAACTGGACCGAATTCTTAGGCCACCCCATGGTCACCGCGGCCAGAAAACTCGTCGCAGCAGCCGATAAGCCGGCACCACAGCCGTTGACACGCCAGCAGCGCCGCAGGCTAGCTCGTGAACAGAAAAAGACTTGCTAACCCCGGAAAATTTTACTATTCTCCGCACCTGCGAGGCCGTTAGATATATTCTTTTGCACTCAATGCTGAATAAACCCGGGCTACGAGTTTTTCGCATTCCTGGTGTTATCCTTCTCAATCTTTGCCAGGGTCACGGGCAAAGTAGAGATCATCCGCTTAACTGTCATCTCTTGACCAGCGTTGGCCAGGCCCTGAGATTCGAAAAGCATGAGCCGAACCCATTGTCGGGTAATCGGAGAGTCTTCAGGAGAAAGGACTTCCAGGAGATTCTCCAGGATCTCGTGGAAATCTTTATTTGAGAGGTCATTCTGAGACATGTACTGCGCCCTGCCTTTACCTGTGATAGACACTTTGCTATGAAAAGAATTTCTCGGGCCCGACCCCCGGAAAGTGGACACGGGGATTTAATCAAGATGCGATAGTAAGTGTAGCTGATTCGGCGGCTTCAAAGGCATTCGGCGAGCGGTCGCCACACCACGAGTGCAGCCGTTGGGTGTTGTACCGGATGCACCACTGGAACACATCCCGGTGGCACACCAGCTGACTGGCGAAAACAGGCTCGTCCTTCAGGATTTCCCGCTTCAACGAGGCGTTGAACGACTCCGCCAACGAGTTGTCCGCGCTCGTCCCGATCGTACCCATCGACTGGGTGACACCGAACCGCTCACATAACCTCCGGTACTGCTCAGAGGTATAAACACTGCCGTGATCCGAGTGAAAAATCGCCCCATTCAGGCTACCTCGGACCCCGTGAGCCATCATGAGGGCTTCTTCGACCAACTCGGTGCGCATGTGGTCGGCGATCGCGACACCGGTCAACTGCCGCGAATAGCAGTCGATAACGGTGGCCAGGTACATATTCGTCCCGTCCGCGATCGGCAGGTACGTGATATCGCCGACGTAGACCGTGTTCGGCTTGGCTGCGGTGAACCGGCGTTTCAACAGGTCCGGGAACTTCGGAACCCGTTTCGCAGACACGGTGGTCTTCACCCGGCGTTTCCTGGTGTAGCCGAACAGACCCATCTGCCGCATCAGCCGGGCCGTGCGCTTGTGATTGACCCGCTGCACAGCAACGCCGCCGGCAAAGGTGCCGTCGCTGGAGTTGATGGTCGCAGTCACACGTTTCGCCCCGTAGCAGCCGTTCTCGGCCGTGAACACGGCCTTGATCCTCGCTCCCAGCACCGGGTTAGCGACGAGGCGTCGCCGGCGGGCAGGGGCAGCCGATTTCCATGTGTAATACGAGGACCGGTTGATCTTCAGGACCTCACATAACCGCTTGACCTCGTAGAAGTCTCGGTGGTCGTCAACAAATCGGAAGCGGTTCACCAATTCGTCTCTTCCGCGAAATATTTAGCCGCCTTGCGTAGGATTTCTCGTTCCTCGCGGAGTGTGGCGTTTTCGCGTTCCAACACGCGGATGCGCTCGGTATCGGAGAGTCCTTCAGCCAGGGTGCGTGCGCTGTTGGCGGCGGCGACGGGGCTGGCGACTTTCTCGCCGTTGGCGTTGGTTTTGGTGCCGGTGCCGAAGGCGTCGAGCCAGGTGCGCAGAAAGTTGCGGTTGACTCCGAGATCGGAGGCGATCGCGTTGATCGTTGCTCCGGGAGTCGACTCGTACAACGAGACTGCGTCACGCTTGAACTGCTCGGTGTAGGTCTTGCGTGGCATGGTAGAAAGGTACCTCACTTCCCCAGCTAGATGCTGTTTTCAGCGTGTCCACCACCAAGGGATCAGGTCCGTATTTGCCGACGTCCACGCCAATGACGAAGTCATAGGCCATGGGTGTGTGCCTCCTAGCGATGAATTAGAAGTTGGACTATTTAAGCTTCATCGCTGGGGTTGTCGGACATACTTGCGCTGGCATCCACATTACTGTGAGACCTCATACCACCTAGGCTGGGTCAGGTTCCTATTAGCAGTTCGAGTATGTCACTGTCTTCGGTGGCATCACCCCCGGATCATTTTCAGACAGGGGCGGGAATAAGCCATACCGAAGCCAGCGACTAGTTCCACTGTCCTTTCAGACGGAAGGAACGGAAATAAACATAACCCGCCCAATCGGGTGGACAGACCATGAATCTTCGGCGCCCTGAGGTGGAGCTGCTAACAACGTAATGGGGAGGGGAGGGAGGTACTGGCCTAGCGGCGGAACTGGCGCTCCAGGGCGGCGAAGTGGGCCTCCATGTCCTGGCGGCGGTCCTCGTCGGCGCGGCGGGCCAGGTACTCGTCCGGCAGCATGCCGGTGCTCAGGTACAGGATGCGGGCGGCCACGTTGACGCAGTGGTCCGCGTAGCGTTCGTAGAAGCGCGAGAGCATGGCCAGGTCCACGGCCGAACGGGTGGAGTACTTCCACTCCCGCTGGGTCAGGATGGTGATCAGGTGGTGGTTGATATCGTCGACCGCGTCATCGTCGCTGGCCAGCTCCAGAGCCAGCTGGGGGGCCGGGTCGATTAGGGCGTTGCGGGTGCGCGAGCACATTTCGTCCACCAGGCGGGTGAGCTCTTCCAGGTACCCCATGAATTCCTCCGGAACCACGTGGTTGGGGTGGCGGCGCCGCGCGGACTTCGCGATGTGCTTGGCCAGCTGGCCCATGCGGTAGAGGTCCTCCACGATATAGATAGAGGAGACCACTTGGCGCAGGTCCTTGGCCATGGGGTTTTCCAGTGCCAGGAGGGATACGGCGCGTTCTTCGCACCGGGTGCGCAGCTCTTCTAGCTCGTCGGATAGGGACAAACCGTCTTCCGCCGGCTGCAGGGCAGCTGTCAGAAGTGCGCGCGAAGCCTGAGACATGATCGCCTGAACCGTGTCGCACATCAGGATCAGGTCGTGCGCGAAGTTATCTAACTTCTCTCTGTAGGCAATTCGCATGCCCAACAGTATAGTGCACGTATATTGGTGGCGCCCGTCAAGAACAAGTATTTTTCAATACCTCTATAGGTGTATACAAGCTGGGGGTTTAGCCGCCAGAGTTCATGATCTCCGCGCCGGCGGGCACCGCCTCATCTTCCGGGTCGTCCAGCCAGCCGTCGGGCAGCGCGACCTTAGCCGGCGAACCCTGACGTCCGCGGGGCCCGGAGGCGTCGTCGGCCCGGGCGTCAGAACCGGCCCAGGGGGCGAGCAGCTCGCGCAGATCCGGCAGGGAGTTCACCTTGGACAGCTGCGAGCGGACCTTGCCGCCGACTGGGAAACCGCGCAGGTACCACCCAATGTGTTTACGAATATCGCGGCTAGCGTGGGCCTCGCCGTCGTAGTGCGCGAGCAATTCCGCGTGCCGGTAGAGGATCCGCGTGACCTCCCCCAGGGTCGGTTCTTCGGGCACCGGCTCGCCGCGCAGGTGGGCGGAGAGTTCCGCGAAGAGCCAGGGGCGGCCCAGGCAGCCGCGGCCGACGACGACCCCGTCGCAGCCGGTGGCTTCCATCATCGCGGCGGCATCGGAGGCCTTGAAGATGTCGCCGTTGCCCAGCACTGGCACGCCGCTGTCGGCGAGGTGCTCCTTCAGGCGGGCGATCTCTGACCAGTCGGCCTGGCCGGAGTAGCGCTGGGCGGCGGTGCGCCCGTGCAGGGCCACGGCGGCCGCGCCCTCCTCGACGGCGATCCGGCCGGCGTCTAGGTGCGTGTGGTGTTCGCCGTCGATGCCGACACGCATCTTCACCGTGACCGGGATATCGGTGCCTTCCGTGGCCTTGACGGCGGCGGCGACGATATTGCCGAAGAGCCGGCGCTTGTACGGCAGGGCGGACCCGCCGCCGCGCCGGGTGACCTTCGGGACCGGGCAGCCGAAGTTCATGTCGATGTGGTCAGCCAGGTCCTCGTCCACGATTATCTTCGCGGCGCGGTAGGTGTATTCCGGATCCACGGTGTAGAGCTGCAGCGAGCGTGGATCCTCGTTCGGGGCGAAAGTTGTCATGTGCATGGTCTTCTCGTTGCGCTCGACTAGGGCGCGGGCGGTGACCATCTCGCAGACGTAGAGCCCTGCCACGGTGCCGGTGCGGGCGAGCTCCTGCTCGCGGCAGAGCGTGCGGAAAGCCACGTTCGTCACCCCGGCCATCGGGGCGAGGATGACGGGGGAGTTGAGGGAAATAGAACCAATGCGCAAAGTCACGTTTTACATTGTGGACTGCGGGCAGAAACGCTGGCAAACCGGGACGGCGGGTGTACCTTGTCTTCACAGTTTTGGCACTGTTGCGGAAAAGGTTGCAAATATTCGCTAATGTGGTGCGTGTAACTAAAACCGTGCGGCGTGCGTTACACTTGCGCGTCGCGACAATCACAGGAGGTAAAGACGTGACGGAGCGGATTGGGTATTACCAGGACCTCGTGGTCTCCGCCGAGGAGGCAGCCAAGTACGTTAACAACGGCGACCGGGTGGGCATTTCCGGCTTTACCGGTGCCGGTTACCCGAAGGCACTGCCGACCGCTATCGCTGAGAAGGCCACCAAGGCTCACGAGGCGGGCGAAGAGTTCAAGATTGACGTCTTCTCCGGCGCCTCCACCGCCCCGGACTGCGACGGCGTCCTCGCCGAGGCGGACGCCCTGCGCTTCCGTGCTCCGTACAACTCCGACCCGGTGCTGCGGAACAAGGCCAACTCCGGCGAGCTGCTCTACCAGGACGTCCACCTGTCCCACATGGGTCAGCAAGTCGAGGAGGGCTTCTACGGCGACTTCCAGGTTGCCATCATCGAGGTCGTCCGCATTACCGAGGACGGCAACATCGTGCCGTCGTCCGCCGTGGGTAACAACCTCGAGTACATCGAGGCCGCGGACAAGATCATCCTCGAGGTTAACGAGTGGCAGTCGCTGAACCTGGAGGGAATGCACGACATTTACCGTATCGAGAAGCTGCCGAACCGCCAGCCGATCCCGATTACCAAGGTCAGCGACCGCATCGGTGAGACCTACATCGAGGTCCCCAAGGACAAGGTCGTGGCCGTCGTTAAGACCAACGCCCCGGACCGCAACGCCCCCTTCAAGGCCCCGGACGAGACCTCCGAGAAGATCGCCGCGAACTTCATCGACTTCCTCGAGGGCGAGGTTGCCGCCGGCCGCCTGGCTTACGATCAGTTCATCATGCAGTCGGGCGTGGGTAACGTCCCGAACGCCGTGATGGCCGGCCTGCTGGATTCCAAGTTCGAAAACATCCAGGCTTACACCGAGGTCATCCAGGACGGCATGCTGGACCTCATCGACGCCGGCAAGATGACGGTCGCCTCTGCCACCTCCTTCGCGCTGTCCCCGGAGTACGCGGAGAAGATGAACGCCGAGGCCGACCGCTACGCCAAGCACATCGTGCTGCGCCCGCAGCAGGTCTCCAATCACCCGGAGGTCATCCGCCGCGTCGGCCTGATTTCCTCCAACGGCATGATCGAGGCTGATATCTACGGCAACATCAACTCCACCAACGTGGGCGGCACCCGCATCATGAACGGCACCGGTGGCTCCGGGGACTTCACCCGCAACGCGTACATCAGCACCTTCGTGTCCCCGTCGATCGCCAAGGACGGCAAGATCTCCGCCATCGTGCCTTTCGTGGCTCACACCGACCACACCGAGCACGACACCATGGTGATTATCACCGAGTACGGCGTGGCCGACCTGCGCGGCCTGGCCCCGCGCGAGCGCGCCGAGAAGGTCATCGCTGTGGCCCACCCGGAGTACCGCCCGGCCCTGGAGGAGTACTTCGAGCGTGCCAAGCAGGGTAAGTTCATTCACACCCCGCACGATCTGAAGTCCGCCTTCGACTTCCAGATTCGCTTCGCCGAGACCGGCGATATGCGTCCCCAGTAAGCGCACGATCGCTCATTAGGCAGTAAGTAGCCCCCTTGAACAGGGCCTTTGGGGCCAGTTCGGGGGCTATTTTCTTCCTGTTGTGGAGTCCTATTAGAATAAGGAGCGCATTGGGCCTTTAGCTCAGCTGGTAGAGCTACGGACTTTTAATCCGCAGGTCGAGGGTTCGAGCCCCTCAGGGCCCACGCATACGCCCGCTAACGCGCGCCACGGCGCCGTTAGCGGGTTCTTTTGTGTCTTGAAAGCATCGACCCTCAAAGCCTGTTGGGGAGGGCTGAGGCGCCGGCTGTGGGCTCCTAGCTCTTGACCATCTTCTTGATGGCGCGCATGGCCTCATCTAGCTTGTCCTGGGCGATGGTCCCGTCCGCGTTGCGGGCCCCGGCCACGCAGTGGGCGATGTGGTCCTCGAGGAGGGCGAGGGAGACGTTTTCCAGGGCGGAGGTCACCGCGGAGATCTGCGTGATGATGTCGATGCAGTACTGATCTTCGTCTACCATGCGGTGGATGCCGCGGGTTTGTCCCTCGATTTTGCGCAGCCTGGCCAGGTACTTCTTTTTCGACTCGGCGTCCGCGTTGTAGCCGTGTTTATGCGGTGCGTGGCACGAGCAGACTTCCTGATTTTCGGGCATAGCGGTGGTTTTTTCTCCGGGGTAGGGTGCGATTTTGTATTGAGTGATTCTTCCAGTATATTTTGAGAAGTCGCGCAAGGGAAAGCGAGAGTTTTCTGCCTTGACTACCGCGGCGCGCCCCCATCGTCTAGCGGCCTAGGACACTGCCCTTTCACGGCAGCGGCACGGGTTCGAATCCCGTTGGGGGTACGGAGAAGTTCCTATAATTTTAGGGTTCCTCTTCATTATGTACGTCTTAGACGTGCTGGCCCTGTGGCGCAGTTGGTTAGCGCGCCGCCCTGTCACGGCGGAGGTCGCGGGTTCAAGTCCCGTCAGGGTCGCCAAGGCTATTTCGGTAGTCTTCGGCCAGATAGCTCAGTCGGTAGAGCACACGCCTGAAAAGTGTGGGGTCGCCAGTTCGATCCTGGCTCTGGCCACCAGTAAGGCCCGTTTCCGTTCAAGGAAGCGGGCCTTTTTGGCATACTGGGGCCATGGATAATTACGCCGTTGCGGACCAGACCGACCGCTCCCAGTACGTCATCACCGTGGACGGCCAGGAGGCCGGCTACGCCCACTACGTGGATGATGCTGACGTGCGCGAATTCGACCACACGGTCATCCACCCTGACTTCCAGGGCCAGGGCTTGTCCAAGCCGTTGATTCAGGCCGCGCTGGATGATGCCCGGGAGGCCGGCAAGCGCGTGCGGCCGACGTGCTCCGCCGTGGCGCGCTTTATCGACAAAAATCCCGCCTACAAGCAGCTGCAGGCGGGGTATTAAAGAAGGGGCTAGTGGGGGAGAGCTAGGCGGCGGTTGCGAGCCCGTGTGAGGGGCGCTGCAGCGCTGTTGCGGCCCGGTTAGATGAAGTAGTCGGGGTCGACGAGCTTAATGCGCTCTTCGTGGCGCCGCGGCCGGTTCTTGGCCGGGATGCCGATGGCGCTGTGCTCCGGGGGTACGTCCTTGGTGACTACCGCGTTAGCGCCGACGGCGGAGCCGTGGCCGATAGTGATGGGGCCGAGTACCTTGGCGCCGGCGCCGATGACAACGTTGTCTTCGATGGTGGGGTGGCGCTTGGTCTGGGTGAGCACCTGGCCGCCGAGGGTAACCCCGTGGTAGAGCATTACGTCGTCGCCGATCTTGGCGGTCTCACCGATGACGATGCCCATGCCGTGGTCGATGAAGAAACGGCGGCCGATGGTGGCGCCGGGGTGGATCTCAATGCCGGTAAAGAAGCGGTTGATCTGCGCTAGGACGCGGGCCGGGCCCTTCAGGCCGCGCTTCCAGAGCCAGTGGGAGACGCGGTGGGCCCAAATGGCGTGCAGCCCCGAATAGACGATGGCGTTTTCGACGTCGCCGCGGGCAGCGGGATCGTGGTCACGGGCGTTAGCTAGGTCTTCGCGGATTCGGCTAAGGAAGTTCATATCCAAAGCGTACTAAAAACCGGTCGCTTAAAAGGAAAGAAAAAGTGCCTGCTTGGCTATACAAGGCTCAAGCAGGCACTTAACGCGTGAAATTAATCTTTGCGGATGTCCTCGTAGAGGATGGTGGAGACGTAGCGCTCACCGAAGTCGCAGACGACAGTGACGATGGTCTTGCCCTCGTTCTCCGGGCGCTGCGCCAGCTCCAGGGCTGCCTTCAGGTTGGCGCCGGTGGAGATACCACCCAGGATGCCGTCGGCGACGGCCAGCTTGCGGGAGGTCTCCACAGCGTCTTCGTTGCTAATGGCGATGACCTCGTCGACCACCTTGCGGTCCAGGACCTCCGGGATGAAGTTGGCGCCCAGGCCCTGGATCTTGTGCGGGCCGGCCTTGCCCTCAGACAGCAGCGGGGAAGCGGACGGTTCGACGGCCACGGCCTTCAGTTCCGGGTTCTTCTCCTTCAGGAAGCGGCCCGCGCCGGTGATGGTGCCGCCGGTGCCGACGCCCGCGACCAGGATATCGACGTCGCCGTCGGTGTCGTTCCAGATCTCCGGGCCGGTGGTGTTGTAGTGCACGGTCGGGTTGGCCTCGTTGGCGAACTGGCGGGCCAGGATGGCGCCTTCGTTCTGCTCAACAATCTCGTTGGCCTTGTCGACTGCGCCCTGCATGCCGGCGGCGCCCGGGGTCAGGACGATCTCGGCGCCGTAAGCGCGCAGCAGGACGCGGCGCTCGTTGGACATGGTCTCCGGCATGGTCAGGATGACCTTGTAGCCGCGAGCCGCGCCGACCAGGGCCAGGGCGATGCCGGTGTTGCCGGAGGTGGCTTCCACGATGGTGCCGCCCGGCTTGAGCTCGCCGGAGGCCTCGGCGGCGTCGACGATGGCCTGGCCGATACGGTCCTTGACCGAGTTGGCCGGGTTGAAGGACTCAACCTTAACGAGCACGTCGGCCTTCAGGCCCTCGGTCAGGCGGTTGACGCGAACCAGCGGGGTGCCGCCGATGGTCTCGAGAATGTTGTCGTAGATCTTTGCCATAGGTATTCGGGACTCCTTGTGCAGCTGTTTTCCGATTTACTTTTCCCACCCTACACTAGTTGTCTAGACCGACCAGTCCGCAAGAAATAGACCGAGTTTTATTCAGTTGGCCACCGCGCCTACCGCGGCGGTTGCCGCGGGGAGGGCGGCTACTTATACCAGCTGGAGCGCGCTGGTGCTTAGGGCTAACCCCGTCGTCTGTATTTTTAATAGGCGCCGGATTCGTGTTTTATGTGAGCGCTGATTTAGAATTACCCCCGCTAGCCCGTTACAGTTGGGAAACAGTGTTGTAATACACCCGTTCAAAAGGGGCACCCCTGGGTGCACCTTAATGGGTACCCCCGAGTAGGAGTACGTCTTGGAAGCGCACCGAATTAAAGATGACGACGAGGCCGTACGGGCCGCATTGTCTTCCTTGAAGACCGCCACTGGTATCCCGGTGACGATGTACGGCACCTTACTGCCGGATAATCGCCTGCAGATCACACAGTGGGTCGGCCTGCGCACCCCCGCCCTGCAGAACCTGACTATCGATGCCGGTGTCGGCGTCGGTGGCCGCGTCGTCAAGAGTCGCCGTGCGGTAGGCGTTTCGGATTACCTGCGCGCTAAGACCATCTCCCACGAAAACGACCGGCTCATCCAGGACGAGGGACTGCACTCCATCGTCGCCGTGCCGGTCATTGTCCAGCGCGAAATCCGCGGAGTGCTCTACGTCGGTGTGCACTCGCCGGTCCGCCTGGGCGACAAGGTCATCGAGGAAGTCACCATGACGGCTCGCTGCCTCGAGCAGGATCTGGCCGTGAACTCGGTGCTGCGCCGCACCGACGGGGGCAAGGGTGGTGCCGGCCGCAGCGGGCACGTCATGAACGGTGCGGAGTGGGAGCAGGTCCGTTCCACCCACTCGAAGCTGCGCATGCTGGCCAACCGCGTGGCCGAGGACGACATCCGCAAGGAACTCGAGACCCTGTGTGATCAGATGGTCTCGCCGGTCCGCGTCAAGCAGTCCACCAAGCTTTCTGCCCGCGAGCTCGACGTGCTCTCGTGTGTGGCCCTGGGGCATACGAACGTCGAGGCCGCCGAAGAAATGGGCATTGGCGCCGAAACCGTCAAGTCCTATCTGCGCTCTGTGATGCGTAAACTTGGCGCGCACACCCGCTACGAGGCGGTAAACGCCGCCCGCCGGATCGGCGCTCTGCCCTAAGACGCTGTAAGTTGGTCGGTGTGAAGGACCAATTTATTGTCACCGGTGGCGCCCGCCTGCAGGGTTCTGTGAGGGTCGACGGCGCCAAGAATAGTGTGCTGAAACTGATGGCGGCCGCCTTGCTTGCGGAGGGTCGCACGACGTTGACTAACTGTCCGGAGATTCTCGACGTACCTCTCATGAAGAAGGTTCTTGAGGGGCTGGGTTGCGAGGTTGCCATCAATGGCTCGGAAGTCACTATCGATACCCCGGATCAGCCGCGATCGGACGCCGACTTCGACGCCGTTCGGCAGTTCCGCGCCTCCGTCTGCGTCTTGGGCCCGCTGACCTCGCGCTGCGGCCGGGCAAAGGTCGCCCTCCCCGGAGGTGACGCCATCGGCTCCCGCCCCCTGGACATGCACCAGTCGGGTCTGGAGAAGATGGGTGCCAAAACCCGGATCGAGCACGGCGCCGTCGTCGCCGAGGCGCAGCGTCTCCACGGCGCTAAGATCAAGCTCGACTTCCCCTCGGTCGGCGCCACCGAGAACATCTTGACCGCCGCGGTGCTGGCGGAGGGGACCACGGTTTTAGATAACGCCGCGCGCGAGCCGGAGATCGTGGACCTGTGCAACATGCTCAACTCCATGGGCGCCCACATCAGCGGCGCGGGGACCTCGACCGTGACTATCGAGGGCGTGGACAAACTGCAGCCCACCGAGCACGAAGTCGTCGGCGACCGTATCGTCGCCGGCACCTGGGCCTACGCTGCGGCCATGACCCGCGGCGACCTGACCGTGGGCGGGATCGCCCCGAAGCACCTGCACCTGCCGCTGGAAAAGCTCAAGTCCGCCGGCGCCGACGTGGAAACCTACGAGACGGGCTTTAGGGTCCGTATGGATGGGCGCCCGAAGGCGGTCAATTTCAATACTCTGCCGTTCCCGGGCTTTCCTACCGACCTGCAGCCGATGGCCATTGGCCTGTCCGCGGTGGCCGAGGGCACGACGATGATCACCGAGAACGTCTTTGAATCCCGCTTCCGCTTTGTTGACGAGATGCTCCGCCTGGGTGCGGACGCACAAGTTGATGGGCACCACGTCATCGTCTGGGGACAAGAGCGGTTGTCCTCGACCCACGTCTGGAGCTCCGATATCCGCGCCGGCGCCGGCCTGGTATTGGCGGGGCTGTGCGCGGACGAGGTCTCCGTGGTCCACGATGTCTTCCACATCGACCGCGGCTATCCGAACTTCGTAGAGAACCTGAACCGACTGGGTGCTCAGGTGGAGCGGACCCAGGAAGAGAAGCGGTATTAGCTTACAAACTCTCATCCGTCGGCACCGGAAAGTACCGGTGACCGGCGGATTTGTATCTTTCTAGGACTGTGTGTAAATTAATCGCAGTCGCCGCGAGGTAGCCGAGAGGTTAACGGGCGGTGACGGTGTTTGACTTTATTTACGGTTGTGAGTAAGGTTGAATAAGCCGCTTTAGACAGTTGGTTGTTGCTGATTGTTGGGGCGTGCCAGTGATGTTTGGGAACTCAATAGTGTGCCAATGTACTTTTTGCATTTGTGTGGATGGTTGTGTTGGTGTGTGCCGGATGGCGCTTTCAG
>NZ_JASTTF010000022.1:0-11733 GCF_055700955.1 Corynebacterium sp. 1103A
ACCATTCGCCATAACCTCACCGAATTCAAGGTGCGCTGGCTTGCCCATATTGAGGAATGGAAAGCAGAAAACCGACCGGCCACTGAATCAAGCCACGACCAACAGTTCTGGGGAGACCTCCTCGACTGCTTCGGTATTAACGCCCGCGACATCTACCTGTACCAGCGCAGCGCTAAACGAGCATCGACCGGGCGCACTGGCAAAATCGACTTGTGTTAGCAACGTGAATGGAGCCGGAAACTTGCTAAAGATAGTAATAGTGAGTGGATAAAGCACCGAAAAGACAACGGGCGCATTCATCAACGCAACACATACGGTGATCATGCTCCTTGTCGGCCCCGTGGTTAAGTAGCAGTTTATGTTCTGGCAGTTGCGGAGACAACGACAGTAGTTTCGTTTAAGCTGAAGCTGTCTTAACCCGACGATATCTTCCGACACTGTATTTTCCGAAAGGAACCATGATGCGCGCAAACGCCTATCCACCACTCTTATGTCGCTGACTCTCGCTGCGACTGTGCCTTTTGCGGGAACTGCTGTAGCTAATGCCGCACCTTCTTCCACCACTTCTGTCTACGCTGAGTATTACGACGCAGAAAAAGATCCTGCATTGGCTGATCGTGCTCGCGAAATGACAGAAGCGCTGGAAACTATCAACTCTGTTCCAGACAGCGTTCTTGTCCAAGGCGACAAAGCAACTCAAGAATGGTTGGCAACGCACAGCCAAATGACTTCCACTCGCGCTAGTGTCGCAGGGTGCACTGCCGCTATTGCACTTTTCCTAGGAACAAATCTGGTGAGCGCAGCTAAAATCTTGAAGATTAAAAAGCTCATCGCTCAGCTTGGCGGCGTCCGAGAGGCAGTCCAAATCATGTGGGGAGCAAGCTTTTCCTACGAGAAGATGCAAGCAGCTGGAGGAACTATCGCCGCGCTTGCTGGTGAATTCTTTGGAGTGACCAGCATTCGGGAGAAATGTTTTAACTAAAACAGCCAAAGGAGGAAACCACTGTGGCTGAACGAATCCTACTAATCGCTGGAGGGTTTGCCTTTCTCATCTCTGCAATTGCTTTTGGGATTGACGGACAACCACTCACTGCAGGAATCATCGCTTTCGTAGCAGTCATAATTTTCTGGTTCGGGAACAAAACAAGCTCTGACGCGAACGATTTTGCAGTAAAAGGTAAGTCCCAACCACAAGAACCGACTCCTTCCGCACAAGAAATTCGCCGTTATCGAGAAGAACACCCCGGGGCGGGAATACTTGAGGCCGTCCATTGCCTCCGCAACGATTGATCTCGTATAGGGCTAGCAACTCTACGCTCGGGAGTACTGAAGCTGCTTACAGTACATTCATGCAAAATTGCTCCTCACTAGTAGTGACTGAAGAAAACAGTTGTCTACTAATGAGGAGCAATTTCCGTTAATTATGTGCGCGCCGGCGATCAACTCATTGTGGTGAGCATGGACAGGCTTGCCCGCTCGCTTATCGACCTCCACCGCCTGGTCGATGAACTCACCGAACGCGGAGTATCCGTCAGTCCATGCCAACTGCATAAGCCTCTGAGTGCTTTAGTGCCCAGAGGCTTATCTACATGGCACAAGAGCAACGGGAGAGGCTTAGCGCAGCTAATCGTAGGAAGAAAGCTGCAGGTAACAGTACTCGTGCATAGATTCTTACATCGGCCTCCCAGAGCTTCGCACAGACTGGGAAAATCCCTACCTGGGCGGAGCTAGGGAGGGAAGTTAGAGTGTCTAGGCGCACTGTTGCGTACCACGTCGCGGCCCTTAAAGAAGCTGGATTGTATCCGGAAGAATAGGGGTGCAATACCGTAAGCAATATACGGTTCCCCGGCGCTAGGCAGTTAAGTAAAACCTCTCTTAGCAAGATTGGGTTGGATGGACTATGTCCCGGTGTCACTAAGAGTGCCAATAGTGTGTTGCCGCTACGGCCAGAAGACGAGCAGATCGAGAAGCTCTGTCCAGCTGTGGATCGTGGTCATAGGGTCGGCAAGTACTGCGCCGAAGGCAGCGCCTAGTGCGAGTGAGTGAAGTTCAGAAAGTCGCTTAAGACTGGTGCGGGGATGCGAGTTCTTTTCCATAGGGGTCTCCTAACGTGACCGTATTTCGGTTGTGCGAAAAGGAGTATCCAAACTGCCGCGTTGTCCGGCTCCAGGTGCTCGGTTTGGGCTGCCGCCCGAGCCGTCCGGCTCGGTTGCCCCGGTGCAGTCCTCGTGTGCTCAATCGCGTAGGAGTGTCTGGCCCTCCATGGGTATTGCTGCCGGGTCTTTAACCGCTTAGACGGGCACACAGCGCGTGTGTCACGCCGGCCTACACGCGTTGTGTCACCTCGTGCGTCACCTCGTGTGTCACGTTGTGCGACACACTGCCGCGGTGCTCGCTGCGCTCACACCTTGCCCCGCAGGTCTGACAAGCCCGTGCGGGCGGAATGTATCCAAATATGTTGCTGACCTACCCGCCAGGGCGGTCAGTCTTTCGGGCTGGAAGAACCGGCCCGAACCCACGCCGCAAAGAGCCTGAAAAGACACACACTATATGCACTCTTAGTGACATCGGGTGACCAGGCATTTTAGTGCCTGGCAGGTTTTATCGCACGTGCGATAAAGTAGGGGGCATGGCAACTCAAAAAGAAGTCTGCGAAAGGTGCGGTAAACCAATCCCGCAACGGACGGATCCGCGTGGGCGGCAGGCCCGGTTTTGCTCGGGTGCATGCCGCGCTGCTGCGTCGCGTGAGCGCCGTAGGCGACAGCACCAAGAGGAGTTGGCGCAGGCGCATGAGCAAGCCACGCTGAAGCTGCGTACCCCCAGAGAGGAGGTAGCTGACGCGGCTCGTGTCGTCAGGGAGATGACTCGCGCTCTCCGGACGGGGCGCGAGTTCTATGTCAGTGATGAGCACCAAGAGTTGGTGCTTGCGGTGCATGAGTTCGCCGAGCTTATGGAGAAAAATGCGCGCCGTTCTGTCGCCCCTGCTGGTTTGAATCGTGCCGCCCGGAGGGCAAAGAAAAAGCGGCGGCATTAAGCGATTGCCTAATTCTCTGCCGAGTTTCCATACTTGAATAAGTCGGCAGTTAACACACCTTATTTTCCGTAAACTGCCGACTATGGAAGAGAAAAACCTATCGTCATTAGTGTTCGGAAACGTCGTCCTTGAATCTCAGTTTTTGGGGACAACGCCTCGAATATATGCCGCTGACATGCGGTCTTATTCTTTACGCCCCAGTCCTTATGCCACTCTCTCTGCCCCCTTAAATGATTTAAGAGGGCAGCTTCAACCTGACCATGCTGAGGCTATCGCTAAGAAAATCTTTGACTCCGTGGCTGAAGAGCTGAACGAAAACTACCCGGGTGGTTGTGAGCGCGCAGAGGGGGAACTAAAAGCCTGGCTTATGCAGAGTAATTAGTTCACATTGCATGGAAGATGGACTTCTTTGGAGATATCAAAGCCATGATGCTTTCCTGCAAAAATCTCTCCATCAATTCGATAATCATGCCCTGAAATAGTTGGGTCACAGATCGCTTCTCCACGAACAAATCCGTAGCCACCCTCAGTAAGATTCTTAAAGGTTTCATCTACGGTCTCATAAACAAATCCGAGATGTTCTTCTTGAAGCCTGATCTTTGCGCTTAAAGGAAGAAGCCCAGTTCCAGTACACCGGACATGCAATCCATAAGAGACAATTCCTCCGGCTTCTACCTGGGGATTCGCAAATGTTCCCAATGGCTATCCCAGGCGATGTGCTCTGGGTTCTTAGTCATCAGACCGGAGTAGCCCTTGTCGCCATCGACGGAGCGGCGTAGGCCAGCGGCTTGCGTTTGGCGTACTCGGTGCGGGGGTAATGGCGTTGTCAGCGATTAGAGTGCGCGCAGAAGCGCGTCAGGGGGCAATATCGACCACTAAAAGGTTATTCATCGTGCTTGGGTTGGCTTGGACGTAGCACTGCCAAGTGCCTTCTCGCGTGAGGTGTGATAGATGCCCTCACACAGTTCGTTAAAGCTATTGCCTATGATTCGGAAACATGTAACCTCGGGAGGTGAACCACCTGTCTAAAAATTAGGAGCACTATGAGAACTCAGTCAAAAGCACTGACGGCACTAGCTTCCGTAGCTATCCTTTGTTCCGGTCAGGGACTAGCCTCCGCTGCAGAAAAGGTCGATCCTACAACCCTTCAAGAGTTCCAAGAACAGACCGCTGCAGAAGGATCAATCACTCCGGAGGTTCTGGATCAAGCTTTTGAGGAACTGATCAACTCGGATGTTCCCCGAACTGTAAATGATGACTCCACCGTAACCTTCGACCTCGAGCACATGGATCTAACGTTAAGGGATCCACATGCCGTCACTCCCTATGTGAGCGGAGGGAGAGAAGACGGGGGATTCTGGGTAGAGTTCACCCCTCTTGAGCAGGACATGATCATCAGCGGATCGGGGTTTGCCTTGGGGACCGCCATCTGCGCCCTTCCCGCTGTCGGGTGGGCTGCCTGCACTGTCGTTGGAGCCATCATCACCGGGGCAACAGTAGTCCTCAGCCACCACAAGAAATGCAATGACCGCATGAAAGTCCATTACAGGTGGAACGGAACAGTCCGTGGCAACGAGTGTGTTTAACGATCAAGTGTGAAGAGGACTAATGAACAGGCATAAAATATCTCCCAATGCGATTGTCGTTGCACTATTTGGGCTGGCAATTTCAGGTTATGTCGCCATCGCAAACAAGTCGATCCTCGGATTTTTTATCCTCATACTGCTCACCATAGTTGCAGCAGTACTGGTCAATCACGTCAAAAACAGTCATCAGGAATAACCAGTGAGTAAATCTGTATAAATGCGTACTTAATTCTTTTATCTACTAAGTACGGATAACTTCCTGTAAATGTCCTCCCCAGTGCTTCTAGTGAAAGGAGATGCTGGGGAGTTCCTTTTATTGTGCGCTTCTTGATTTCTAGTGGTCGTGTAAACAGCAGAACGAAAATCGTCGTGGCAAGCGCTGTCTAGTGAATAGGCAGCGCTCCATTTCGTTTTGGCCCTTATTCTCTGGAACTGTTTGCGCATTAGGGTGTGTGCGGGTCCCCTGGAATAGTCGCCCCTTCGTGCCGCTAGTGGAGGCGCTGCGCGCCACCGTTTTCGGGCGCACGGCGCCCTCTAGCCGCGCGCCTTGATGCGCGCGGTGCCGGCCGTTCACCGGCCGGCCTCCGTGGGGCCACCAGATCGAAGATTGATCACTGCCGAAAGTCGGTTCCGGTGTGTCTCGGCGGGGCCGAGGCACACCGGCTGCAACGACATATTTGGGTACATTCCTATCCCGTCTAGGAGGGGTGGTTTTTACGTTTTCGCAGTTTAAGGACGACATATTTGGAAACATTTGTAGATGAAGGTGTGTAGGTCGCATGGCTAACGATATGAAGTCTGAGTTGGTTGACCCGTGCTTTGACGAGCTTTCCCGATGGGCTGAGTCAGACGAGTTTTTTGATGCAATGGATGCTGCAGCCCGGTCAGGAAATTCGGATGGGATGGCGTTGCGTCACGCCCAGGAGATCATTCGAAACTGGTTAGGAAAATAGGCCGCGAAGGCGGCCGAAGAATCCTTGCTGTGAGGGTTGCTTGGGTTCTTCCTCGTGTGCAGTCTCTGCTTCTGCTGAGGAAGGTGTGGCGGGAGATTCTGAGCCTGCTGTGCTGTCGTCGGTAGGTTGCCTCGACGGTTCGGGGGATGGTTCGGGGGCTGGGGCATCAGATGATCCGCGATCTAGCATCAGTAGGGCCTTTTGGAGGTCTTCGATACGAGCCGCGCGTTCTGAGGCCAGTATTTTTTGAGCCTCTAATTCTTTGCGGAGGGACTGCTCGCGCAGCTCTGCTAGTTCGAGTTTGTGTTGCAGATTAAGGGTGTTCAGGTGGTCACCCTGGTCACCTGTGCGGACATGTTCATGGTCACCCTTGTGGTCACCCTGAACACCCCTGTGGTCACCCTCTTGGATAACCGATTCTTCGGCGGGTGCAGGCTTTCCTGGGCGCAGTCCTGCGGCCCCGAGGGAGGTTACTGGAATTGCCCACTGACCGTTTATTTTCCTTGCTCCGGGAAGCTCTTCCTTTTGCAGCATTCTCATGATCGTGCTGCGGCTTACCCCGGTTTCCTCGGCTGCCTTTCGGGGTGACCACGTGGTCAGGTGAACACCTGCATGGTCACCCTTGTGGTCACCCTTGTGGTCACCCTTGTGGTCACCCTGGTCAGGCCTGGTCATGCCTTGACCATACTGCGCTCCGGGTGCTGAAACAGAGCGCTGTTTCGGTGTGGCGAGAAAACGAGAAAAAGGGGCGGTTTCCATCGACTGGACGGGGAATCCGCTCTGCCAGGATTCAGCGCACGGCGTAAACCAGGGTGTGGTGCAGGGCGTAAACCAAAAATATGTCTTCACCTGCGAATTTCTGCGTGTCGCCACTGGAAAATAACACCCATGTCATTTAGAGTCAGGGAAAGACAATGAAAACGAAGAAAGCCACCGGGCGGCAACCCGATGACTTTCGCTTATCACCCAGCTAGCACCTGGGAGAAAGCACAGCCATGAGTTTACAGGCTTACGCGCAGAATGCGCACACTAAAACACCGACCCGTGTCGAGCGCGACCGTGGTGGACTGGATAACACCCCAGCATCTGCCAGTGACCGCGACCTTTTACGCGATCATCTAGGCCGCGATGTACTTCACGGTTCAGTCACACGAGACTTTAAAAAGGCCTATCGACGCAACGCTGACGGTACGAACTCGCCGCGTATGTATCGCTTTGAGACTGATGCTTTAGGACGGTGCGAGTACGCCATGCTCACCACCAAGCAATTCGCCGCCGTCCTGGTCGTTGACGTTGATCAAGTAGGTACCGCAGGCGGTGACCCCGCAGACTTAAACCCGTACGTCCGCGACGTGGTGCGCTCACTGATTACTCATAGCGTCGGGCCGGCATGGGTGGGTATTAACCCAACTAACGGCAAAGCCCAGTTCATTTGGCTTATTGACCCTGTCTACGCTGACCGTAACGGTAAATCTGCGCAGATGAAGTTGCTGGCTGCGACTACGCGTGTGCTGGGTGAGCTTTTAGACCATGATCCGCACTTTGCCCATCGCTTTAGCCGAAACCCGTTCTACACAGGCAAGGCCCCTACCGCTTATCGTTGGTATAGGCAGCACAACCGGGTGATGCGTCTTGGAGACTTGATAAAGCAGGTAAGGGATATGGCAGGACACGACCAGTTCGCCCCAGCCCCGCGCCAGCAGTTTAGCTCTGGCCGAGAACTCATTAACGCGGTCAAGACCCGCCGCGAAGAAGCTCAAGCATTCAAAGCGCTTGCCCAGGACGTAGACGCAGAAATCGCCGGTGGACTCGACCAGTACGACCCGGAACTTATCGACGGCGTGCGCGTTCTCTGGATTTCCCAAGGAACCGCAGCACGCGACGAAACTGCCTTTAGGCATGCGCTTAAGACTGGCCACCGCTTGCGCCAGCAAGGCCAACGCCTGACAGACGCGGTGATCATCGACGCCTATGAGCACGCCTACAACGTCGCACACACCCACGGCGGCGCAGGCCGCGACAACGAGATGCCACCCATGCGCGACCGCCAGACCATGGCAAGGCGCGTGCGCGGCTACGTCACTCAATCCAAGAGCGATGCCTACAGCGGCTCTAACGCGCCAGGTAAAGCCACCAGCAGCGAACGCCAAGCACTAGCCACCATGGGACGCAGAGGCGGCAAGAAAGCAGCAGAACGCTGGAAAACAGACCCCGAGGGCAAATATGCGCAGGAACGCCGTGCGACTTTGTCCGCTGCGAATAATCGACGTACTGCCACAGGAAAGAGTAACGCATTCAGAATCGCAGCTTTCTTTGCTGATACCTTTGGCCAGACCGGTCAATACCCGTCTATTCCTGATGCTATGGAAGAGTTCGGTGTATCGAGACCGACGGTAAACCGGGCTTTAAGGATGGCAGGTATATCTCTCCCCAGAGGACGGACTAAGTTACCAAAATAAATGTGTCACGCCATAAGCAATATACGGTTCCCCTGCCGCTAGGCAGTTAGATAAAACCTCACTTGAAGAAAACCTTGAGGGGCAGGGCAGCTTATATGCTTTTAACATGACTTCCTCTGCTCTCCTAGACCGTGCAACCATTCGCCATAACCTCACCGAATTCAAGGTGCGCTGGCTTGCCCATATTGAGGAATGGAAAGCAGAAAACCGACCAGCCACTGAATCAAGCCATGACCAACAGTTCTGGGGCGACCTCCTCGACTGCTTCGGCATTAACGCCCGCGACATCTACCTGTACCAGCGCAGCGCTAAACGAGCATCGACCGGACGCACCGGCAAAATCGACTTATTCATGCCCGGCAAAGTCATCGGCGAAGCAAAATCCCTCGGGGTCAACCTCGACAATGCACACAACCAGGCGCTGGACTATTTGTTGGGCGGTACTATCCCGAACTCACAGCTGCCGCCCTACGTCATCTGCTCCAACTTCGAGACCCTGCGTATCACGCGCCTCAACCGCGACTACGTCGGCGATACCGCAGACTGGGACGTTACTTTTAGCCTTGCCGAGATTGACGAGCACGTCGAGCAACTCGCGTTTCTTGCCGACTACGAGACTTCCGAGTACCGCGAGGAAGAACAAGCATCCCTGGAAGCATCACGCTTGATGGTTGACCTGTTTCGCGCGATGAATGGCGACGAAGTAGACGAAGCCGTGGGCGATGAAGCCCCAACCAACCCGGAGGAAGAAGACGAGCGCGTCATGCGCACCTCGGTCTACCTCACCCGCATTCTTTTCCTCCTATTCGGAGACGATGCCGGACTCTGGGACACCCCGCACCTCTTCGCTCAGTTCGTGCGCAACGAAACCACCCCAGAAACCCTCGGACCACAGCTCAACGAGCTATTCCGCATCCTCAACACCCCAGAAGATAAGCGCTCTAAGCGCCTGCCTGGAACCTTGGCGAAATTCCCCTACGTCACTGAAAGCGAAAGTCGCCCAGTACGCGTGTCTATCATGCGCGTGCTGGGCGACTTCTATCAGCCGGCGTACTGGTGCGCGTTAGCGGCGTGTGACGGTGGGCTTGCAAGGTAGTCCCCAGCCGGTGGTGTGGGCGGCGTTAAACGGCTCGGCCTGGTCGATGATTTGGCGTGCAATCTTGGCCGCTTCGCGCCCGAAAAGTTTGTTGAGCATGTTCCCTGTCATTAAGCAGTAGTGCAGATGGGAGGTAATGGGCTTGGCTCGCTTACGAATTGGCCATAGATGCCCAAACGACTGTGGGGACGTTAGTGGTTGGCGTATTTAGTGACCTGTAGGGCGTTTAGTTAATTGGGAATTAACATCGATAAAGCTTTGGATGACTTTTCCGTTATATCCTTTACTTAACTAACCGATTGTGAGTAGCGTAGGTCGCACGGAGCGCTGGTTCTGCTCTGGTTCATTTGTTTGAAATTAAGGGAGCTTTTCATGTCAGGTTTGAGTAAAACTACTCCAATCGCAAGTTCGGGTATTAAAAGAATGCTCGTCGGCACAGGGGCACTATCTCTTGTTTTCGCTGGGATGGTGACGATTGGCGAAACTCCTGAAGCTTCGGCGACTACTTGCGGCTACCACACTGAGCACATTGACCGAGAACACAATTGGGGGGATGTGACTATTCCTGTAGTGGATGTAACTGTTCCTTTTCCTGGTGGCAGAGTTGAAACAGCATTCTGGGGAAATTGCAGTGGTGGAAACGAAAAGATCAAGGTTAATGCAGAAAGTGGAGATTACGAAGTTTGTGTTAACCCAGGAGATTCCCAACTTGGCACGACTCGAGAAGGGAAGAAAATTTCCGGCGCTTCAAAGATTGGAGCGTGCTAAATAATGGGAAAAATTACTCGTAAAACACTTTCGACAGTTATTGCTGGATGTACAGCACTAGGCTTGTTGACGGTCAGCCCTATCGCTTCAGCTTCAGTATGCGGTTTCGTGGGAAAAGCTACGGGGAGCCCTATCGCCGGCA
The DNA here is from genome assembly GCF_055700955.1 of Corynebacterium sp. 1103A. NCBI lineage: Bacteria > Bacillati > Actinomycetota > Actinomycetes > Mycobacteriales > Corynebacteriaceae > Corynebacterium > Corynebacterium sp. 1103A. The sequence continues at coordinate 10,039 of NZ_JASTTF010000022.1, forward strand.
AAGGCGACGATGGAAAATACGAAGAGGCCGTTTACACTAACTGCAAAAACCATCCAGTAAAGATTAAAGTTAAGTATTTTTACGCATCCGAGGATAGGTGTGTAGGGCCTGGCGAAACCCGGCTAACCGTAAACCCGAACTTAGGAGCCTTGGTTGGGGCAGACGAGATCGGTAGTTGTTAAGGGATAGGAAATATCCTTCCCTAAAGTATTCTTTTAGCGGAAGGAGATTTTATTATGGATAAGCAGTCTTCCTACCAGGCCCTGCATGGGGCGTCTCCGCAGCAGGCCGTGTCACGGTTTTTCTTGAGATATTTTGCTTTTAAAGGGTCAGCCTCTAGAAGTGAATACTGGTGGATTTTTTTCTTCTTGACTATTGGTTCATTCTTCGTCAGCATGCTCGATAATCATTTAGGTGATTTTCATGGAGTATCGCTAGAAGAAGTGATAGCAGCAATCGTGTTTCTGCCTTTTCTTGCGTTGCTATCGAGACGGCTGCAAGATGCGGGATTCTCCGGAATTCTAGTTGTATTATTTTTTATCCCCATAGTGGGAACTATCCCTTTAATGATCATGACCCTTCTTCCCTCAAGTGATGACAAACGTCATCTCTTTTTCCAGCAGAAGGTGTCGCCTTCAAGCCAAAAGGAAGCACGATCGGCTTAAAGGAAAGTCTGGCAATCGTAAGCATTCAAGTGTGTGGTTACGGAAGTCTTTAAGGATAAGGGAGAGACTGGCCTGATTTTTGGTCAGTTCCTTCAACCTGTCGGGGGCGACACTAGTCGTTGTGCGTGGTGTTAGTTCATGGTTCTCGCGTTGCCGCGAAAGTTGCTTACGCGACTTCCTTGCCCATGTAGCTGTCACGCCCTGGCACAACCAACTCCACTGAAAGATTCGCCGGTTTTCTGCATTGACCTCGTCTGAATGGCGCTTAATCGCCATATTCTATGGGACACCGCTTGCGCCAGCAAGGCCAACGCCTGACAGACGCAGCAATCATCGACGCCTATGAGCACGCCTACAACGTCGCACATACCCACGGCGGCGCAGGCCGCGACAACGAGATGCCACCCATGCGCGACCGCCAAACCATGGCTAGGCGCGTGCGCGGCTACGTGACTCAATCCAAGAGCGAGGTCTACAGCGGTTCTAGCGCGCCAGGTAAAGCCACGAGCAGCGAGCGGAAAGCCTTGGCCACGATGGGCCGCAGAGGCGGACAGAAAGCCTCACAACGCTGGAAAGACCGTGATAGCGACTATGCGCAGTCTGAACTTGCAAAACTGGAGCGAACGCACCGAAGGAAGCGAGTTCAGGGGCAAACGACGCGTGCAAGAATTCAAGCCCTTGTCGGTCAAAGCTTTGTAGAAACCGGTAAGCTTCCGTCGCGCAAAGAAATCATGGCTGAAACAGGCGTGTCTGAATCTACCGTCAAACGGCATCTGCGAGAGCTACGTACTGCAGGGTTGCTTCCCGAGTTGTAGGGGGGGTCATACCGTAAGCAATATACGGTTCCCCTGCCGTTAGGCAGTTAGATAAAACCTCACTTGGAGAAAACCTTGAGGGAGCAGGGCAGCTTATATGCTTTTAACATGACTTCCTCTGCTCTCCTAGACCGCGCAACCATTCGCCATAACCTCACCGAATTCAAGGTGCGCTGGCTTGCCCATATTGAGGAATGGAAAGCAGAAAACCGACC
>NZ_JASTTF010000023.1:0-11167 GCF_055700955.1 Corynebacterium sp. 1103A
CCGCGATGGTCGCCTCATTGTGCACCGGCACAAGGCCAACCGCGGGCTACAGATACACCACGCTAGCGGACGCAACCGAAAACTCCCACGGTAACGCTCTTGGAGCCACCCGAGTCGGTAGCTTTGACGACGATGGGCTTGGGCATGACGGTGAAAAATGCGCGGGCCACTTGAAACTCATCTCGGGCAAAGTCCGCGCCAGCCGCGATTGGTAGCCCAGCAAAATCGAGCATTCGTTTGGTGAGGTGCTTCCGGCGGCAGATAGTTTCAGTGTGTGCAGGGTGCCGGTACACCTTTGCGCCGACGAGGTTAAGTATTCCGGATCCTGACGGGTCAGTAATTGTGTAACGGTTAGTTGGTTTACCCCGTCGACGATGCGCTCGGTTGACCAGCCTTTTTCTCGGAAACCTCGGAGAAGCGCCGCCGGGGCGGATTTTGTCGTCTTGAGGGGGTTGAACTCGAGTTTCTTATCGAGAAGCTGCGTTTGAAGGAAACGCTTCAACGCCTCGTAATTGCTGATCATGGTTGTCTCCTGGTGTCTGGTGGAAGTTGTCCAGCTAGGCTACGCTTGGCTGCCTGACAGAACACTCCCAGCGTACGCGAGTGTTGATACTTTTCCATGCCGGTGACCGCGGCCGCTATGTAGATGCACGAACCCTGGCTGTTGCGATAAAAGTGTGGCAGCCGTTTGGGAGGCAGCGAGGGGCGCGGTGTCTGGTCAGCTACTTGACTGACACCCCCACGGAGCGTAACGCCTTCATCCAGCGCTCTTGGGGGCTGGCGCTGGCAAGGAACAACCCGAGTCGGGTGATCGAGGTCGGGTGCAGTTGCAAGAGCCTCGACAAGCCTTCCGGAGATGCGCTGAGCACGGCGTCCGCTTTGCGCGCGGCGGCGAGGAAAGTGCGGGGTAGGTGCGTAGTTCCTCGCTGTAGGAAGACGGTGGGAACTCCTAGGAGCCTGGCTCGGTCGAACACCTTCGCCGGTGGACCAACTTTAGCTTCATTTACGTGCGAGATCCGTGCCTTCCACGGGCCGGAGCCGTCAGCTTCTTGGTCGATGAGCACGACGTCGAGGTCTGGTGACAGAGAATCGAAGTAGTCCTTCTTCGGGATCTCTACAACCTCGGCGACCAACTTTCCAAGCTCCTTCCGGAGATCCGGAGCGCCCACAACGCCGACTCGCAATTCATTGAGAGGCTTCAGCAAGATGCTGTCGTTGTCGCTGAGACGGTGCGGCGTGCTGTTGCGGATGAAGTCCTCGAGCATGACTGGCGCGATGGCCGGAAGTCCCGCAGGTGCCGTCGAACCGTCGCGGCTGATGACCCCATCGAATTCCCAGTAGGGCACCTTAGGGGTGATGAGGGATTCGTCGAGAGCTATGCGCAGATCTGCTCTTTCGAAGACGCTCCGGGCGATCTGGTGGGAGAAGTTGGTCGTCCGGCGGCCGGATTCTAGATCGGACAGGGCCTCGATTGTCTCGTCCGTCCCGTCGAGGATCCACACGAAGGGCAGGCGCCATTCGTCCGCGGCTTGTGCGGCCGCAAAGGCGGTCCACCACGGCCCTTGCGCGACGAGTGCGGGGGCCCCACCGGTGGAATTAATCAACCACTGGACATCCAGCTTGGCAAGTTGGATCCAGCGATCCAGGCGGATCTCGAGATCATGCGTCGATTGCGCGCTGCCGATGTCGGGCAGCGGGTCATCGGCGTCGTCAAAGGGGACGTAGCGTTCCGGCAGGCGCAGGTAGTTCGGAGGGGTTATGTCGAGAACGTTTTCGTCGATCCCTCCAAGGGTCATCGAGAGGCTCGTCGCTCCAGCCGGACGAATGACCGCAATACCCCGGGAGAAATCGAGACCGGATTCGCGGGGGAAGAAGTGCGTAAATCGTTTCTCGTCCAGCGCGGCCATGCCTCGAAGGAATAGCTCGAGGTCTTTGACCGGACCGTGGGCGGACTTAGTCTGCGGAATGGACCCATCGAGAATCGACAGCGCAGCTTCTGGGTCGTGGTGCTGCAAGGCTTCCTCAACCTGGGTGAAGACTGGGCTGGTTATGGCCGCGCTAGCGTCGGTGTCTGGGTCTTGCATAGTTGCGTCGAATACCATTTCTAGCCATGAGTTCCGAACGACGCGGACGTCATATTTGGCTGCATGGCGCTTTGCTTGTTCGGAGAGTTTCTGAAACTCCTGCGGGGAGCGCGCGGAGAGAATCCTTTCCGCGGCTTCCTCGGTAGAGCGTACGTTGTGCTCAGTTCCAATGATCTCCTCAGAGCCTTCCCGGTGCCAGGCAATAGGCACCGCGCCGCTGGAGGCGCCTTCGATGGCCGACAAATGGAAGGTCTCGCGGGTGGAAGGGGAAAGGATCCAGCCGATCTTGGTCAGCCAATTTCCGACGTCCGGCGAGAACGGTTCGAAGACAACGTGCGTGGACAAATTGGGATCTGCCCCGATGCGTTCGTAGAACGCCCGGTAGGAATCTTGGTGGGCGCTTTTCTTCCATTCCCACGCATAGTTCCACGGCAGGTGTCCCTTAATGTGGAGCACATAGCGGGGATCTGTCTCCAGCAGCTTCTCAAGGAGAGCGATGGCCCTGTCGGGACGTTTGAGGATGGGCACGATTCCGACGGTGCCGATGTGGAAGCGGGCGTCGGGTTCCTTCTCCCGCTCAAGGTCGCCTGGGTTGACGGTGTTCGGCACCACCGTCAGCTTTTCCGCCGGCCACTGCTTCCACTGGATAGCCTTGTCCCGGTAGAACTCGGACGCGAACACAATCCGGTGACAGTTCTCGACTACGAGGTCGTCGATCCAATCCTGCAATAGTTCGTAGCCGTGCAGGTGAACGATGAGTTTCTGGTTGCCCTGGACATTCTGCGAGTACCAAATGGCGTTCTTAGCAGCGAACTCGGCGATGATTACTTCTGCCCAGTCCAGGAACGGCTTGCTCTTCTTTGGCTGCGGCTTGGCGTTGGCCTCGAAGAGATCGACGCGCAGGTCGATGTCTTTTCGCTGGACGAGGCTGTCCACTAAGTCTCCGGCAAATTTGAAGTCTGCACCGGCCAGCAGCAGACGGACTGGCCTCTCTCGGAACGAAACCGCACTGTAATCCGGCAAGTCCGTGGAAAAGTACGCGCTGAAGGAGTCGGCCTTAATCGGCTTGTCTGTTATCTGCGTGGGGGTCGGTAGCGAGACCTGCCCGGAGGAAAGGACGCCAAAACCGGCCTCAGACAGCAGTGCCGCAGAAATCTGCGCGCTGACTGTTTCTTCCTCGCATCCTTCAGGGATGAGGACAACGCTGTTCGGCGAGTAGAACTGGCTGTCGGCGAAGGCGCAGGCCGCGGTGGCGAGCCCCGGCAATTCGTATAGGCCAGAGTCTTTCAGAAGCTGGGTATCTTCCTCGGTGGCCTCTTCGGGAAAGTGGGTGAGCACAATCCTCGGCGGCCGCTTTGCGGCCATGAACGAGCGGGCGATGTCTGAGAAATCAAAGTTCTCAAGAACCGGAGAAAACACGCTGTAGTCTAGGACAAAGGTCTCGTGTTGCTGGTTGGCGTCATCGGTCGTAGAAGCGAGGGGAGATCCTTTGGCCAGCGATAGGACCGGGAGTCGACGAGTCTTCGAGGTCGAGGCGGCGATATTTGATTCGATTTGACGTCGCGAGCGCCGGGACGTGGTCAGGATAAGCTTGGAATTCTCAGAAATGATCTCCAGGGCTTCTGCATCCTGCGGAAATCGGACTGAGGGGCGGAAGGGATCATCGTCGATAAAGGACCACAGCGCGCTCTGGAGGGCGTTGCTTCCGGCTACATATCGAGAAAGCTCAAGCCCCTGGGTGAGGACGATGTCGTAGTCAGGATGGTCGGAACCTGTTGCCAGATTAACAATCTGGCGAGACCGGAAGCGAGGCTTGACACCCGCGAGATCGACGCTAGAGGGATCGTCGAAAGGCTGTACGGGGAGAACATTGACGCCTTGGGAGCGCAGGTGGTCGTGGAGCGGGTGATCCTCCGTAGCGCGGGACAGGAAATCGATCTGAGTCGTTCCATCGTTGAGGTACGCCAGAAAATTGGCTGCCCACGCGGCAGAGAATTGGCTAGTGGCGTAGGCACAATCGAGGGCGACCAAGATTCGCGTGGACGTGTCCTTCGAGTGATTCATGTTTTAGTCTCCTCGCTTCTTCGCCATGGTGGCCCAGTACTGCCAGGCGCCGGTTTGCGGGGCTTCTTCCTCCATGTCCTTTTCGGGGATGTGGGACAGGTCGACGGTTGCGGTGGAGCGTATTCGAGCGAGCTCTGGGCCGTCAGCAGCCGACGGATCGGGCAAAAACATAACGACCCCGCCCCGCGCCCGGATCAGGCGTCCGGCCTCGAAAACCTCGTCGGCTAGGTGCTTGTTCCCGCCGTTGTCGGTCCCGAGCCACGGGCCGCTGTGAAAGGCTGCAGCGTCTATCACCATCCGGGTCACGCAATCTTCTGCGGCCTGTTCGCTAAGGACGCCCGGGATTCCAAATTGGTACGTGGTCGGCTCTGGAAGGGCGTGGAATGACTCTGGGGTCGATACGAGGATCGACGACGGCGTGGTGGTTTCCGTAGGCTTTAGCATGCCCTTCAGTGTGATTCCGAAGGAGCTCTTCTTAACGGGTGGCGTAGAGGCTCTGCCGAGCTTTGCCAGCAGCGTCAAAACGCTAGGGTCATGTGCCATCGTTTTAAACCTCTTCAATCCCAGAATCGAGGTGCGGGAACTTCGCGATCAGCAGCTTCCACAGCTGTTCGCGGGCCGTTAAAGCGTCGCCGACCGGAGTCTTTACGTCCACGGGCTTTTGCGACAGGATGGAACCGTCCTCCACAAATCCCCACGATTTAGCTGAAGAACCTGCGTAGTCGCTCCACTTCGAAGGCAGGTAGGGATTAAATTCGTGGTGGGGACCCGACTTGGCGTCGTTGACGATCAAGTAGTCCAGTTTCTCTGTAGTAGCAAGGAACTTAAGAAACGGCAGTGAGGGATTAAACGAGACCTTCTCTTCGATGCCTTGGGCGCCGACGCCGTCGTATGCGCGTTTCACGAGATCATCAAATTGCTTTTTGCTGAGGTTGCGCGGGCGCCGGTTTCCTTCGCCCGCCGGAATATAGTTTGTGAAGACGTGGAGATGGACCTTGTCTGCCAACGCCGGGGGCAGCGTGCGCATGGCGGCCGTGACCTCAGTAATCGACCGGCTTGAATAGAACTCGCCGAAGTAGCCGAGGTTGAGAACTTGCGGGTCGACCTCGTACTCAGACTCTTCATGGAGGTAGTAACCGCGAGGCAGCGTGGGGTGATTGCTGACTTGGGCCTTTTGTTTAACCCGGGCCCGCAAATCTACCGAGGGGATGTGGCTCAACATCGTCTTGAGCTGGTTGGAATTGGTAAAGAGCAGTTCGTCCGCAAAAGCGTAGGGAAGCAGCTCCGACAGAGAAAACACGGTGATCTCCGCCGGGTCGAGGTCTGGGTAGGTGGCCAATAGGTCGTTGAGGAACAGTCTGCTCAATTCGTCCTCGGGGAGTTTTCCGCCGCGGGGTTTACCTTCCACATCGAGCGAGAGGGGATCTGAGAATTCGGCTACCCAGCGAAGCTCGGGGTGCTCCCGCTTGAACATGGCGCCCGCGAGGTGCGACGGCGCCCACATGGCTCTGGTGTAGAAAAACTCGTAAGGAGCCTGCTTCAGAAGGTGGTTGGCGTAGAAATTAGCTTTGTAGACGAAAGCCTTGAACGGCTCCCACGTTGCCCACGACGGTGCGAGCGGTAAGAAGTGCCGGCTAGCCACGTAGGGGTCCGCGATTGCCTCCACCGTCGTGTCTTTCTTCTTTTTGTGTAGGAACGAGCAGGCGATGACGTCCACGGTCTCGCCAAAATTACGCAGGCGCTTAGACGCCACCGTGGCACCCGTGTCTTGGAAAGGGGAGAAGTTGTAGAGAAGAGCCAAACCTGTTGCTTGAGGACGTACTTCGTCCCAGGGGAAGGCCCCGCCCGTTGAGTATTGGATGTAGTCGGAGACCTTCGTGCGGCGCTCACCGTTTTCGGAAATCAGTTGGCGCACCCAGGACGCGTTTGTCCGGCGAGCCTCTAGGAGGGCTTCCCGTGTTTTCGAATCGAAGCAGTCGTCAATCAGCGCATTGATGAGGTTGTTGAGAGCGCAAGTCAGCGCCAGACCCGGCAACTCGGTAGCGCCATCCTCTGGCCGAGCGCCCAGATTCATTTTTTCTAAAACGTCGGGCTCTATCAGTGAGGAAACCTGGGAGGCAGCGGTCTGGACCTCCCTAATCGGGCTCGCGGAGGCATCCGCTAGTACAGATCCAGCGGAGGTTTCTACTCTGTGGGTCGGGGCCATTCTTGATGTTTCCTACTTCTCCTGGGTGATCGGTGACGCGGTGTTCTGGTCCTTAATCGACCGATTCAGCTGCTGAGTATTCAACTTTTCCGACTCCCGCAGGGTAAGGCGCAGGGCTCGAACTTCCCGGGCGATGTTGTTGGCGTCACGATCGCTCCGGCTTACCGCGGTAGCGCTCGAATTCTGTTGGGACCAAACCTTCACCGACTCGGAAAGATCATCGATCTTGGCGGATAGAAGGCTGATGTCATTCGAGTGAGACGTGCTTGGTGCGGCGATGCCACTGGACTGGATAGTCTTACGCAGCGCGGCCAGCTCGCGGCGCATGCGCAAGTGCCCGGTTACCGGCGTGAGTGCGACGCTGAGACCGATGAGTCCCAAACCGGCCGGATACAGGCCTAAGAAAGTGAGGATTACACCAATGAGAGCGATGCCAACCTGCAACGCAAGTGCTCCCAAGTAGAGGTTACGGTCGTTCATGTGGTTCCTTTCCTGGTGGGACGTTACTCAGACCAGCGCACCTGAATGAAATCAGATACCGCTAAGACAGCTCCCGCCTAAGCTGAAAGATGAGTGGCCAGCAAAGTCAAAAGTTCTAGTCCTGTCGCGCGTTGAGCATATCGTTCCAGATCCCCTTGGTGTCGACGACTTCCTTGCCGTCCATCAGGTGCGCGTCTAGGTCCTTGAACTCCTTGTGGTCGACCAGCAACAGGATGACATCGGCGTCGTTGATAGCCTGGGTGTACTCGGTAAGCTGCGCGTTGTCGAAGCCCTTGAGACGCTTGGGCAGCTCGTCGACGTTCGGCTCAGCGACCAGGAAGGTGGTGTCTTCCAGCTCTTCGGCGAGGTCCACCGCGATGTTGAGGGCCGGTGATTCGCGCAGGTCGTCGATGTCCGCCTTGAAGGCGAGGCCGAGGACGGCGACCTTCGAAGCGCCGGTGCGTTCGATGGCTTCCTTCACCTTGCTGATAACCCAGGCCGGCTTTCCGTCGTTGACGTTGCGGGCGGTGTGGATGAGCTTTGAGTTTTCCGGATCCGCAGACACGATGAACCACGGGTCCACGGCGATGCAGTGACCGCCGACGCCGGGGCCGGGCTGAAGGATGTTGACGCGCGGGTGGTGGTTCGCCAGTTCGATGAGCTCCCAGACGTCGATGCCGAGCTTGTCAGCAATGAGGGAAAGCTCGTTGGCGAAGGCGATGTTGACGTCGCGGAAGGAGTTCTCTGTCAGCTTGGCCATCTCCGCAGTGACGTCGTTGGTTGGCAAGAGCTCGCCCTTGCAGAAGGAGGAGTAGATAGCGGTGGCGCGCTTCGTTGCCTCCGGGGTCTGGCCGCCGATGATGCGGTCATTAGTGCGCAGCTCTTCCATAGCCTTGCCCGGAAGAATGCGCTCTGGGCAGTGGGCGAAGTAGACCACCGGCTTGCCCTCAGGGTTATCGGTGCCGTCGGCGACAAGGTCGGGGCGGAGCTCGAGAATCTTGTCGGCCATCTTCTTGGTGGTCAGCGGCGGGGAAGTGGATTCCAAGATGACCAGCTCATCGCCCTCCAGCTGCGGCGCGATGGCCTCAGCTGCCGAGTAGATAAACTTCATGTCGACGTCGTAAGACTCAGTAAACGGCGTGGGCACCGCGATGATGTAGGCATTCGCGTGAACCTGCTCCGTGGTGGCCTTGAAGCGGCCAGACTCCAGTGCCGAGCGCAGCTCTTCTTCCAACCCCGGCTCAACGATGGTTACCTCGCCGCGGTTGATGCGGTCAACGTTCGGACCGTTGACATCGACACCAGTGACTTTGACACCGGAATTAGCTAGAACAACGGCGGTCGGAAGGCCAATATAGCCAAGGCCAACAAATGCGACGTGAGTATTCGACATGGGAATCCTATGCAATAGAAGTAAAGGGCACGCAAGCATGTTTCGTCCTGGCGTGCCTAGTAAAACCTGGGTGGGACTCGGAACGGATGTTACACGTGTGGCAGTAAGCTTGCTGGGGAAGATGTAAAATCTTATTCAAAACTTAAGTTAGGATGACTTTTTTGGGGGTGCATCGAACGAGAGGATAAGCGGGTCTATGGGAAATAGGGGCTCGGGTATGAGCGTCTCTCTTGTATGGTTGATGAACATCTTAATGCTCGACTGAGTCCTCTTGGGGACCACATACGTTCCGGAAAATTTCCGGCTAAAAGGCAATGTGAACAATTTTCAGAATTACTTCAGTTAGTCCGACAAGTTGTGATGGGAAAGCCAATGCCAGAGTGAGGGGTTTAGGCACAGTAGCGATCTGTTACGCATGCCGAAGTGTTGCGGGGTGCTCAGCCTCTAGGCATGTGAAGTCGTATGTACTATAGATAGTCGGCTCGAGTTTTCGCTGCTCGCGAAGAGTGTTCCCCGCGCAAGCGGGGATGAGCCCGATTCGAGCAGTGCTTGCCACCCACGCGGCGGGTGTTCCCCGCGCAAGCGGGGATGAGCCGGGGACGGCTAATGGCCTTGGTGAGGCCGCTACGTGTTCCCCGCGCAAGCGGGGATGAGCCCTTATCGATGATGCCATCCCAGATACCCTTGACGTGTTCCCCGCGCAAGCGGGGATGAGCCGTCGCCGTCCGGGGTTTCTGCGATGAAATTAGCGTGTTCCCCGCGCAAGCGGGGATGAGCCGGCGCTTTCCGAGGTCAGCCAGAACACCATTGAGTGTTCCCCGCGCAAGCGGGGATGAGCCTCACCCCGGATGGTCATACCCGCTGGGTGACCGGTGTTCCCCGCGCAAGCGGAAATGAGCCCGCCACCTGGCCGACGTAGTAACTCGAGCCATCGTGTTCCCCGCGCAAGCGGGGATGAGCCGCCGCCGTAGCCGATAGTTGCGCGCTCCAGAACGTGTTCCCCGCGCAAGCGGGGATGAGCCCCTCGTTCTTAGCAACGGCACCGGCATTATTGAGTGTTCCCCGCGCAAGCGGGGATGAGCCCAGCATCCGCCGCCTGCTTCGACTTCTGAGTAAGTGTTCCCCGCGCAAGCGGGGATGAGCCCGGCACCCAGCACACCCCAACGGGCGCCTCGTCGTGTTCCCCGCGCAAGCGGGGATGAGCCACCAGGCGGCGAGACCACCGCCGGGGCTAGAGGAGTGTTCCCCGCGCAAGCGGGGATGAGCCCACCACGCCGCGCCGGTCACGGCCCGTGTGCTGGTGTTCCCCGCGCAAGCGGGGATGAGCCCTTGGCCCGGCGCACCTGCTTGAAGTGCGTGATGTGTTCCCCGCGCAAGCGGGGATGAGCCCTCGACCTAGAGCAGATGGCAGGACTCGCCCCGGTGTTCCCCGCGCAAGCGGGGATGAGCCCCAGGTCATCTTCAACACGGATCATGACTTCCGGTGTTCCCCGCGCAAGCGGGGATGAGCCCCGGCCAGTGGGTCGAATTCCGAGTTATGGGGCGTGTTTCCCGCGCAAGCGGGGATGAGCCCGTGGATTTGACGTGGCTGAACGCCCACAGGGGGTGTTCCCCGCGCAAGCGGGGATGAGCCGTCCGCCGTGGTGGGTGTGTGTTCCTCGAGGTAGTGTTCCCCGCGCAAGCGGGGATGAGCCCCACTACGGCGATCCCATTGAAGTATGGGGAGAGTGTTCCCCGCGCAAGCGGGGATGAGCCGGAGGTAACCCGTCCCCTATCTACCTGTATTTCGTGTTCCCCGCGCAAGCGGGGATGAGCCCACCGGCCGCGAGAATGACGAAAAACCCGTGAGCGTGTTCCCCGCGCAAGCGGGGATGAGCCTATTCGGGACGCCGGGCCGTTCTTCCTCCGGGAGTGTTCCCCGCGCAAGCGGGGATGAGCCAGCACCAGTGGTGCCAAGCTCTCGCTCATTACTGTGTTCCCCGCGCAAGCGGGGATGAGCCTCACCCCGGATGGTCATACCCGCTGGGTGACCGGTGTTCCCCGCGCAAGCGGAAATGAGCCCGCCACCTGGCCGACGTAGTAACTCGAGCCATCGTGTTCCCCGCGCAAGCGGGGATGAGCCGCCGCCGTAGCCGATAGTTGCGCGCTCCAGAACGTGTTCCCCGCGCAAGCGGGGATGAGCCTTGCACGGCCGCGTTGACGTACATCCCGGAGTAGTGTTCCCCGCGCAAGCGGGGATGAGCCGGTGGTATCCCAGCTACCCTAGATCCGCCGAAAGTGTTCCCCGCGCAAGCGGGGATGAGCCCGCCGAGGACCCGGACGCGGACGACCAGCTGGGGTGTTCCCCGCGCAAGCGGGGATGAGCCCACCCCGGCCCGGCCCTGCCCCGGGTCGTTGTAGTGTTCCCCGCGCAAGCGGGGATGAGCCCCGATCCCCGGCTTATGACGTGAGTACCGGGCAGTGTTCCCCGCGCAAGCGGGGATGAGCCTATCCTTAAGACGCTCCCGACGCTCCTGAGCGAATGTTCCCCGCGCAAGCGGGGATGAGCCCTGCCGCGACCCTCAATATGGCGACTACTATGAGTGTTCCCCGCGCAAGCGGGGATGAGGCGGTGTGTCGAGTCATCGTGGCGGCGGCATCGTAGTGTTCCCCGCGCAAGCGGGGATGAGCCCCTCTGGCCAGCGTAAACAACCGATACTTTCGGTTGTTCCTCGCGCGAGTGGGGATGGGGCTCTTTGCCGTGTCTGGAATTACTTGGGCCATTGGAATTGTTTGTTCATTCTACAGGGATGCTAAGTGATATGATCCGTCTGTAAACTGACGGTTCGAGTGGGAGGGGTGGGCGAGAACGCCCCGTAAAGAATGAAGCGTCCTGGGTTTAGTTCCTACCTCAGCTAAGGAAGGATTGAACTATGCCTAGAAAGTATTCCGTCGAGTTCA
>NZ_JASTTF010000024.1:0-1923 GCF_055700955.1 Corynebacterium sp. 1103A
CCAATGTACTTTTTGCATTTGTGTGGATGGTTGTGTTGGTGTGTGCCGGATGGCGCTTTCAGTTGGGGTGTCATTGAAATATAATTGTTTCTTTCTGGCTGCATTGATGTGATTGTTCATGTTTTGTGAATTTTTCATTTTTTCTTTGTAGTAATTCTTTTTTGGTCAGTATGCAGCGCACTGTGTTGTGTGTTGTGTGTTGGTTTTGTTTGTTAGGTTTGGGCTTTTCACGAGCCTTTTTTGTGGAGAGTTTGATCCTGGCTCAGGACGAACGCTGGCGGCGTGCTTAACACATGCAAGTCGAACGGAAAGGCTCCAGCTTGCTGGAGTACTCGAGTGGCGAACGGGTGAGTAACACGTGGGTGATCTGCCCTGCACTTCGGGATAAGCCTGGGAAACTGGGTCTAATACCGGATAGGACCGCACTTTGGTGTGTGTGGTGGAAAGTTTTTTCGGTGTAGGATGAGCCCGCGGCCTATCAGCTTGTTGGTGGGGTAATGGCCTACCAAGGCGGCGACGGGTAGCCGGCCTGAGAGGGTGGACGGCCACATTGGGACTGAGATACGGCCCAGACTCCTACGGGAGGCAGCAGTGGGGAATATTGCACAATGGGCGGAAGCCTGATGCAGCGACGCCGCGTGGGGGATGACGGCCTTCGGGTTGTAAACTCCTTTCGCCAGGGACGAAGCGTTTTTGTGACGGTACCTGGATAAGAAGCACCGGCTAACTACGTGCCAGCAGCCGCGGTAATACGTAGGGTGCGAGCGTTGTCCGGAATTACTGGGCGTAAAGAGCTCGTAGGTGGTTTGTCGCGTCGTCTGTGAAATTCCGGGGCTTAACTCCGGGCGTGCAGGCGATACGGGCAGGCTTGAGTACTGTAGGGGTAACTGGAATTCCTGGTGTAGCGGTGAAATGCGCAGATATCAGGAGGAACACCGATGGCGAAGGCAGGTTACTGGGCAGTTACTGACGCTGAGGAGCGAAAGCATGGGTAGCGAACAGGATTAGATACCCTGGTAGTCCATGCCGTAAACGGTGGGCGCTAGGTGTGAGACCCTTCCACGGGTTTTGTGCCGTAGCTAACGCATTAAGCGCCCCGCCTGGGGAGTACGGCCGCAAGGCTAAAACTCAAAGGAATTGACGGGGGCCCGCACAAGCGGCGGAGCATGTGGATTAATTCGATGCAACGCGAAGAACCTTACCTGGGCTTGACATATTGAGGTTCGCGGCAGAGATGTCGTTTCCCTTTGTGGCCTTTATACAGGTGGTGCATGGTTGTCGTCAGCTCGTGTCGTGAGATGTTGGGTTAAGTCCCGCAACGAGCGCAACCCTTGTCTTATGTTGCCAGCATTTGGTTGGGGACTCATGAGAGACTGCCGGGGTTAACTCGGAGGAAGGTGGGGATGACGTCAAATCATCATGCCCCTTATGTCCAGGGCTTCACACATGCTACAATGGTCGATACAATGCGTTGCGACACTGTGAGGTGGAGCTAATCGCTTAAAGTTGGCCTTAGTTCGGATTGGGGTCTGCAACTCGACCCCATGAAGTCGGAGTCGCTAGTAATCGCAGATCAGCAATGCTGCGGTGAATACGTTCCCGGGCCTTGTACACACCGCCCGTCACGTCATGAAAGTTGGTAACACCCGAAGCCGGTGGCCCAAACGTGTTAGGGAGCCGTCGAAGGTGGGATCGGCGATTGGGACGAAGTCGTAACAAGGTAGCCGTACCGGAAGGTGCGGCTGGATCACCTCCTTTCTAAGGAGTTTTTTGTTGCCCACGGTTGTGGGTGTTGGTGGTTGATGTGTCTGTGTAGGGCACTGCCACTGTTGTGTAATCGGGTGGACGCATGCCTGCAGTCTGGATGGCTGGGTGCAATCATTCTTTTGTCACAAATGCTTCCGTCTCTTCTGGGGATGGTGT
>NZ_JASTTF010000024.1:2023-5284 GCF_055700955.1 Corynebacterium sp. 1103A
TTGTGGTTGTTTGTGTGTGGTGTGATGTGATTTCTTGTTTTTCTTAATTGTTGTGTGTTCACCCGCCATGTGCATGGTTTTTTGGCCGTGTTTGTGGTGGTGTGTGTTCGTTGTGTGAAGGGCGCATGGTGGATGCCTTGGTATTGTGTGCCGATGAAGGACGTGTCAGGCTGCGTTAAGCCTCGGGGAGTTGTCAAGTAAGCGTTGATCCGAGGATGTCCGAATGGGGAAACCTGCCACTCGTTGTGGGGTGGTACCTGCCCATGAATTCATAGTGGGTGTGGGGGTTACGCGGGGAAGTGAAACATCTCAGTACCCGTAGGAGAGGAAAATAATAATGATTCTGCTAGTAGCGGCGAGCGAACGTGGATGAGGCTAAACCGTGTGTGTGTGATACTTGGTAGGGGTTGCGCATGCGGTGTTGTGGGGTTGCAACGTGAAGTGTCTACCAGTGCTTCGTTGTGGTGTGTGTGTTAGCTGAATTGGCTTGGAATGGTCAACCGGAGTGGGTGAGAGTCCTGTAGGTGAAGGCGCACTTGTCATGATTGTTGTTGTCCCCGAGTAGCAACGGGCTCGTGGAATCTGTTGTGAATCTGCCGGGACCACCCGGTAAGCCTAAATACGTGCAATAACCGATAGTGTATTTGAGTACCGTGAGGGAATGGTGAAAAGTACCCCGGGAGGGGAGTGAAATAGTTCCTGAAACCATGTGCTTACAATCCGTCAGAGCACCTGGATGTGTGTGATGGCGTGCCTTTTGAAGAATGAGCCTGCGAGTCAGCGGCATGTCGCGAGGTTAACCCGTGTGGGGTAGCCGTAGGGAAACCGAATCCTAATGGGGTGTTTTTGAGTGGCATGTCCTGGACCCGAAGCGGGGTGATCTACCCATGGCCAGTGTGAAGCAGCTGTAAGAGGTTGTGGAGGCGCGAACCCACGTAGGTTGAAAACTGCGGGGATGAGTTGTGGGTAGGGGTGAAAGGCCAATCAAACTCCGTGATAGCTGGTTCTCCCCGAAATGCATTTAGGTGCAGCGTTACGCATTTTAGCCTAGTGGAGGTAGAGCTACTGGTTGGTTGAGCGGGACTACAATCTTAGCAACATCAGCCAAACTCCGAATGCCGCTAGTGTGTGCGTGGCAGTGAGACTGTGGGGGATAAGCTTCATAGTCGAGAGGGAAACAGCCCAGATCGCCGGTTAAGGCCCCTAAGGGTATGCTAAGTGGAAAAGGATGTGGGATCGCGAAGACAGCCAGGAGGTTGGCTTAGAAGCAGCCATCCTTGAAAGAGTGCGTAATAGCTCACTGGTCGAGTGGTTCTGCGCCGACAATGTAGTGGGGCTCAAGCATACCGCCGAAGCCGCGGCAATCCTTTGTGGATTGGGTAGGGGAGCGTCGTGCACGTTGTGAAGCAGTATCGTAAGGCGCTGTGGAGTGTGTGCGAGTGAGAATGCAGGCATGAGTAACGAATTGGTAGGTGAGAATCCTACCCGCCGGATGACTAAGGGTTCCTGGGTCAAGTTCGTCTTCCCAGGGTGAGTCGGGACCTAAGGCGAGGCCGACAGGCGTAGTCGATGGATAACCAGTTGATATTCTGGTACCCGTATATCCGCGCCCAATGGTAAAGCAGTGATACTAACCACCCGCGCCGCTATGTACTCGCCCTTTCGGGGGTGTGTCGTGGTTGGTGTGCGTGGGGCCTGAACTGTGGTCCAAGCGATGGGGTGACACAGGTTGGTAGCCATGCCACTGAGTGGATTGTTGGTGTAAGCGTGCAGACTGTGGTGTAGGTTAAATCCGCACCGCGTGATGGTCGAGGCGTGATGCGTAGCCCGTTGTGGGTGAAGTTGGTGATCCTGTACTGTCGAGAAAAGCCTCTAGTGAGTGGGTGTACGGCCCGTACCCTAAACCGACACAGGTGGTCAGGTTGAGTATACTAAGGCGTTCGGGTGAACTGTGGTTAAGGAATTCGGCAAAATGCCCCCGTAACTTCGGGAGAAGGGGGGCCACTGCTGGTGCCACGCTCTTGCGGTGTGTGTGCTGGTGGTGGTCGCAGAGAATAGAGGGGTCCGACTGTTTATCAAAAACACAGGTCCATGCGAAGACGTGAAGTTGATGTATATGGACTGACGCCTGCCCGGTGCTGGAAGGTTAAGAGGACCTGTTAGGAACCTTTGTGGGTTCCGAAGCGGAGAATTTAAGCCCCAGTAAACGGCGGTGGTAACTATAACCATCCTAAGGTAGCGAAATTCCTTGTCGGGTAAGTTCCGACCTGCACGAATGGCGTAACGAGACCTCTGCTGTCTCAACCACAGGCCCGGTGAAATTGCATTACGAGTAAAGATGCTCGTTACGCGCGGCAGGACGAAAAGACCCCGGGACCTTCACTATAGCTTGGTATTGGTATTTACTATCGTTTGTGTAGGATAGGTGGGAGACTGTGAGACCGTCACGCTAGTGGTGGTGGAGTCGTTGGTGAAATACCACTCTGATGGTAGTGGATGCCTGAACCTTGGCCCATGATCTGGGTTGGGGACAGTGCCTGGTGGGTAGTTTAACTGGGGCGGTTGCCTCCCAAAATGTAACGGAGGCGCCCAAAGGTTCCCTCAGCCTGGTTGGCAATCAGGTGGTGAGTGTAAGTGCACAAGGGAGCTTGACTGTGAGAGTGACGGCTCGAGCAGGGACGAAAGTCGGGACTAGTGATCCGGCACCTACTTGTGGATGTGGTGTCGCTCAACGGATAAAAGGTACCCCGGGGATAACAGGCTGATCTTCCCCAAGAGTCCATATCGACGGGATGGTTTGGCACCTCGATGTCGGCTCGTCGCATCCTGGGGCTGGAGTAGGTCCCAAGGGTTGGGCTGTTCGCCCATTAAAGCGGCACGCGAGCTGGGTTCAGAACGTCGTGAGACAGTTCGGTCTCTATCCGCCGCGCGCGTTGAAACTTGAAGAAGGCTGTCCCTAGTACGAGAGGACCGGGACGGACGTACCTCTAGTGTGCCAGTTGTCACGCCAGTGGCAGGGCTGGTTGGCTACGTACGGGAGGGATAACCGCTGAAAGCATCTAAGCGGGAAGCCTGTTTTAAGATGAGGTTTCATTACAAGGCCCCCGGAAGACTACCGGGTTGATAGGCCAGACCTGGACGCATCGCAAGATGTGGAGGCTACTGGTACTAATCGGCCGAACAACAAACACCACACACACCAGTGTGTGGAACAAAACAAAAAACAAAACATCGTCACAATGTCGTGTTCGCGTCCACTAT
>NZ_JASTTF010000025.1:0-4400 GCF_055700955.1 Corynebacterium sp. 1103A
GCCGGTCCCTGACACCAGCACAGCTCTAGCCCACTGATTCAGGAAGGACAGATACACCACTTTCTCGGACTTGACCATCGCTGGGGCTACTTAGGTCCGATCCCCTTCCAGGTCAAGGAAGCTGAAATAGGGGACATCCTCAACAGTTTCTCCAACAATCCCGAAGACCCTATTGCTGATTTTGTCGAGATCTTCCTCGTTCTTTTTTCGGACAGGGAAAACAAACTCTTGCTTTATTACGTAAGCTCGAAGATCCTCAAAATCGCCCCTACCTGCTGCTTCGATAGCTAGATTATAGTCGTCTTCTTCGGTTGCCACTGCAACGGGAGAAAAGTCATCCAATTCGTGAAATTCTTGAGCGAAGGAACTTTTAAACCGCTTTATCAGCCTTTCAAGTTCCGGTTGAGAGCAGTACAAATGCAGCTCTTCAACGAATTTCTGCTCAACTATTCCGTCCTCGAAGGAGTTTGCCGTCATGAAGAAACCTTTTCGCTCGCTATCCGCAGTCGCTATTAGCCTAATGATCGCCCTTTCCGGGGCGCAGGGAACAGCCAGCCCACCGTCACGCGCGGCTAACGCACACGAGTCCACCGGCCGATAAAAATCGCCCAGTACACGTGTCCATCATGCGCGTGCCGGGCGACTTTCACTTTCAGTGTTTAGGATGCTGCGAGCTTTTGGGCGCGCTGGTAAGACACTCCGAGGACTGTTCCCATATCTCGCACGGTCATTCCAGCGTTTCTCATTGCAACAGCGAGGTCATGAGTGCTTGCCTGTGCCGCAGCGGTCAGTCGTGCCGCTTCTTCGCGTTCTTTTTCGGCGCGAGCTTTCATTTCCGCAAGGCCCGGTGGGAGAACAACATCAACAACAATGTTGAGTTCGTCTGGGTCTAGGCCTGCCTGAAAGGCCAGTGCTTCGCGCATCTCGTCGGCAGCATTAGCCAGCCGCTTAGTTTGGGACACTGCCCCTAGTTCGGCGCATTCGAGTACCCATACTCCGCTGGTTCCGCGTTCTGCGGTTACTGTGTATGTCGTGGTCATTACCTCCACCAGCCTTTCCCTAATTCTTGGGCGTATTGGTCGAAAAACTTCTTGACTGTCACATCGTCAATCTCACGGTGCCTACCTAAGGTTCGGGTTGTGTTGCCTACCCGATAAGCGTCATGGCGCGATAGGGCGATTTCCTCAAATTCAAGACCGCGCCGCTTGGCTTCCGCTTTCAATTTCTTGATGACGGCGTTTCGCTTCATAACAGTAGTCTACCGACGGGAGACTAAACAAGTCAACCACGGGTAGACGGTTTTCTTGATTATGTTCCTTCGTCAATTGAACTGGGGACTACCTTGCAAGCCCACCGTCACACGCCGCTAATCCCGTGCTCTGGTTAGGGGCGCTCCCACAGCTCCACAGAGACCGGGTTACGTCAGGCCTTACTGGTTGAGGTACTTATACAGTGTGGTGCGCCCAATCCCGAGTCGGCGGGCAACCTCCGCTTTCGGAATACCAGCGCTCACCCACCCGCGCGCCTGCGCTACTTGTTCCTCATTGAGGACTTTCGCACGCCCCTTATAAACGCCGCGCGCCTTGGCTTTCGCGATACCTTCGGCCTGGCGCTCACGAATAATCGAACGCTCAAACTCCGCCACCGACCCGAGTAGGCCAAGCATGAGCTTGGCCACCGGACTGGAATCTAATGAATAGGTCTGTCCTTCTTTGAGGAACTTGACGGATACTCCGCGTTCGGTGAGTTCATCGACCAGGCGGTGCAGGTCGATAAGCGAGCGGGCAAGCCTATCCATACTCACCACAATGAGTTGATCGCCGGCACGAAGATAATTAAGCGCCCCATCTAAGCCGGGGCGCTGGGTGGACGAACCACTCACCGTGTCGGTGAAGACGCGGAAGACTTTTTCCTTCTTCAACGCCGCCAACTGTCGGTCGAGATTATGTTCTTTGGAACTAACACGCGCGTAACCAATTTTTTGGCCCGCAACCACCTCTGGCTGTTCGGGAATGTCTAGAGGTAGTGACGGTTCTGTTTCATTACTCATAAACCCACCCTAGCGAACAGCGAGTTAAACACGATGGATGTAATTCTTAAACTGTTCGCTTAGAGTGTAGCTTATAATTCTTCCCGGCCTGACCGGGCTGGATGTTAGATATCCAGCAAACAAGGGTCAGGCCCGTTTTCCGTCAATCAGACCATTAAGTCGACGGTTCTGGCCGTGTCGGGTAGCAGCTATTTACGATGACCTGATGGCGGATACGAGTCATCTCGTATTAAGTGGTCAAGTTCCTTCATGACAATAGTCAAAAGGAAAATCCTTTAATCCTGCATCCATATTTGATTCGAAGCATCATTAAAATCGAGCAAGTCGTTCCATGTAGAAGGAACGAAACTTTTCCTATCTGTTTTCAACCAAGTGATACGGTTTGGATCCTCAAAATCGAGTTCTTTAAGAAATGGTTCACCAGCAATTTCGTATGCCCATAAGTCGTGGACATTTTCATACTCAACCGAGTATTCTCGAAAAGTTCCCTCAGGGTGGAAGATGGCTTCAAACCCCACAAAGGCTGTACCGTTAGGTGTTTCTACTTTCAAAATAATGTATAAGAAGGTATTAATCCAAGCTGCGGCGCCATGGAACCTTGGCAATGATGTGGCGGCTTCACCCCTAAACTTATTTTCACTCAAAGCATCCTTATTAAGGATTTCCGCCAAACAAAATGCAGCAGTCTTTAAATCAAAATGACGCTCTGGGGTTACTGCCATTTCCATAAATCCAAAGTGGGAATATCTGTACTAAACCAGCTGGGGGCCTTGTCGCTCATTCCGTGAGTACCAGTATTGTGAACGGGATACATAGTAGTAATTCCGCGTGGCTCTGAAGCGTTTCCACGAGGTTTCGGCTCAACAATCGCACGGTATGTAAAAGATTCACCAGTGAGCCGGCAAACTGCTCCTACCGGATCAGAGCATTTGACTTGATAAACATCTTCTTCATATTTCATAGAAGGGCCCTGAACCTCTCGTACACAAGAGTTATTAAGCACGGTTTTTATAGACCACAAACTCCAAATGTTGTGTTTATGAACAATTTTGTCGTATCCCCATGGATATTTGTCCGTCGTGTTAAACCATCCACGTCGCAGGAGTATGGGCTCACCACACATATCCCTAGTCTCCAGAAGAAGTTCATCGGTGTAGTCATTGCCTCCAGCAGGTCCGCTGCCTTGTAGGGTAGGTGTATCTTGCTCGAGCCCTGCCCCAGGGAGGTACTCTGGGAAAAACTTTTCTAGCTGGAAACCATAAATTTTTCCTTTTTCAAAGGACTGCTGCTTCCACCCCTCTTGAAAATCTTGTGGATCTCCGGTGGGATACCCCTGATCTTCTCCGATTGCTTCTGCATACACCCACTGCAGTAGTACATCGCCTGTTATAGCGTGAGCGCCGAATTTGGGGTGCCAAACCATAATTCCTTTTTGGAAAAGGTTGTATCGCCCAATCCCGTCAGGTGTTTTTTCTTCGCTGCTGATAGGGAAACCTAAGGTACTCTTTTGGGCTCCCATGTCCTGCCATTTGTCATAGATTCGCCCCTGAATTCCTGCTTGTACTGCAGGAATGGAGTTTCGTGTGTAGATGTAGCCACCTTGGTATTTCTGCTTATACCAGCTATCTCCGAGAGCGATATCATTGGTCATTGGGTACCCGAAGTGCCCGCGTTCCCAACCATGCTTTGCCCACACGACGGTTGCAGGAATGCTAACAGTATGAGCACCTGTCTTTGGATGCCAATAGATAAACCCGTTGACGAATTCGGACCTTTTACCAATACCGTCAGGATTCGTTAGCTCGTTGCTTTTAGGAAACGTTAGAAAGCTTTTCGGTCCGCCAACGGAATCATAAAGTTCCCGGATTGCACCGCATACTTCAAAAGGAGAAGGCCAGTAAACTTTGCAACCTGGGGCAGAATTTAGGGTCGGATTATCTTCTTCTTGCAGCTGTGCTTCTTTTGTTTCTGCAAGATCCGCCTCTTCTTTGGTGAAATCACCCGGTATTTCTTCCCTATCGCTACGCATCTCTCCAGGGCGTACAGTAGATTTAGGAGACTTCGTCGGAATCCACTCGGAGACCTCTTCTGGTGAAAGTTCAGTCTCTACAGTTTCAGACGAGGCCCCCTTAGCCCACTCTGGCAATACTGGAGTGGGGTACTCATCTGACGTTTCTTTACTGTCGATTTCCTCTACGGAATTTTCACTAGAATCAGCAGGAAAAGCACCCTGTGACACTGATGATGATAATGAATCAGAAAAAGATGATTGTGCGACTGCAGTGCCGGGAGTGGTACTGATTAATAAGCTTGCTGAGACGAAAGCAAGGAGTTTGCGTGAGAGAGCTTT
>NZ_JASTTF010000026.1:0-3902 GCF_055700955.1 Corynebacterium sp. 1103A
GTTGTCGACGTGCCTAGGTCATCAATGAGTTTCGCGATTTCAGGGTTAGCAAGCAGCTTCTTTTCAATCGCATCAATCTTGGCCTTATCGGCCGGATCTCGTTTCGCCACAGTAGTCATTCTGGTCCATCTCCTCATGCAGGTTGGGAACCCACACACAAACCATCAGACACTCTCTACCGAAGCTGTCCAATCAAACAAAAATGGGGATAACTGGGTTGCCGATTCCAGCACCGTCTATCGCGATACAGATGATGGAGCTGCTGCATACGCCATTATTCCCAAAGCAGAGTCCTCAACAGAGTGGGAATTGCAGCTTCCCGAAGGGGTAGACGCGAAGGTAAATCCTTCAGGGGAAGTAGAGTTCCAAAAACCTCTCCAAGGGGGGAGGAAATATTACGTATGACGCTTACCTAGAAAAGCCGTGGACTGTAGATCGTGAGGGGGAAGAAGTTCCAACATGGTACGAAATCGATAACGGCAAGATTGTACAAAAAATCGAACGCTCTGACCCTAACGAAGAGGTCCTCGCCGATCCGCGAATTTCTTATGGAAAAGGCGTGTACCTAAATGCTTGGGGACACGAATTTAGGACGCTCCACAGTATGACTACTGTGGGAGTTACTGGTTCCTTCCTTATTGCCTGTAATGTCTCGAAGCTCCCCACTCCTGCCAAACTGGTTTTGGGCCCCGTTTGTTTGATTGGTGGGGTAAACGCACTTGATCTTGTTAATGTAGTAAAGGCAGTCCCTGAATACGAGCCTAGCACCTGCTATCAGATTAGGATTGCACCTAACATGGGAGATCGTCCGCATCCAGTTGGAGCACATGAATGCAGAAGATAAAACCTAAGAAATATCACCCAAGACTTACCTGGATCATATTTCTTGTATTAGCGATACTTTTGGGACTATTTTTCGGGTTGGTCCTAGATTTAGGCACCGGTCCTAGGACAGTGGTAGCCCTAATCTTGTTCTGTATTTGGTTCTGGGTAGATTGGACTATGAGAAAGAAGTATCCAGTTGATGAGGGGTAAATCCCCTCTCTAAAGCCAGTATGGGGCACTCCAACTAAAATGGAGTGCCCCACCTGGAGGATTTTCTGGGTTTATCGCTAAGCTATCGCTTGCCTTACCTATTGCTAACCCTGAAGAGAAGCCAAACAAACAGTGCTCTTCAGTACGGACCCCTACGGACTTCAAAGATAAAACCGTAAAGTTCTAGCTCTCAAGACGGGAGGCAGCAGGGTATACAAACGTCCTCCCCCTTTGGCTACCCCACTTTACTACCTACTGCACACTTCCTAGTCGAAAGACTCGTTTAGAAGCCGGCCGAAGGCCTCTACGGGATACGTCGCCGCAACTTACCTAACTGTGTGATAACTGCATTCTTGTATTTAGCGATTACGGCGGGCAATTTCCGCACTTAGTGCTGTAGCAAAACCAGTCCATGCCGCATATGGAGATAGAACTGCCCCACGTTCGGGCGCGGATTTCCAGGCGCGGCGGACAAGATCTGCAGAGCTTAAAGCTAAAGCGCCGGCCCAAGCGGCCGCGAACTTACGTTTATGTGAGCGGAAGAATACCCCACACCATCCGGCATTCAGCGCGAGGTTGAGACCGAGGGCGCCGGCGTGGGAGCGGGCGGCTGGGGCATCATCAGCCTCGAGGTAATCGGCGATGACCAAGGAATTCACCATGGCAATATCGGCATAGAGTGCGGTCCACACCAGTGGGAAGACAGCGGCAGGTGGCTGCCACGAGGGCTTGGACAGCCTGCGGTAGCTAGGGCTATCCGTCTTAACTAAGGCGGAGCCGATGACACCGCAGGCGGCAACGGCGGCACTGACTGCACCGAGCGTCTTCTGCCAGCGTCGAGTGTCGGTGCCCTCATTGGCGGCCGTAACGGCTTCCGCGAAGGTTTGGTTGCCGCCAGGCGGGGTACCGATATGAGATTCGAGGTCGCGCTCTTTGACCACGGTATTGTGCAGCAAGCTGCCGATGAGAGGAGTAGCTAGGTTGGCTTTGATGGGCGTGACCAGTGAAATCCACTTGGCGGCAAGCACCGGAGTGGTAATCGGGGCGCAGAAAACGATACGCGGTAGCAATCCTTCAGTCTCGGCGTATTCCTGCATCATAGCCGCATATTCGAGCGTATCGGGCCCGCCAATATCGAAGGTGCGATTGACCTCGGGCGGAAGCTCGGCCGCGCCGGCGAGGTAAAAGACTACATCGCGCACGGAAATCGGGGTGATCTTATGGCGGATCCAGCCAGGTCCGAGGGCGCCCTGCAGGCGCTCGGAGAGGTGGCGCAGCATCCGGAAGGAAATGGAGCCTTTGCCCAGGACCACGCCGGCCTGCAGGGCCGCGGTGGGAACGGCGGAGTCTAAAAAGATCTGGCCTACCTCGACGCGGGAGCCCAAGTGCTCAGAAAGTTCCTCGCCGTCAGGATGCAGGCCGCCAAGGAAGACGATGCGACCCACGCCCTCATCCTCAGCCGCGCGGGCAAAGCGCTGGGCCATGGAACGCTCCTCGGCGCGGAAGTCGCCGGTTTCGGACATGGAGTGGATGAGGTAAAAGGTGGCGTCGGCAAGCGCGAGTGCTTTATGCAAATCCTCGCTGCTGGTGGCATCGCCCTCGAAGACCTCCACCTGGCCAGCGCCCGCGCTTTCACCATCCGCTACAATCTTGTCGCCCCACGGCATGGACAAGGCTTTCTTTCTGCTGCGTGAAAGAGTGCGCACCCGCCAACCGCGCTTAAGCAACTCCGTGGTGAGGTTGCTTCCCACATAACCGGTAGCCCCGGTAACTAGTGCCAAACGCGAGGTTTCTTCGGTATTCGACGCCATTACATTTTCCTTCCTGCCACCCGTGACGCATAATCGTTAGTATTGCCGAGACTACGTGAAACCCCGCCGCACCGCCGGCCTACTACCCCCTTACTTGCGAAAGGCCCCGCATGCCGCACCCCACTGCACACAGTGCCTACTTGGGCATGCTCTGGCGCCTTATAATCCCCGCACTACTCGGCGCCACAGGACTCTTTGCCTCCGCCCAAGCGGAGGCCGGCTCGGTACAGTTCTACGTGGCCACGTTTTTCACCGCCGCCGTCTGGCTTGGGTCTTGGCTCCTCTGGGGCAACCGCCGATGCTTTTCCGGCCACGCACCGCGCGAGCTCACCCGCGGCGCCGCCATCGGCATAGCGCTGATTGCCCTTTTCATCCTCGGCGCGCTCATCGTGCGCCACATCCCAATGCTTGCCGGACCGGTGAGCGACCTGCTGGACAATATGCACCACGGCAGCGTGCCCATTACCCTAGCCACGCTGGTCATCAACGGCGTGGGCGAAGAGCTCTTCTTCCGCGACGTTGCCCGCCGCCAGCTTGCCGACGCCCTCTCCCCCACCCCCGCCATCCTGGCCCAACTAGCCCTCTACATCGCTGTCACCGCCGCAATGGGCATTCCCCTCCTGCTCGTTGCCTCCACCCTTATCGGCGGCATCGCCGCACTAGAAGCCCGCCGTGCCGACAGCCTCATCTCCGCCACCACACTGCACCTAGTGTGGAGCATCGGAATGGCGTTTATACTACCTATGCTCTTTTAACAGAACACGCGTTCCCCTCCGCATCTTTGGGGAAAACGACATACAAACTGACGAAACGGCAAAAAGGAGTGGAGATGCGGCACATCTCAGACATAGAAAGAAGAAGTCTTACACAAAAACTCAAGGCTCTATATCCCCACATCTACTTTGTTGAAGATGTTACCTGGTTCGAGGCCACTGAGCTTACCGCCTATATCCTCTTTGAAAGGGATACTAACGGACTTGGGCCCGAACCCCGGAAAGTGGACACGGGGATTTAATCAAGATGCGATAGTAAGTGTAGCTGATTCGGCGGCTTCAA
>NZ_JASTTF010000027.1:0-3783 GCF_055700955.1 Corynebacterium sp. 1103A
TGACTCACAATGAACATCCTCTCCTACGGACACAAGATCCGCACTAATCGGGTGTCCACTAAACGAGGGTAACCTCATTTTAGCCATAGTGAAGACTCATGCAATTTAACCAAAGTTATGCAGCCTAGTGAAATACGGAGTGTGAATTATGGCGGAAACGTGGAGTTCAGAAATTTTTTACCAGGAGATACGCCATTTACTAAAGAGGTATTTTCCCTCAGAAAATTGTGTGTCTCCCGATGATGTCGAAGTACGAGCTACCTGGAAAACGTCCAAGTACGCATATTGCGTATTTTCAGTTAAATCCGCGCAAGGACTTGCATATGTTGGCATGGAATTTGCGCTGATTCCACGACACACTCTTGAATCGGGTGAAAGCTACTCATCAGAGGGGAGAACCGCTGTTACGGGGTGGGGAGATCAGTTGGCAGGAAATGCTGTTGCCCCGTATTTAGATTACGGTTCCGACGATAAGATTGAATGGATTGGTGGCGAGAGAGACTACGATCCGAAGCATTTTACGGAACTAAAAAAATGAAAAGCGAAGGGGCAGATATTTATCTACCCCTAGCCACTCACAACTAGTCAGACAGACTAGCCCCTTCGTCTTTTAGTCGATATTGTGTTCCAAGTTAAACCACCGAGGAGCTACGTCACTACCACCATTGGAACCACGCAGCGGGAAAAGTGTCTTCAACGACTATGGATCAGGAGATAAAATCGAGTGGCTTGGGGAAGTCAGCAACAACGTTCCTCAGCATTTTATGGAATTGAGAAGGATGAAAGCAGACAGAAGAGTAGACGCAGAGCTTTACATTCCGCTAACGGGTCACGGCTAACCTTTTTCTTATGCCTTATCGGATTTATTTTGATGAAAATCATTAGCACAAACAAAAGTGACCTTAACGAACTGCTCTAGTTAAGGTCGCTATTCTTGCATCATGATTTTACGATTTAATTACGCTCAAACCGTAAACGGACGTCCGCAGTCAATGTACTCATTACTCTTTTCCTGGAACGGAGCTAAAAGGTAGCGGCTTTTCCATGTGCAAGGAACTCTCCACAGATAGTAATCATTACCTACATATCCGTCTTCCTGTAGCACTCCTTCTGTCTCAGGGCGGGGGCGTACAACTCCATTAAACTTTTCGGGGATAAGGGCTCTACGACCTACTGGATCCGTCCACTGGAAATCACGTTCCCAACCTTCGTCAAAATCACACCCATCGAAATAAACTAATACCTCACTCGGCGAGCTGAGAGAATGGGAAGCATTCTCTATCGGAATTTTCTCGTACCAAATGTCATGGTCTACTTTTTTGCCTTCTTCAATCCACTCGAGAACCTCTTGCTCATCAAAACTGGCACCTGCAAGAACCTGGATTGCACTACCCTGGATTGCACTACCATGCGAGTCTAGAAGGAAGCGTTTGACGTAGGCGAGATAAATATTAGATATATGCATTAACCGAGGCCTATCTTTTAAAGGTTGCCAGGAATCTTACATTCAACGCGAGCCGGTTTACTATAAGCCCTCGCATAATAAGTTCCCGTTGAGGTAACAATTGTTCCTTCAGTTACCCCGATAAATGAGGTTTCGACGTCTCCAATGCAATCTTGTTCCACTTCACGCGAGGTGTACCTATGTGGAGGATTCTTCTTTTTATCGAATTTATAATACGGTTTATTATCTGTGCCGCCCCTTAAATCAGGTGCTTTTTTCCACCATGCATAGTACTTATAGCGCAATGTATTAACGTGCGTCACGCTCAGTACCTTTTCTTTGCACCTCGTATGTGGCTTGAACCCCACGGCTCCAAAATTTGAACTTTTCCGAGGGTGCGGATTATCCAATGACAGCTCGCAAGGGCCATAGCGCTTTCCCGCTGCTTGAAGGCTTATCGCGTCTTTCAAGGGGAGCTCTTCCAATCCAGCTTCGACACGGTCAAAAAACTCTGCTGCTAGAGCAGGACTAGGAAATTCTAAATAAGGAGTAACGCCTATTAGAGAACCCCCTGGTAGGCCCTCTCGTCTAATAGACTTTAGTGTTCCTCCCTCAAAGTTCTGAGAAACAAAATCCTCTTCTTCTTTCGGATCTCCTATGGGGAATCCGTAAGAGCTTTTCTCATATCCTGCTGCAGACCAATCAAGAAGCACCGGATCCATAACCGGATGTGCTCCGTGCTGCGGCGTCCAGTAGATCATTCCGTGTTCGAAGACGTTGTAGCGCCCGACACCGTCAGGGGTGGTTAGCTCATCACTGATGGGGTAGCCGAGTTCACTGTTTTGAGCTCCCATGGATTGCCATTTGTCATAAATCCGGCCTTGGATGCTGGCCTGAGTTGCCGGCAATGCATTGTGAGTGTAAACATGTCCACCTTGGAAGTCTTGTTTAAACCACTGGTTTCCTAAAGCCATATCGCTGCTAGTGGGGTACCCAAGGAAGCCCTTTTCCCAGCCATGGCGTTCCCAGACTTTTGCTGCTGGGAGACTAACTGTATGTGCTCCGGTTTTGGGGTGCCAGTAGATATATCCATTGACAAACTCAGAACGCTTTCCTATTCCGTCTGGATTGGTGAGCTCATTAGACTTTGGCAGAAGAAGGAAGCTGGTTGGGCCGCCTACCTTATCGTATTTTTCTTTAATTAAACCGCATACTTCAAAGGGAGAAGGCCAATACACTTTACACCCTGGCCGAGCATTCAGCGTTGGAGTATCAGGGTTAGCAAGTTGTGCTTCTCGTATTTCTGCCTTGTCGGCTTCGTTCTTGTCGATACCGGCAGGAATTTCTTCTCTGTCGGAACGCATCTGACCAGGAATAACTTCACTGTTGGGATTAGCAGTCGGATGCCATTCTTTCAGCCCCTGCGGGTTGAGCTCGTCATTTGTGGCTTGGTTGACTTCATATCCTTCTGCCCCTGGAGGGGTTGGGATTCCCCACTGAGCAAACGGACCATCGACTACTTGCGGCGAAGTCGTATCACGGTGATCAGAGGGGTAAAAATCGTTGTCGGCAGACGGCGTTTCAGATGCTTGAACTTTTGATTGTTGTTCATCGCGAATCGATGATCCCAGAAGTGATGATTGCGCGACTGCAGTGCCGGGAGTGGTACTGATTAATAAGCTTGCTGAGACGAAAGCAAGGAGTTTGCGTGAGAGAGCTTTCATTGGTGGTCCTTAGATGAGAGTGAAACAAGGAGTTGTTCTACTAGGTCAGCTTATAGCCTGGTGGCAGGCTACGCTGGTTAAGTGAAAAAGTTCTCCTTTCTAATCTCGTGGGGTACCGATGAAAATAGTTAAACTCGGTCTTTCTTCTCTAGCCTGCGCATTTACTGCGCTAGGGGCTTGTTCTTCGGTGGCTGTCGCTGCAGATAATGACTTCGCTTCATTGCAGGCAAGCAGTACTGTGCCGGTGAATGATAATCGCATTGCGGCTTTGTGGTCAGTAACTCCGAGTTTGGATGACTCACAGCAACAGCGTGTTCGGCGTGATTGCACGGCAAGCTATGTAGGGGACAATTTCTGGTTGACCGCGCATCACTGTGGGGCCTGACCCCCGGAAAGTGGGGTTGCGTCCGCTAGCGTGGTGTATCTGTAGCCCGCGGTTGGCCTTGTGCCGGTGCACAATGAGGCGACCATCGCGGGTACCTTTCGAATCAACTTCTACCTATCCTCGAAAGGAAGTACACCGCGATGGCCGCTGCCCGAGAGTGTCTGATGGTTTGTGTGTGGGTTCCCAACCTGCATGAGGAGATGGACCAGAATGACAACTGTGGCACGACG
>NZ_JASTTF010000028.1:0-3060 GCF_055700955.1 Corynebacterium sp. 1103A
TCACGCCGGTACTCCGGCGTGTACTTCTTGCGCTGTTGACTCACAATGAACATCCTCTCCTACGGACACAAGATCCGTACAAATAGGGTGTCCACTAAACGAGGGTAACCTCAGGGTAACCTCATACTTTTTATATACGTTTTATGCGATTGTCAGGTTCGTGAGAGAGTGAGTAAAATTCTTGTTTAAGGAAATTCGAGATCTTAAGCCAGTGTCTGTATCGATGCTAATACTGACTTCGGTGGCTTCGTGGATGCTTTCTCTTTCCCTAGGGATGACAATTGTCGGTGCGCAAGCCTCTGAGACAGATGTTGGTGAGCAGTTCTCCGCGATGGGTGGGCTTCAGATTGCGTTGACATGCCTGGCAGTGCTGATGTGTCTTCCTTCTGTTGTGAAAGTTGCTATCCGTCGTGATTCGCGTCGTGTTGCCCTTTGGCAGGTGATCGGAGCTTCTCCCCGAAGCGCGAGGTTTCGATATATCGGGATAGCTACCATGAGTGCTCTGGTGGGTGCTTTCGTCGGAGGTATTTTAGCTTTTCTGTCATGGCCAACTTTCGGCGATATTATCGCTCATACCGGGTTCCTAATGTTACCTAGTTTATCTGAACCTTTGTCTGGTTGGGCCTGGAGTTTTGGACCTGGGGCATCTTTTGTTGTGGTGGTTCTAGCGTTGTTCTTGGGGACGGGAAAGCTGAGCAAGGTTGAGCCGGTGGAAGCGGTCATGGATATCCCTGAGCAAGCGTCTTCTCGCGGAATTGTCCGCCTTCTAGCCTCCATGTTTATTTTGAGTGGATTACTTGTTGGATACATTAGTATTGCCTCTACGTCGCCAATTGATGATATGGAGCGCCTCGGTGGCCTACTCTCGTCATATTGGGGTATTGGGCTTGGGCTATTGTTGGCTTACGGCATATCTGATCGGGTTGTTATCCGCCCAGTTGTCAGCCTAATTGGGTGGTTACTGCCGTTGAACTTTTTAGATAGTTGGGTACTTGCCCGAACTACTGCTCGTCGACGCGCTACGTTGTCTACATCAGTGATCACGCCCCTTGTAGTTGCTGCGGCTTCGGTGGGTTGTATCTTCGGTATGGTTAATCAAACTAAGAATATTATGATGGCCTCGGGGCAAGTGAGTCTGACCTTCAAGTTAGCCCTACCAGCCAGATTGTCTTGATTTTCGGTGGCCCCGTCATTATCGCCGCATTTGCGGGAGTGATAGCTGTCTATCTCACCAACGAGTGGAGAAGGCATGATGTTGCTTTGCTGCAAACTTTGGGTGCTACCACTTCTTCTATTCGGTGGTCGGCTGTCTTTGAATGCTTGATCTATTTTCTGTCAGCGGTCGTGATCTCCACGATGATCTTAGGTACCAATGCTCTAGCTATGGGAGCAGCGTTGGGTAATGGTCCCGTCCCTGGCGCAGGCCCAGCATGGGTGGGCAACGAAACATACTTTTTGCTTATAGGCGGATTTTCACTATTGGCAATATCCATCGTCCTTCCGACTCTTCAGGAAACAAAGACGCTCAATATGACTGCTATCGCACGCTAAAAGGAGAAGAAATGAATACTATTATTGAAACCCGGGATCTGCAGAAGTCATTTTCAATCAATAGGAAAGAGCGCGAACTAGTAATCAAGGGTATTGATTTTTCCGTTGCTGAGAGCGAATTCGTGTCGATTGTCGGTCCGTCGGGATCTGGCAAGTCGACGTTTCTTTATTGCATTTCCGGACTTGAGCAAGCTGACTCTGGGCAAAGCTTTCTGTGTGGCCTTGATTTGGTGGCTGCCTCCAGGAATAAGCGAAGTGAGGTCCGCCGAAAAAATGCTAGTTTCATCTTCCAAGATTACAACTTGGTGGACTCGATGACAGCGTGGGAAAACGTCCAGTTAGGTTTGCGATTCGTTTCTAAGAAGATGAGAAAGAGTGAGCTGACCAGTCTTTTTGAGAAGTTCGGGTTGGCTGACCGGAAGAATTACTATCCAGCTCAGCTTTCGGGAGGGCAGCGTCAGCGTGTAGCGATTATTAGGGCCTTAGCAGTCAGGCCACGCGTGCTATTTGCGGATGAACCGACGGGTGCTCTAGATTCGAAGTCGAGCGCTCTAGTGATGAAAGAACTTTCGGATCTCAGCCGCCAAGGTACCGCAGTTGTAATGGTGACCCATGACTTGGAAGTAGCAGCTCAGGCTCAACGCGTCATTGTCTTGTCCGACGGAGCGCTGGTAAGAAAGATTAATGATCCAACGGCAGAGGATCTATTTGAGGCTTTAGGAAACCAAAGAAGAAGGTAATGTTCAGTCATTGATTTGTGAGAACAGTCAATATGAGGGAATTTTTCTTGGTATTCGGTGGAGCAGTATATATAAATGAGCTACCGGTTAGAATGCGATTTTTTAACGGGCTAATATGTGTTAGCGCTACCCAATTAGGTCAAGTCCGAGAAAGTGGTGTATCTGTCCTTCCTGAATCAGTGGGTTAGAGCTGTGCTGGTGTCAGGGACCGGCACGGGCTAGGTTGCGGTTCATTAGGCAGCCTCCTCGGCCGTGACGGTGTTGGCGGCGATAAGTGCTCGGGTTTGCTCCAGGCTTGCCAGCGACATGTAGCGCTTTTGCTGAATCCAATCATCATGCTGCTCGGCCAACACAGCGCCCACCAGACGCACTACCGCAGCCCTGTTTGGGAAGATGCCGACAACGTCGGTACGCCGGCGGATTTCCCGGTTTAGCCGTTCCGTCGGGTTATTTGACCACACCTTCGTCCACACAGTTTTCGGCGTGTTCGTGAACGCCAAAATCTCCTCCAATGACTCTTCCACATAGCCAGCGACCTCGGGAAAACGCTCGTTGCAGAACTCGACTACTTCCCGGGCCTGGTCCCATGTCGACCTGGCATCGGCTTGCTGGAAAATCGAATGAAACATCCCCGACAGCGTCGTCCACCCACGCTAGCGGACGCAACCCTGAAAACGTTAACGGCTCCTACAAAAACGAGCTGATCCATGCTCGCAGGTGGGATGACGTTGTCGAGGTAGAAATCGCGACGTTCGAGTGGGTGTCATGG
>NZ_JASTTF010000029.1:0-2907 GCF_055700955.1 Corynebacterium sp. 1103A
TCAGTTTCGCGATTTCAGGGTTAGCAAGAAGCTTCTTTTCAATCGCATCAATCTTGGCCTTATCAGCCGGATCTCGTCGTGCCACAGTAGTCATTCTGGTCCATCTCCTCATGCAGGTTGGAAACCCACACACAAACCATCAGACACTCTCCTACAGATACACCACGCTAGCGGACGCAACCCTTCGGCTTTAACGCGTCATCGTCGCCTTTGCGCCATTTTCGTAACCAATATTCGACCACTTGGTCCGACGACGGGCCAAGCTCACGGGCAAGAATCATCTTTGACTCGCAGGTGAGATGTCGTTGGACAACTTCCTTTTGACCTCGAAGGAGTACTGCTGCTTTGAAGGCTTTTCCACAAGGCACAGCTTGCCATGTAACAAGAACTGACGAAACAAAGCACGAACTGGATCAACACCAACACCAACATGATGAGCTGCAGCTCGGTGACCAAAACCCTTCTCAAAAGGGCCACTAAGTCTTCCTGTTGTCCTGCAGACAACCGTGCGCGCATACAACCGTGCGCGCATACAACTGCTCCCCACTAGTAGGTAACTGATTTCTCAGTCCGACTAATGGGGATCAGTTCACTTTAGAGGGGGAACTTTTGGTTTCCGTTTGCATCTTAGTTTGGGGAATTAATTATAGAGGGTACCCCCTTACCGCCGATAGCGTCGTCGACTTTATTGAAAGCAAATAAGCGGGTGAGGGGGCAGGGTTAAGCCATTTGAGGCGATCCTATGATGTAGGAAGTTACTGAAAGTGATTTTGGCAGATGATAAAATCTCTAGCAGGAGATAGCACCGTCAAATCGAGACTTCGGGAACTTTAGACTACGGTAATGGTGCTCATATTCTTCATTTGGCGCGAGTATTTTGCACTCTGAGTCATTGCCAAAAGCGATTAGTACTTTAACTCCCACCTTATTCGGGCAATTGCTTTTCAATTTAACAATCCCCTCTGCTGGCTGAACGTCAACACAGCTTGGTGCGGGGGACGAGGAATCATAGAAAGAAATTCCTTTATTTGGTGTTTTTGGGATAAAGCCATCTGGATCAATGGTTGTTGGAACCGCGTCCCCCGGTGCGTATTGTTCAGCCTCGGTAGCGTGTGCAATACTAGGGGTTGATAGCGTCAGCAAAGAGACTCCTAAAATAACTGCACTCTTTTTTGAAAACAACTTTTACCTTCCTTTGCGGACATACTCAATAATATTGAGGTTATCTTTATGTGGATTTGAGGTTAGGAACTTCTCTGAAAAACCAGATGCCTGAAGCATAGCGTCGAATTCAATAGTTCCTTCATCTTTGTTTAGATCTGGGAACCTTCCCCAAAAACGAGCAATGTTTCCATCATGCAGATCGGGATTAAAAAGATCGAAGTAGTACCAAAGAGAACCGCCGGGGTAATCTTCGTCTCTCCCATATTGAATTCCCGAACCCGCTAAAAGCGTTCCATCTGGAAGAGCATGGCTTAGGAACATTTGATCACAGATACTTTTCATGAAAGCTAGCTCGCGATCAGCGAATGGAAAATTGTTACTAATTAGTATCACCTACCGGTAAAAGGCGGTAATTATGCCAACAGGACGTCCATCACCGCTCGCCGGATCTACTCGTTCAGTAGCGACAACTGTCATCACCCTTCCGTCGATCGGATGAGAACATTCTTTCTTTCCGTCTCCTGCATTTAATCCCCCCTTGCATTCTGGATCATTGTGCAGTACTGTATCGATTTCTCCAGCGGATGGAACGAATCCGCCATGACTGTCTCTAATATGAGAGAGTCCGTATCCGATCTTGTCGGGGGAGTCTCCTTGCCCAACGCGAAGTGGAAGATCTTCTCCTTTTGGGCCAATGATTGTCTGGCTAATGGTCCAATCAATTGGTTGAGCTGCTGTTGCCTTGGGGAGCGTAGCTAACCCACTAAATAGTGCTACTGCCGTGCATAGAAAAGTCTTAACTTTCACGAGGTTCGCTCTCCGTAGTAGATGCTGTGATCCGTTTCGTAGCTATAGGGGAAGTATCCCATAAGTTCACTTTACATCATTTGGTGATTGACTTCAGCGCGTGGAAAAAGAGCGGGGACTGAGTCTCGTTCAAAAGCTTCCATCGCTGGATTAGACAGCGGCCTGAACCACCATCTTCTCCCACTCGGCGGACAACGCTGAAACGCTACCCGTTTACGACAAAGCTTAAAGCCGTCGAGCTTTTCAACTCCGGCATGTCTCCTGATGTCGTTGCAGCCGAACTGTCGCTGAACTCGAAAATGAGCGTCTATGCTTGGGCCTAACGATTCCGTGAGGAAGGAAGATGGGGCTTGATGGGCGTAACTGAACGCAAACAGTTAGCTGGCATCGTAACTCACAAAGTCTTGGAGAAGTCGCTTCCAGACGATGCGACACAGCCAGAGAAGGCTTTTCTATAATAGCCATTCGAAGAAAAGGCTACTAAGCCTTGTCGTTTTTGATTGAACGACTTCGACAGTAAGGGCGAAATTCGGAAAGTACCTTGGAAGCATCACGGTGCTCAGGGATTTGTCGCACCGGAAGGTGCATCTACTTTTCTGCACGACCACCGAAACTACTAAGGAAATCCGGCGGGAAGCATCCAACATAGCAGCTGCATTTGGCTTTACAATTACGGAAATCCCTTTGTCGGTTTGGCGTGTCTTTAAAATTTTAAATATGTGTGCATGTGCATATAGACATATACGCATATCATTATATACGTGCGTTTAGGTGTTACCTTGATTTTTGGAAAGAAGGCCACCCAAAGAAGTATTGCGGTGAGCTATATAGAGCTCTAGCAGGGTAGGGACTTAGGTGAGACTGAAGCGTCCTGGGTTTAGTTCCTACCTCAGCTAAGGAAGGATTGAACTATGCCTAGAAAGTATTCCGTCGAGT